>NZ_JBYITD010000017.1:0-243542 GCF_057708945.1 Nonomuraea sp. bgisy101
CGAGCGGACGGCCCGCGGACAGAACGGGCGCCCCCCCGGGCCGGTTCTCCCGGGCGACCGAGGGACACCGGCACCGGGCGCTCGGGCGGTGGTGTCGCGTGAGGCGGCCGCTCGGGCGGTGGGGTCGCGTGAGGCGGGCGCTCGGGGGCGGGGTCGCGTGAGGCGGTCGCTCAGGCCCGGGCGACGCGCTGGGGCGCGCCGTCACGCGCCCATGCGAGGACTCGTGCCGCCAGCCCGGCGACGTCGTCGTCGCTGTGGAAGACCGCAGGGGCGAGGGCGCGGCCCTGGGCGGCGTCGGCCATCGCGTCCTCGATCCAGTCCTGGGCCCAGCCGCGCTCCCACAGCCGGTGCAGGCGCACCTCGTCCGGGCAGTCGAGGAGCGCCCAGCGGACCGGGGCCGCCCAGCGGCCGTCCGGGGCGAGTTCCTCGGGGTCGGGCACAGGGCACAGCAGGAGCACCGGATGCCCCGCCCGCCTGACCATGGTGACGACGCGCTGCCACAGCCGGTCGTAGGCGGGCCAGATCGGCGCGGCCTCCGGGTCGGCGATGGTCACACCGATCAGCGTGCCGTCCTCGAGCAGCTCATCCATCTCCATCACGACCAGCCCACCGGCGGACCGCAGCAGGTGCGGCAGCAGGGTCGTCTTGCCGGCGCCCGGCGCGCCCATGAGGAGGGACAGGGGTGCGTGCATCCGCCCGATCGTAGCGCTCCACCAGGCGATCCGGCCTCCCGAATTATCAAGATCTCTCTCTTCTGTCAAGCCGCGAAATTCAGTGACATGACGCGCGATGGACTGTCCTGCTTACTGGAACGCAGGGCCCGGCACAGAGGAACGCGGGCCTCCACGCGGGTGAGAACGGCATGACCCGCTGAAGAGCCGCGACTCCGCTCCCGCGCACGACGGGCAGGAGGCGGCAGGACACGAGACCGCGGAGACATCCAGATGATCGAAACACGGGGGCTGACCAAGCGGTTCGGGGGAACCCTGGCGGTGAACGACCTGTCCGTCACGGTGAGACCGGGCGCCATCACCGGCTTCCTCGGACCCAACGGCTCGGGCAAGTCGACGACCATGCGCATGATCATGGGGTTGGATCGCCCCACGTCGGGCAACGCCACCGTCAACGGCCGGCCGTATCACAGGCTGCGATACCCGCTCAGAGAGATCGGCGCGCTGCTGGACGCCGAGGCCGCGCACCCGGGCAGGTCCGCCCACGACCACCTGCTGTGCCTCGCGCACAGCAACGGCATCAGCCGCGCCAGAGTGGCGGACGTGCTCGACCTGGTCGGGCTCTCGGCAGTGGCGGGCAGGCGCGTCGGCAGGTTCTCGCTCGGCATGAAGCAGCGGCTGGGCATCGGGGCCGCGCTGCTCGGGGACCCGGAGATCCTGGTGCTCGACGAGCCGATGAACGGCCTCGACCCCGAGGGCATCCTGTGGGTCCGCACGCTCATGCGGTCGTTCGCCGCCCAGGGCAGGGCCGTCTTCGTCTCCAGCCATCTCATGAACGAGATGCAGGGCACCGCCGACCACGTCATCGTCATCGGCCAGGGGCGGCTCATCGCCGACGAGGCCATGGCGGCGTTCGTGGCAGGCAACTCGCTCGCGACCGTGCACGTGCGCGCCCCGCACCCGATGGTCCTGCAGTCCGTCCTGGAGGCCGCGGGAGGGCAGGTCAGGAAGGAATCCGACGGCTCACTCACCGTCATCGGACTCTCCACATCGCGCGTCGGCGATCTCGCGCTGACAGCGGGAGTGGCGGTGCACGAGCTCTGGACGCGCAACGACTCTCTCGAATCGGTGTTCATGAGGCTGACGCGGGAGCACGTCGAATTCCGGGCCGATGCGCCCATGACCATGGCCGGCGCCTGACCGGCACGAAGCGATCTGACGGGGGAGAATCATGGTGGCAACCACTCTGGCGGTGCCCGCGGCCGGCCTGGCACCGGCGAGAGGCGGGTTCGGCAACGTACTCCGCGCCGAATGGACCAAGTTCCGTTCGGTGCGATCGGTCCGCTGGTGTCTGGCGATCTTCGCGATGCTCGCCGTCGGCACCAGCGCCATCGTCGCGGCCGTGTCGGCCGTGTCGCCGTTCGGCGGTGAGACGAGGACCATGGGCCAGGTGGTGGCCGTGGTCATGGCGGGGAACGCGCTCGGCGAGATCGCCATCCTGGTACTGGGCATCCTGGCGATCAGCGGCGAGTACCGCTCGGGGATGATCAGAACCTCGCTGATGAGCGTGCCGTGGCGCGGGCGCATGCTGATGGCCAAGACGGTGGTGGTCGCGGCGGCGACCCTGGTGGTCTCGCTGGCCGTGACGGCGATCTCGCTCGCCGTCCAGCTCTTCTCTGGGGAGGTGCTCGGCGGCCTCACCGACCCCGAGGTGCTGCGATCCCTGCTGGGCCTGTCCGCCTATCTCACGGTGCTGGCCGTCTTCGCGATGGCCGTCGGCGCGATCATCCGCCACACGGCAGGCGCCATTCTCACCATGATCGGCGTGTTCTACGTCATGCCGAGCGTCCTGAGCCTCGTGCCGGGGACCCAGGCGGTGGCCAGGGCCATGCCGTACGTGGCGGGAATGCAGATCGCCGACATGACCTCGACCGCTCCGTGGGGCTGGTTCGCCGTCTACTGCGCGTGGACGGCCGCGATGTTCGGCCTCGCCGTCCTCCTGATGCGGCGGAGGGACGCGTGACGGCGCCGAGAGAGCGCGTCCGGCTGGGCCTGCTCGCCGTCGGCACCGTCCTGCTGGGGCTGCTGGCCGCCGGGTGCGCCACGGGGAGGGCCGACGACCGGCCGCCCTCCGTCCCCGCGGACGCCGGGGCGCTGCGTTCCTTCTACGAGCAGCGGATCACCTGGAACGAGTGCGACGACGGATTCGAATGCGGCCGCCTCCAGGTCCCGCTCGACTACGCCGACCCCGCGGGGGACACGATCACGCTGGCCGTCATCCGCAAGCCGGCAGCCGACCGGAAACGGCGGATCGGCTCCCTCCTGCTGAACCCGGGCGGGCCGGGCGGTTCAGGGGTGAGGTTCGGCCTCGTCTCCGGTGAGATCCTCACCGAGCGGCTGCGCGCCCGCTACGACGTCGTCGGGTTCGACCCCAGAGGCGTCGGAGAGAGCACGGCGATCCGCTGCGCGCCCGAGGTGGGCACCGGCACCTTCGGCCCCGAGGTGAACCCGCGAAGGCGCGTCCGCGCCACGGCCGGCGACCTCGCCGACCAGCTCAAGCGGTTCGGGGCCGGCTGCCAGGCCCGGTCAGGCAAGCTGCTCGCCCACGTCTCGACCGTCGAAGCGGCCAGGGACATGGACGTGCTGCGCGGCGTGCTCGGCGATGCCAAGCTGAACTATCTCGGCATCTCGTACGGCACCTACCTCGGGGCCGTCTACGCCGAGCGCTTCCCCGGCAGGGTCGGCAGGCTGGTCCTCGACGCCGCCGTCGATCCCAGGGCATGGCCGACGAGCGCGGCGATCACACAGGCCCGCGGATTCGAGGTGGCACTCGACTCCTTCCTCGCCGACTGCGCCAGGCGCGCGGGCTGCCCGCTCGGCACCGACGCCAAGGCGGCCAGGCGGCGCGTCGCCGGCCTGCTGGAGCGTATCGACCGCAGGCCGCTGCCCGGCAAGGGCGCGCAGGTCGTCGACAAGGAGACGGCCGTCCAGCTCATCGGCGGAGCCCTGTACAGCGAGCATGCGTGGCCGCTCATACGAACGGCCTTCCAGCGGGCCCTGCGGGGCGACGGGGAGGGACTGCTGGAACTGGGCGGCGGCTCCGTGGGCGGGGGCGACGACAACTTCGCCGAGGCCATGGCGGCGATCGTCTGCCTTGACGGCCCGCCGGCACAGACCTCGGCACGCCAGGTCGAGGCACGGCTGCCCGCCTTCCGCCAGGCCGCGCCCGTCTTCGGGGAGATGATGGCATGGGCGGAGCTCAGATGCGCGTACTGGCCGGTCGCACCGGTCGACACGCCGCGTGCCATCCACGCGAGTGGCGCGGCCCCGATCCTGGTCGTGGGCGCCGTCAGGGATCCGGCCACGCCGTACGCGTGGGCTCAGGGGCTGGCCGGCCAGCTGTCCTCCGGCGTGCTGCTCACCTACGACGGCGACGGTCACGGCGCCTACGACAAGCGTGGCAGCGCGTGCGTCAACGACGCGGTCGACACCTATCTCATCGACGGCCGTCCGCCGCTCAAGGGAGCGTGGTGCCGTTGAGGTCACCGGCGTCCGTGTCGACCGGCCTCTGCGTCGACCGGCCTCTGCATCGCCCGGCCTCGGTGTCGGTCGGCGTCGGTGTCGGCCGGCCCACCGGGGCGCGGCCTCGGGGACGGTCACCCGTGCGACCGTCCCCGAGATCACAGGCCGAGCGCGACGGCCAGCCGGGTGAGCTCCGCCTTGCTGGTGATCCCGAACTTGAGCCGTACCCTGCGCAGGTAGGTGTCGATGGTGTGCAGGCTGACCCCCATGCGCCGGGCGGCCTGGGAGTAGGTGCACCCGGCGGCTATGTGGCGCAAGGTCTCCGCCTCGCGAGGGGCGAGGGCGGGTTCGGCGAGCTCTTCCTCGTCGCCGTGCGGAACGAACGGGAGCATCTGGTCGCTTTCGGTGCTCTCGGGTAACTGTCGAGACCGTACGGCCCGCGTGGGGGCCGCGGGCTTCCGGCGGCTGTGCCCCGATCGCCCGTGACGGAAGGGAACCCGGCTCGGGAGCGCCAATCTTCCGATTTGTGCTGTTAAGCGAGTTTTGTAGCCGTTGCTGGTTGTAAGTCGCTTTCGACTGGCTTGCTGTCGCCTGACATCACGCGCGGCACGGGGCGGCCACCGTGGAAGCGTCGCCGGCCGATGATCTCCTCGGCCGGCGAACCGACCGGACCCTCGTCGGTGCTCGCGCCTCGTCGCGGTGCGCGCTGGATGGCGGGCGGCCGGGGTCGACCGGCCTGCGGCAATGGGTCGACGGCGGCTGTCCGCCGCCACGGTCGGCTGTTGCGAACCCGTCGGGTGCGGCGCCAGGCAGGGGGGTGCGAGCGGGGTGCAGCGGCAGGCGGGGGAGGGGGCGCGGTGGTAGGTGGGCCCCGGTGCGTCCCGCGTGCCGCGACGGTGTCGGAGGAGGCGCCTGCCGGCCGAAGGGATACAGGGTCCGGACACGGGGACGGTGGTGGCACACAACGGGGAGTTGGACACGGCCACCACCGCACCGCCGGCGTCCACCATCGTGCCGGTCACTTCAAGTCTAGCTGACTCCTTGTGGGACTGCTTGTAAAGATCGGATCACAACGTGACCTGCCTTGGTCAACGCGACATTCACTCGTTGTGATCCGGAAATACATCCGATGTATGCGATCCTATGGAGCTGGACATCCAGCCTGGCTGGTACATCCACCTCACCGCCGCCTGCGGCGGGTGGATTTCCGTGTGCGTGGATGATGCGGGGGATGGCGAAGCGCCCGCCGCTGACCCCGCCCCAACCCAAGATCGATCTCAGCGCCGACGACTGTCCGCAGGTTCCTCGCCCCCGAGGATCCCCGTTTGCCGTTCGTCAGGCGGGGGTTTCGGCGGTGGCGGTCAGGACCGCGCGGCCGAGGACGTGACCGGCCATGGTGAAGCCGAGCAAGGCCGGGGTGGCGTCGGCCGGGACGCCGATGGAGGCGACGTCGAGGGCATGCACCACGACGAAGTAGCGGTGCGGCCCGTGCCCGGCCGGCGGTGCGGCACCGATGAAGCGGGCTGCGCGGGCGTCGTTGGGCAGTTGGAAGGCACCCTCGGGCAGGCCCGAGCCGGTGTCGTCGCCGGCGCCCTCGGGCAACTCGGTGACAGTGGCCGGGATGTCGGCGACCGCCCAGTGCCAGAACCCCGACCCCGTGGGGGCGTCGGGGTCGTAGACGGTGACGGCGTAGCTCTTGGTGCCGTCCGGCGCACCGCTCCAGGACAGTTGGGGGGAGACGTTCTTACCGCCGGGGACACCGGAGGACCATTGCTCGGGCGACCAGGCGGCGCCGTCGGCGACGGTGGTACTGGTCACGGCGAAGGACGCTGCCTCGGGGAGCCGGGCGAAGGGGTCGTTGGCGCTCATGTCGCATCGTTCCTTTCAGGTCGTGTCGTGGGGTGGTGGGCGGTGATGCGGTCGACGGAGGGCTCGCACCGCTGCCGTCTCCCGTCCGCCTGCATATCGACCATAACACCAATAATCGATTATTTGTCAGATCGTCTATGATGGTGGCATGAGTCAGTCGATCCACTCCTCAGCCTCGTCGGGGAAGCAGATGCTCTCCGAGCAGATCTACGCGCACCTGCGGAACGCGATCATGCACGGGAACTACGCTCCCGGTGCCGCCCTCAAGCCCCAGGATCTGGCGAAGGAGCAGGGCGTGAGCCTGGCCGTCGTCCGCGAGGCGCTCGTGCGGGTGGTCGGCGAGGGCCTCGCCGAGCGGCTGCCCAACCGCGGTTTCGCCGTTCCGGCCTTCTCCGACCGCCGCTGGCAACAGATCGCCGAGGCCCGCCGGAGCATCGAGCCGGTCATGCTGCGCATGTCCATCGAGCGCGGCGACCTCGACTGGGAGGCCCGCGTACGAGCCGCCCACCATCGTCTGGCCCGCACCCCGACGCACGTGCCTGAGGAGGGCGAGTACTACAGCGACGCCTGGGCCGAAGCCCACCGGGTCTTCCACCGCACCCTGCTGGAAGGCTGCGGCAACCCCGTCCTGCTGGAGACCTTCGACCGGATGTGGACCATGAGCGAGCTGGCCCGCCGCTGGTCGGCACACCGCAACCCCGACCGGGACGGCGTCGCCGAACACCGCAGGCTGGAGGAGGCGGCACTGGCCCGCGACGCCGACACCGCGGCCGAAGCACTCGCCCGGCACCTCACCCTCACCGCGGCCGAACTGACCGGCTGCACCCACCACGAACCCGCGCAGGAAGCCTGACGCGCCTCACCGATCCGCCCCGCCCACCGCCACAACGCCACCGGCAAGGCACCGACGTCGGCGCTGCTCATGTAGCCCCGTGGCTGATCCCCAGAGCAGTGGGCCGCCGCCCGCGACCGGCTGTGCGAGCGCGGCTTGCTGGGCGAGGCGGGGGATCTCACGGAATCGGGCACCGTCCTGCGTGGTGAAGTCGAGGCGCTCACCGACCGCATCGACCGCTCAATCACCGGCGCTTGCCAGGGTCGCGCGTCACGAGGCCCGGCACCCGACGCCGCCACCGCCCCGGCCCTCGGAGGCGTACCGGTGGGCAGCAGGAGCGCCGGCAGCCTGCTGCCCCGCCCCTGTCGGGGCCTGGCGGTAACCCACTCCACCGTGTTCCCCGTCCTCTCGGCGAGTTACTTCCACACTTCCGCGTTGTGCGCTTCCCATGTGCGACCGCATGAGACTGTCCAGGTCAGCGGCTTTGGCTGCCCCCCTCCTGGCTTCGCGGGCGCCCTGAGGGTCTTGGTCCCGTGGACGCTGTAGGTGATCTTCCCCCAGACGACGCTCTGGCAGTCCACCCAGTACTTGTACGTGCCTGGCTTCGTGCACTTGAAGTGCGCGAACCGCCCGTCGTTGGAGTGCTGGCATCCGGCGGGGTCAGCCGCACGGAGTGCGCTCGCGCCGGCCTGGCCGGCCGGGAGAGCGAACAAAGGCACGGCGGCCAGCACGGGCAGCAGGTAGCGGCCCGCCGGTCGGAAAGCGGCGTAGACCCACGCGGTTGAGCGATTTGGTTGCACCTTTGATCCCCTCTGGTCGGTGACTGTCGGTGCAGTCACGTTTCGTCCACCGCAGCCTTCAACAGGCATGTCATAAGCGAGTCATAAGCCGTGGTGCTCACGAGCCCTCTGGGGCAACGTAGGGAGGCAGCGCTCGGTCGCAAGCGGCTGCCGGCGTGGCCACGCCGGCAGCCTGCCGTGGCCGCACCACCCTGGTAGCGGGCCGGCGGCCGACGAACAGCTCGCCGCGGCGGCCGTGGATCTGGGTCCGGCGGTCCCACCGCTTGGAGCCGACGCAGGAGATTCCGGACGGCCCGATCACCAGGCGGTCGACGTTGGCCCGGTCATAGGGCGGGCGCCGGTCGTGCAGCACGGCGTAGCCGATCCGTTTCCAGAGGACGCGGCAGCCGTGCAGCGGCACGCTCGCCGGCGGCGCCCTTGCGCCAGGCCGTGACGGCGGAGTGGGCGCGCGCCGACGGTGGAAGGCATCGGCGGCCGCGGCGAGCGCGGCGGCGATCAGGGCGGCGTGCCCAGGTACCCGTCCGTCCAGTCGGCGCGCCCCTGGACCGGGGCGGGGCGGGGGCTACCGCGCTCTGGCGGGCGTGTAGGGCGGTCAGGAGGCCGTAAGGCTGGGCACGGGCATCGCCAGCTGCCCAGAGCGGTGGTGCCTGCGGCAGAGCACCTGGTAGCGGACGGGCGAGGCGTCGGTGTCGCCGATCACCACCTGCTCGCCGCTGCGCGCCATGGCACCGCCGACCACGCGGGCGTTCAGCAGCCCTGGACGCCCGCACCAGCACAGCACCTCCACCTGCAGCCTGCACACCTCGTCGGCCAGTTCGAACAGGCGCTGCGCGGCGGGGAACATCTGCGACCTGAAGTCAGAGGCCAGGCCGAAGGCGTAGACGTCCACGCCGTGCTCGTCGACCAGGTCTGCCAGCTGCTCGATCTGCTCGACGGTGTAGAAGCAGGCCTCGTCGCAGATCAGATAGTCGATCCTGTCGTGCGCGCCGACGAGCGTGACCAGGTCGAGCGCGTCGTCCACCTCGATCGCGTCGAGGCCGAGCCCTATCCTGCTGGTGACCTTCGCCCCACCCGACCTGTCGTGCTTGGTCAGCACGAGCCCGCGCCTGCCCTGCCGTCCGTGGTTGTAGTTCATCTGCAGCGCCAGCGTGGACTTCCCGCAGTCCATCGGGCCGAAGTAGAACTTCAGCACCGCGTCGCGGGCGGCGGAGGGGACGGGAGAGAGCGCGGACAATTCGGTCACAGGCCGCTAGCTTACTGGTCATCACTACTGCTCCCATCTGTCACTGGAGGCGACCTTGGCCACGGACAACCCGGCCGCGCTGGAGGCACTGATGACCCCCGACGACCTGACCGCGGCCCAGGCCGACGCCGCGCGCTGGCGCTACGGCTTCTTCGTCGTGCTGACCGGCATCATCGTGATCCTCGTCGCCTTCGGCGCCGCGGTGTTCGCCACCAAGGAGTTCGCGACGATGTTCGCCGGCGTGTGCGGCGTGATCGGCACCATCATCGGCGCCTACTTCGGCATCCAGGCAGGGCAGTCGGGCAAGGCGCGGGTGGAGATGGAGCTGCACAGGGCCCACGAGCTCGCCGTACGGCTGGCCGCCTACGTCGGCACCGAGCACGCCCCCAAGGTGATCGACGACGTCCTCGGCAGCAGGAGACGGTCAGCTTCTCGGCCGTGAACGACCGAGCTTGCGGCTCCTCGCCGTCGATGGAGTCGACGGTTCAGGCCGCGTCGCCGGCAGCGTGACTCACTGCCCAGCCCGTCACACCATGTGAGGCGATGTGGCGGGCCGCGTTGCCGTCGGCGTGCCCGGCGAAGCCGCACGACGTACAGGCGAAGGTTCCTGGCCGGGCCGATGCAGGGTGACCCGCTGGGGCTCCGGTCGCTTGGGCGATCGCGTCGCACACACGCGACAGACGAACGGCGGCCTCGCCCAGAGCCCGGCTGCCTCGCAAGATAACGCTGAAGAATCGCCCGTTGTTCGGCAGGTTTCGCTGATCCCTGGGGGTGAGCCCCCAGGTAGACACTGAACCCATGCGTATCGGAGTGGACACCGGCGGCACGTTCACCGACGTCGTCGCGGTCGACGAGCGAACCGGCGAGATCTTCACGACCAAGACACCCTCGACGCCCGCCAACCCGGCCGACGGCTTCATGGCGGGCATCGCGAAGGTGGGCGGCGGCCCGGTCACAGGGCTCGTCCACGGCACGACCGTGGCGACCAACCAACTGCTCGAGGACCGGATCGCCGACCTGGGCTTCGTGACGACCGAGGGGTTCGAGTTCATCCTGGAGATCGCCAGGCAGAGCGTGCCCGACGGCTACGGCAACTCCTACTTCTGGGTCAAACCGCCCAGGATCGTTCCCGTGCACAGGGTGAAGACCGTCGGCGGCCGGCTCGACCACCTGGGCGAGGAGGTCAGGCCGTTCGACGAGGAGGAGGCGGCGCTGGTCGCCCGGTGGTTCAGGGAGCAGGGGATCACCGCGATCGGCGTGTGCTTCCTGCACTCCTACGCCAACCCCGCCCATGAACGGCGCATGCGGGAGGTGCTCGAGCGGGAGCATCCCGAGGCGGTGGTGTCGCTCTCGAGCGACGTGCTGCGCGAGTACAGGGAGTACGAGCGGTCGGTGACCACGCTGGTCGACGCGGCCGTCAAGCCGACGATGCGGCGTTACATCGCCAACCTGTCCGAACGGCTCGGCCTGCCGTTCTCGGTGATGAAGTCGAACGGGGGCGTCCTGAGCGCCGCCGAGGTGGTGCACCAGCCGATCACCACCGTGCTGTCGGGACCCGCCGCGGGAGCGCTGGGCGCGGCGCTGATCGCCTCCACCGCGGGGCGGCCGTCGGTGATCACGCTGGACGGCGGCGGCACCTCGACCGACGTCGCGGTGGTCGTGGAGGGGGAGCCCTCGCTGACCACCGAGGGGTCGATCGGGCGCTACCCGTGCAAGATCCCCATGATCGACATCGTGACCGTCGGCGCCGGTGGCGGGTCCATCGCGTGGATCTCGCCCGAGGGCACGTTGAAGGTGGGACCCAAGTCGGCGGGCGCCGACCCAGGGCCGCTCTGCTACGGCAAGGGCGGCGGCGACGTCACGGTCACCGACGCGCACGTCTTCCTCGGCAGGATCCCCCCGCACCTGCTCGGCGGGGAGATCCCGCTCGACCGCGAGGCCGCGAGGCAGGGCATCGAGGCGCTGGCGGGCAAGCTCGGCCTGACCCCCGAACGCACCGCGACCGGCATCCTGGAGATCAGCGCGTTCAACCAATGCAACGCGATCCGCCAGATCACCGTCAAGCGCGGACTCGACGTGCGTGACTTCCCGCTCGTGACGTTCGGCGGCTCGGGTCCGCTGCTGGCCTGCCGCCTCATCGACATCCTCGGCATGCCCGCGGTGGTCGTGCCGCCCGACCCCGGCAACGTCTCGGCGTTCGGGCTGCTCACCGTGGACGTCAAGAACGACTACGTCCGTACCTACGTCACCCGCGAGCCCTCGGCGGACGTGCTGGCCGACGTCTTCGCCGAGTTGGAGGGGCACGCCGTGCTGGCGCTCGACAGGGAGGGCTTCACCGCGCCCGTCTGCCAGCGCAGCGCCGACCTGCGCTACTACGGCCAGGCCTACGAGGTGCGCGTGGCCGCGCCCCCGGGGCCACCGGACGGCGAGTGGCAGGCCGAGGTGGTCGCCCGCTTCCACGAGGCGCACGAGAAGCTCTACGGGTACGGCTACCGCGGCGATCCCCGGCACGCGGTCGAGTGGGTCAACCTGCGGGTGTCCGGTATCGGACCCATCACCCGACCCTCGATCCCGGTGCGGCCCGCGCGCAGCGGGCCCATGGCCGAGCCCGGCGCCCGCCGCGTCTCCTTCGACGACGACGGCTGGTCGTCGTGTCCCGTCCACGCGCGCGCCACGCTCCGCGCGGGCGACGTGATCACCGGCCCGGCCGTCATCGAGGAGTACGGCTCGACGCTGCCGCTCCACCCCGGCTTCACCGCCGAGTGCGACGCCCACGGAAACCTGATCGTCCGCAAGGAAGGGACCCTCCAGTGACCGTCGACCCGGTCCTCGTCGAGATCGTCGAGGGCACCCTCGCCTCCGTGGAGATGGAGGTCGAGACCGCAATCGCGCGCACCGCCCGCTCCCCGATGATCCGCGACGCCCACGACTTCCGCGCCGGCATCCACGACGTCAGGCTGCGCAAACTCACCGGGCGCTCCTACTCGGCGCTCGTCCAGCCGATCGTCCGCGACTTCCCCGTCGAGACCATGAACCCCGGCGACGTCTTCTTCCACAACGACGTCTACCTGTCCGAGGGCGGCATCGGCCACCTGCCCGATCTCTGCGTCACCGTCCCCGTCTTCCACGGCGGCGAGGTGGTGGCGTTCGTGCAGGCCTTCGGCCACCATGACGACATCGGCGGCGCCGTACCTGGGAGCATGCCCTCCCACGCGCGTTCGGTCTTCGAGGAGGGGCTGATGGTCCCGCCGATCAGGCTGTGGGACCGCGGCGTCCCCAACGAGGCCGCGCTGCGGATCATGACGCGCAACTCCCGCATGCCCGACTCCCTGGCCGGCGACCTCGACGCCGAGTGCTCGGCGTGCCTGATGGGCGCGCGCCGGCTTGGCGAGCTGTTCGACAGGTACGGCAGAGCGGCCGTCGAGCAGTGCTTCGACGCGATCATCGACAACACCACGCAGACGTTCCGCAGGGAACTGCTGTCGAAGATCCCGCTCGGCACCTACGTCTGGGAGGACTACGCCGAGCACGACGGCGTCGACGAGCCGCGCCTGCACACCCAGCGGATCACGCTCACCAGGCTCGAGGACCGCCTGGTGATCGACTTCACCGGCACCTCGCCGCAGGCCAAGGGGCCGATCAACCACGCGGGCGACTACGCCGACGGGGTGTTCCTGAAGAAGTGGCTGGCCCCGATCCTGCGCAACCTCGCCGACACGCCCGCCCGGATGGCCGAGCTGGACGTCAACGAGGGGGTCGTCCCGCTCATCGAGATGCGGTTCCCCGACAAGGGGACGCTGCTCACGCCGATCTTCCCGGCGCCCACCAACGCCAGGACGTTCGTCATCCTGCGCCTGCTGGGGGTGCTGGCAGGGGTGCTGGCCAAGGCCACGGGCGGCCGGATGCCCGCCGACCAGGAGACGATCAGGTACACCGGCGTGTACGGCGACGACGCGGACGGCATGCCGTACCTGATGAGGGAGGTGCTGGGCGGCGGCTCGGGCGGCCGGTGGTACGCCGACGGGGAGGACACGATCCACGTCGTGCCCGACTCGCGCAACATCCCCGTGGAGTTCGCCGAGGCGCGCTGGCCGTTCAGGGTGGAGCGGCTCGGGCTCGCGGTCGACTCGGGCGGGCCAGGGCTGTTCAGGGGCGGGCTCGGGTACGACAAGCACATCAGGATGCTGCGCGACGCCTCCTACATGTCGATCGCGGACCGGTCGATCCTGTCGTGCTGGGGGGTCAACGGGGGCCTGGCGGGGCGGCCCTTCACGGTCTCGGTGGCGGGGCAGGAGATGGAGGGTCTGGTCGACGACCACCCCGTGAGGGCCGGTGAGATCATCCGCATCCGCACCACGGGCGGCGGTGGCTGGGGCTCCCCCTACGACCGAGACCCGCTGACGGTGGCTGCCGACGTCCGCGACGGCAAGGTGTCGGTGGAGGGGGCGCGGGAGGACTACGGCGTGGTCCTGTCGGACGGCGTGGTGGACGACCTGGCGACGTCGGACCTGCGTGCGAGGCTGCGCGCCCGGCCGGCCCGCTTCTTCGACCGGGGCCCCGGCTACCCCGCGCTGGCCGACGGCCGCACCCACGCGGAGGTGGACGAACCCTAGCCGCGGCACCCTCGGGACGCCGTGAGCGGGAGCAGGGCCGCGGGGAGGGGCGGGGGCAGGGCCAGGGGAGTGGCGGCGCGGGGGTGCCATGATGGCGCACATTCCGATTTGGAGGACGATGTGCGTATCGCCCTGGCCGGCCTGGCCACCAGTCACCCCTACACCGACGCCCGTACCCTGGCCCGCCACGCCGAGCTCGTCGTGTGGGAGCAGGACCCCGACAGGCTGCGACGCTTCACCGACGAGCACCCCGGCGCCGAGGTGGCCTCGAGCCTGGCCGGCCTGCTCGCGACCGCCCCCGACGGCGTCGTGCTGACCGTGCCGAACCCGCAGGCCCCGCAGGCGCTGGAAGCGGTCCTGGAGACCGGCGCTCCCGTGTTCATGAACAAGCCCGCCGCCGCCAGCCGCGCCCAGCTGGAGGCGCTCGACCGGCTGGAGATCACCGACAGGGTGCTGTCCAGCTCGGTGCTGCGTTTCGCCCCCGCCTTCACCGCGGCCAAGATCGATCCCGAGGCCGTGCTCTCCGTGCGCGCCACCGTCAGGCACGACGTCGGCATCTGGGCCACCGGATACAACCCGTGGCAGGACACTCCGAGCGAAGGCGGCGGCACGATGGTCACGATGGGCGTCCACGGCGTCGAGTTGCTCGTCGCGCTGCTCGGCCCCCAGGTGCGCCTGGCCGGCGCGGCGGGCGCCATCAGGCACTACGACGGCCTGCGCTCGGAGGACACCGGCGTGATGGCGCTGCGCTGGGACAGCGGCGTCACCGGCACCGTGGAGATCATCGGCGTCTCGGAGTCCGAGGCGTACACGGTGACCGTGCACACCCGCGAAGGCTCCTCGGAGATCGTCATCGAGGGCGGCGACGACGTCCTGAAGGGTCTCGGCTACGAGGGCACCGTCGAGGCGTTCCTCGCGATGGTCGGCGGCGCGCCGAGCCCCGTGCCGTGGGCCCAGACCAGGGCCATCCTCGACGTGCTCGTCACGGCCCGCGAGGCGGTACCGGCCTGACAAGCCCTTCCCCCATTGACAGGGCAAGACTCGCGAAGTTACGGTCTGGACCGTAAATGAGAGGAGTTCGGGGTGCGGACGGTAGTGGAGCTCGAGGAGCGACTGGCGCGGCCCAGCGAAGGACTTGTCGCTGACCTGGCCAGACTCGACGGCGACATCATGATCCTTGGAGCGGGAGGGAAGCTCGGCCCCAGCCTGGTGAGGCTGGCGCTCAACGCCGCCAAGGGCGGCAAGCGGATCACGGCCGTGTCCAGGTTCTCCGAGCCGGGCCTGGCCGACGCGCTCACGGCGGAGGGCGCCACGGTCGTGAGCGCCGACGTCGCCGACGAGCGGGCACTGCGCGACCTGCCCGAGGTGGAGAACGTGGTGTTCCTGGTCGGGGCCAAGTTCGGCACGCAGGGCGCCGAGCACGCCACGTGGTTCACCAACTCCTACCTGCCGGGCCGGGTCGCCGACCGGTTCAGGGACAGCAGGATCGCGGCGCTGTCGACAGGCAACGTCTATCCGCTGGTCCCGGTGACCAGCGGCGGCGCCACCGAGGAGACGCCGCCGGACCCCGTGGGCGAGTACGCGATGAGCTGCCTCGGAAGGGAGCGGGTGATGTCGCACTTCAGCGAGAAGTACGGCACCCGCCTGTCCCTCATCCGCCTCAACTACGCCGTCGAGATGCGCTACGGCGTGCTCGTCGACCTGGCCCAGAAGGTGCACGCGGGAGAGCCCGTCGACGTGTCCACGGGCATGGCCAACGTCGTGTGGCAGGGCTACGCCAACGAGGTCACGCTGCGCTCGCTGCTGCACGCGTCCGCGCCGCCGTTCGTCCTCAACCTGACGGGACCCGAGCTGATCTCGGTACGGCAGGCCGCGCTCGACCTCGGCAGGGCGCTGGGCAAGGAACCCGCGTTCGCCGGTGAGGAGGCGCCGACCGCGCTGCTGTCCAACGCCGCCAAGTGCCACCGGCTGTTCGGCTATCCCGAGCTGACGCCCGCCGAACTGGTCGAGCTCACGGCCTCGTGGATCGCCGAGGGCGGCCCGCTGCTCGGCAAGCCGACGAAGTTCGAGCGCCGCGACGGCCGGTTCTGACCAGCATGCTCATCGATCAAGGGGGAAGCGACGTGCTCAGCACGGCTCCAGAGGCACAGACGTCCGTGCGGGACCTGTTCAGGCGCGGGCTGGTCATTCCCGCGCACCCGCTCGCGCTCGACGCCGACCGCAGGCTGGACGAGCGCCGCCAGCGGGCGCTGACCCGCTACTACGTGGACGCGGGAGCGGGCGGGCTGGCGGTAGGCGTGCACACCACGCAGTTCGCCATCCACGGCACCGAACTGCTGCCGCCCGTCCTGGAGCTGGCGGCCGAGACCGCCCGCGAGGCGGGCCGCGAGATCGTGCTGGTGGCGGGCGCGACGGGCCCGACCTCTCAGGCGGTGGCGGAGGCCGAGCTGGCCAGGTCGCTCGGCTACCACATGGTGCTGCTCAGCCCGCACAAGGAGCTGGACGAGGACGGGCTGATCGAGCGCGCCCGCGCGGTCGGCGAGGTGCTGCCGGTCATCGGCTTCTACCTGCAGCCCGCGGTCGGCGGCCGCACGCTGTCGCGCGACTTCTGGACCAGGCTGGCCGCCGTCGAGTCGGTCGTCGGCATCAAGGTGGCGCCGTTCGACCGCTACCGCACGCTGGACGTGCTGCACGGCGTGGTCAGGGCGGGCAGGGCCGAGGAGGTGGCGCTCTACACGGGCAACGACGACCACATCCTGGCCGACCTCATCACCACGCACCGCGTCGTCGTCGACGGCCGTCAGGTGGAGGTCGAGTTCGTCGGCGGGCTGCTCGGCCAGTGGGCGGTCTGGGTGAAGAAGGCGGTCGAACTGCTCGACGAGGCCAAGCTCGCCCGCGCGGGCGACGACGCCGCCGTGCGCAGGCTGCTCGGCCTCGACGGCCACCTGACCGACGCCAACGCCGCCATCTTCGACTCCGCCAACGGCTTCCACGGCTGCATCCCCGGCATCCACGAGATCCTGCGCCGCCAGGGGCTGCTGGCGGGCCGCTGGTGCCTCGACCCCGCCGAGGAGCTGTCGCCTGGACAGCTCGCCGAGATCGATCGCGTGTGGTCCGCCTACCCCTGGCTGCGCGACGACGACTTCGTGGCCGAGGGCCTCGACCGGTGGCTCGCCTAGAGCGTCAGCCGGTACAGGGTCAGCGGGCGGCCGCTGGTCCCGCTGGTCAGGTTGCCGGTGCGTTCGGCGAGCCCGGCCAGCTCCAGCCGGTGCAGCATGCGGCGCGCGGTCCGCTGCTGCACCGCGAGCCGTTCGGCGATCTCCCTGGTGGTCAGCGGCTCGCCGCCGGCCGCCTCGCGGGCCTCGAGCAGCTTCTCCAGCGTCGGCACCGACAGGCCGACCCTGCGCGCGATCACCGACAGGTTCTGCTCGCCCGCGGGGGTCGCGCTGACCGACTCCAGCACGATGTCGGTGTCGGCGCGCAGCGACAGCACGGCCGCGACGTCGCCGATGCGGCGGGCGCGGGCCAGCGCCCTGCGCGCCAGGCTCTCCGCCTCGGCGGCGCTGCGCCCCAGCCCGAAGCCGACCCTGACGACCTGGCTGGGCACGGCCAGGCGCGACAGCATCGGCAGCCCGGTGAAGTTGCCCGTCGCGTCGGCCAGCGGCCCCCGCGTGGTGACGAGCAGGTGGGTGCCGCCCCTGAAGGCGGCCAGCGTGCCGCCGAGGGCCGCGGCCTCGCGCAGCAGCCCCTCCTCCCTCTCCACCTCGATCAGCCCGAGCGCGATCTGCGCGTCCTCCTGCGCCTGCCCCTCCGCGGTCAGCAGGAGCTGGCGCAGCGCCACCCGCACCGAGTGCACCGACGGCGCCAGGCGCAGCACGTGCATGTCGTCGCGCAGCGCCTCGTGCACCGAACTCAGGCAGGTGATCACCGCGTGGTCGCCGCCGCGCCGGTGGAAGGAGACCGCCTTCTTGGAGGTCATCTCCGGCCGGTAGGGGAGCGTGCGCACCTGCTCGGTGGGCAGCCCCGCCTCCTCGAACGTGGCGATGACGTCGGCGGCCGAGATGGTGTCGATGGACAGGCGCGTGATGTCCTGTCCCTCGTGCTGGAGCCGTACCAGGGCGGTCAGCAGCGTCGCCCCGGAGTAGTCGACGAACGCCGCGGGCCGGGTGAGGACGTCGGCGTCGCGGGCCAGCATGTATGGCACGATGCCGGTGAAAAGCCAGCCCTCCACCGTGGCCGAGTGCGCCTCGACGATCGCGGGGGCCTGCGACTCGTGGTCGTAGTCGAGCCGCAGCGCGGTCACACCCGGCTGCTCCTCGCAGGTGGCCGCGACGTCGTCGACCAGATCGTGCGGGCCGACGACCCCGATGACGATACCCACCCACGCCTCCCTCTGCATTATTACGGTCAAGACCGAAAGGTTAACTCGTGACCCCGAAGTTTCCAACCATGGCAGATCCCGAGGGCCGCACGCTCGGCGACGAGGAGGTGGCCGCGCTCGAGCGGGTGATCCGCTCGGGCATGCTCAACTCCGTCTGGGGGACCGAGGGCCGGGCGCTGGAACGCGAGATGGCGGAGCTGTACGGCTCCCGCCACGCGATCGCGTGCAGCTCCGGCACCGCGGCCCTCCATCTGTCGGTCGTGGCGGCGGCTCCTGATCCCGGGGACGAGATCATCACGACGCCGATCACGGATTTCGGGACCGTGGCCCCCATCTTGGCGCAGAACGCGGTCCCTGTCTTCGCCGACGTGGACCCCGCTGACGGCAATCTCGATCCCGGCGCGGTGGCGAGGCTGATCGGGCCGCGTACCAGGGCCATCATGGCGGTCCACCTGTTCGGCGCGCCCGCGAGGGTCGACGAGCTGCGGGCGCTGGCCGACGAGCATGGCCTGACCCTGATCGAGGACTGCGCCCAGGCCTGGCTCACCGAACTCCCAGAGGAGCCGGTGCTCGCAGGCCACCCGGGTCTCGTCGGCCGGTCCGGCGGAGGCAGGCTCGCGGGCACCGTCGGGCAGGTCGGCACGTTCAGCCTCCAGCAGTGGAAGCACATCACCTGCGGCGACGGCGGCCTGGTCATCACCCAGGACGACGTCATGGCCCACAGGATGCGCCTGTTCTCCGACAAGGGCTGGGACCGCGCGGCCGGCCGCTCGCATGCCAGCCTCGGCCTCAACTACCGCATGACCGAGCTCCAGGCGGCGGTGGCCCGTGCCCAGCTGGCCAAACTGCCGGGAGTCCTCGAGGCCAGGCGGCGCACCGCCGTGCGGCTCATCGCGGCGCTGGAGGGCGTGCCGGGGATACGGCTGCCGCGGCCCGAGGGGCACGCCTGGTGGCTGTTCCCTCTCGTCCTGCCCGACGGGAAGGCCTCGGCGCTGGCCGAGCACCTGCGGGCCGCCGGGATTCCGGCGCGGGCCGGTTACCTCGGCGAGCCCCTGAACAGGGCGCCGGTGTGGAACGGGCCCATCTACGGCTCCTCGCCGTACCCGCTGGAGGGTTATGCGCCCGACGCCTGCCCCGAGGCCGAACGACTGGTGGCTGAGACGCTGCTGGTCATCGACTGGAACGAGCACTACACCGACGAGCACGTCGAGCTCGTCGCCGAGCGGGTCAGGGACTGGTCGTAGTCACGTTCGTGTATCGGGCATTGACCGTTGGTCTCCCCGCTCATTAGGTTTCGGTCAGGACCGGTATTCATGAAAGGAAGCCGCCGATGAGGAAGGTAGCGGCAGCCGGAATCGCGGCCGCCATGACGGTCGTGATCGCCGGGTGCGGGTCCGGTGGCTCAGGCGCGTCGGACAAGAGCACGGTCACTCTCTGGATGTACCCCGTGATCGCGGACCAGGCCAAGAACCAGGCGTTCTGGGGCAAGGTCGAGAAGGACTTCGAGGCCGCCAACCCGACGGTCGACGTCAAGATCGACCAGCAGCCGTGGGACGGCCGCCAGGAGAAGATCACGACGGCCCTGGCCTCGAAGACGGGCTTCGACCTGGTCGTGCTCGGACCCGACCAGATTCCGCAGTACGCCCAGCAGGGCACCCTCGAGCCGGTGGACGACGTGATCGCCAAGGACAAGGCCGCCTACCTGCCCAACGCGCTCACCGCGCTGACGGTCGACGGCAAGCTCTACGGTGTCCCGATCTACCAGACGATCACCGCCCCGATCTTCAACAAGAAGCTCTTCACCGAGGCGGGCGTCACCGAGGTCCCCGACACTCTGGAAGAGCTGAAGGCGGCAGCGCCGAAGCTGGCCGCCAAGAAGGTCGCCGTTCTCGACTACCCCGGCAAGCCCGAGGTGTCGCTCAACCAGAGCTTCTACCCGATCCTCTGGGCCAACGGCGGCACCGTCTTCGCCCCCGACGGCAAGACCGTCGCCTTCAACGGCCCCGAGGGCGTGGAGAGCCTGCAGTTCCTGCTGGACCTGAAGGCCGCGGGCGGCCTGCCCGAGAACACCGCGAGCAAGGGCAACGACATCGAGGGCGGCCCGCTGGCCGGCGGCAAGACCGCGATGTACCACGCGGCCACCGCGGGCATGGTCGAGCAGCTCGCCGCCGCCATCGGCCAGGAGAACGTCGGCGTCGGCCTGCCTCTCGAAGGCAGGAAGCGGGTCGCGTTCGGCATCCCCGGCGGACTCGTCGTGGCCAAGCACTCCAAGAGCAAGGACGCCGCGAAGAAGCTCGCCGCCTACATCTCCTCCCCCGCGGTGGGCGCCGAACTGGCCAAGGAGTCCGGCTTCTTCACCGCGCGGACCGACGTGACGATCCCCGGACAGAGCGAGGCGTCCAAGGAGTTCGCCAAGTCGCTGGAGTTCGCCTTCCCCGGTGACACCCACCCGAAGGCCCGCCAGGTGATGGCCATGATCGCGTCGCACATCCAGGCGGCGCTGCTGGGCAAGGAGGACGCCAAGACCGCCCTCGACGCGGCGGCTAAGGAGGCCAACGAGCTGCTGTCCAGCGGCAGCTGACACGATGAGGGCCTTCTTTCGGGAAGGCCCTGCTTTTCTGGAAAGGTGTGAAACCCGGTGCGTCATCGCCTGCGTGACCCGGTCACGGGACTGCTGTTCGTCCTGCCCGTGCTCGTCCTCTTCCTGATCTTCCGGATCTTCCCCACGCTGGGCGCGGCAGGCATGAGCCTGACCAACTGGAACATCGGCGGGGAATGGGACGTCATCGGCGCCGACAACTACGTCCGGCTGTGGAACGACGCGAACTTCTGGGCCAGCCTGCGCGTCACCCTGGTGTACGCGGCGATCTTCGTGCCGCTGACGGTGCTCGTCTCGCTCGGCACCGCGCTGCTCCTCAACGCGGTGATCTTCATGCGGGGCCTTTTCCGCAGCATGCTCTTCCTGCCCTACGTGACCAGCTTCGTGTTCGCGGGCATCATCTGGCGCTGGATCTACGAGTTCGACGGGCTGCTCAACGGCCTGCTCGTCAAGATGGACCTCGGCCCCCTCCAGGTCCTGGAGGACTCGGCTCTGGTGCTGCCCGCGCTGGCGATCGTCTCCTGCTGGAAGGGCTTCGGCTACTCGATGCTGATCCTGCTGGCGGGGCTGAAGGCCATCCCCGGCTCCTACATGGAGGCCGCCCGAGTCGACGGCGCCAGCGCGTGGCAGCGCTTCCGCAGCATCACGCTGCCGCTGCTCAAGCCCGCCCTGTTCTTCGTGGTGGTGATCGAGACGATCAGCTCGTTCCAGGTCTTCGACACCATCTACGTCATGACTGGCGGCGGCCCCGCCAAGGCCAGCTACACGCTCATCTACGGCATCTACGAGCGCGGCTTCAGGTTCTTCGAATTCGGCTACGCGGCCACGTGGGGCATGGTGCTGTTCGCCATCGTGCTGGCCGTCTCGCTCATCCAGCGCCGCTTCCTCGGCAGGGGGAACACTTGACCTCCTCCCCACGGCTGAAGCCAGGGGACTCCAACCCTCGCGGGTCGGGTTTCCTGCTTCACCGCCGGCCGCCCGCCCAGCTTGCGCCGCTTGGGTCTCACGCCGGCTCCACAGGCGTTTCACCTCTCGGCCAGCCCGACCGCGAGGATGTTCTTGGCCGCGTTCACATCCCGGTCATGGGACGTGCCACAGGCACACTCCCACGTCCGGACATGCAGCGGCATCGTGTCTTGCACAGCGCCGCACGCCGAGCACAGCTTGGAGGAGGGAAACCAGCGGTCGATCACGACCAACTTCCGCCCGTACCAGCTTGTCTTGTACTCCAGCATGCCGCGCAGTTCCCGCCAACTCGCATCCGAGATGGCGCGCGCCAGGCGGCGGTTTTTGACCATGTTGCGCACGGCGAGGTCCTCGATCACGACCGTTTGGTTCTCACGGACGAGTCGAGTAGTCACTTTGTGCAGGTGATCACGGCGTCTGTCGGCGATCCGGGCATACACCCGGGCCACCTTCAGCTTCGCCTTCCGCCGGTTGAGCGAGCCTTGCTCCTTGCGGGCCAACTCCCGTTGCATCCTGGCCAGCTTGCGCCGGTCGGCCCGCTCATGCTTCGGGTTGACGATCTTCTCTCCGGTCGACAGCGTCACCAGGGCGGTGATACCCGCGTCCACGCCGACCGACCGCGCCACGGGATCGAGCGGCAGGATCGCGTCCTCGCAGAGGATGGACACGAACCAGCGTCCGGCCGCGTCCTTCGACACCGTCACCGTGGACGGCTCGACGCCCTCGGGAAGCGGACGCGACCACACGATGGCCAGCGGCCCGTCCATCTTGGCCAGGGTGAGCCGCCCATCGCGGAAGGTGAACGCAGAGCGGGTGTACTCGGCCGACAGCCGCGACTTCTTGCGGGACTTGAACGCCGGGTACCTGGCCCGCTTGGCGAAGAAGTTGGCGAAGGCGGCCTGCAGGTGACGCAGCGCCTGCTGGAGCGGGACCGAGGACACCGTGTTCAGGAACGCGAGCTCGTCGGTGCGTTTCCACTCGGTCAGCGCGGCCGACGACTCCACATAGGAGATCCGCCGCCCTTCCGTGGAGTAGGCGCGAGCGCGCTCCTCCAACGCCTTGTTGTAGACGAGGCGGACGCAGCCGAACGTCCGGGCCAGCTCTTCGGCCTGTCCGGGGGTCGGATAGAAGCGGTACTTGAACGCCCGCTTCACGCTCTGTGCCACGCCACAGGTTCTACCGCACGATCAGCTGGGTGCGGACGGGTATTCGAGATCAAAACTCGTGCGGCGCCGTGCCGCGTTTCCTCCCCAGGGCAGAAGCCCGGGGTCTCCACGCTTCAGGAGTTCGGATGACGCTCACCGCCACCCGCCCCGCCGCCACCACCGCCCCCGCCAGGGTGAAGCCCAGCCGGCCACGCGGCAGGTGGGCGCTGTACGCCCTGCTCGCCGTCATGTCGCTGCTGACGGTCACGCCGTTCATCGCGATGATCATCGTGGCGCTCAGCCCCAAGGGCAAGCCCACGGTCCCCACGCAGTGGCCCGACTCGCTGACCTTCGACAACGTCACGCAGGTGCTGTCGGCCTCCGGGTTCGCCCAGTGGACGCTCAACTCGCTGATCTACTCGGCGGTGTCCGTGGTGGTCATCCTGGTCACCGCCTCGATGGCCGGGTACGCCTTCGCCAAGAAGCGCTTCCCCGGTCGCGACGCCATGCTCTGGACGTTCCTCGCCACGATGATGGTGCCCTTCCAGGCGACGCTGATCCCCGTGTTCGTGCTCATCTCCGACCTGGGCGGCGTCGACACCTTCTGGGGCCTGATCGTGCCGACCCTGGCCAACTCGCAGGCCGTCTTCCTGATGCGCCAGTTCATCCTCGGACTGCCCGACGAGCTGTTCGACGCGGCCAAGGTGGACGGCGCCTCCGAGCTGCGCGTGTACTGGACGATCGTGGTGCCGCTAACCAAGCCGATCATGGCCACGCTGGGCGTGTTCGTGTTCCTGTGGCACTGGAACGACTTCCTGTGGCCGCTGGTGATGTCGCAGAGCGACGCGACCAGGACGCTGACGGTCGGCCTCACGGTCCTGCGGACCGAGGAACTGCAGTGGTCGATGATCATGTCCTCGGCGGCCGTCTCGGCCGTGCCCTGCCTGCTGGTGTTCTTCCTGCTGCAGCGATACCTGGTCAACAGCATCGCGATGACCGGCATGAAGTAGCCGGCTCACCGCTTCGGTCGGGAACGGCCTAATCTGGACGCCCGAAACGTCCGGTGAGGGAGCGATCATGAGCACGGCAATCGACACGCGCGCCGCCGGCCTGCGCGACCGCCTGCGCGGCGCGCTGGTGGCCGCCGCCGCGACCCCGATGACCCGCTCGGGCGAGGTGGACCTCGACCTCGCCGAGAGCTACTTCCACCAGCTCGTCGCCACGGGCGCCGACGCCCTCGCCGTCCTCGCCCACACCGGCCGCGGACCCTTCCTTCCCGCCGAGCTCCGGCGCGAGCTGATCCTGCGCGCCAGGACCGCCGGCGTTCCCGTCATCGTGGGCGTCGGCGGCTCCTCGGATCAGACCGGGCCTCCCGGTACGGCTGCGCGCCCGCGCGCCGCCCGTGCGACAGACCCCGCGACCGCCTCGCCACCCGCGAAGGACTCCGGCACGCCCTCCCGCGACGACGAGCGGGCGAGCACAGGGGCGTTCTCGATCGCGATGCCCCCCGCCGAGACAGCCACCGCCGCACACGATCCCGGCACGCGCGAGCCCGGTGATGGCGGGCACGGCGCTCCCGCACCCGGTGGTGGCGCGCACGGGGAGATCGGTCGCGGCACGACCGAGCGCGGGCACGGTGATGGCGGAGACGGTGAGGCGGGGCGCGGTGTGCGGGGGAGCGAGGCGGCGCTCGGGGACGACCCGGTCCGCGGGACCGTGGCGGACGCGCGGATGGCGGCCGAACTCGGCGCCGACGGTGTGCTGGTGTTCCCCTCGGCGGGCGACAGGGTGGCCGAGCACGACGCCGTGTGGCAGGCCACCGGCCTGCCGATGATCGCGTTCGACCTCTACACCGCCCCTTGCCCGCCCGCCGTCCTGGCCGAGATCCTGCGCCACCCCGGCGTCGCGGGCCTCAAGACGGCCCTGCTGTCGGACGCCATGGGCTGCCAGGAGACCATCGCCCTGACGCGGGAGGCAGGCAGGCTGGCGCTGACAGGTGAGGACCGCATGTTCGGCGCCTCCCTGCTGTGGGGGGCCGAGGCCGCGCTGGTCGGGATCGCGGCGGCCTCGGTGGAGGCGACGGCCGCGGTACTGCGCGCGTTCGAGGGCGACGATCTGCGCGCCTTCGAGAAGGCGTCGGCACGGCTCGACCGGCTCGCCGCGGCCACGTTCACCGCGCCGATGGAGGGATACGTCCAGCGCATGCTCTGGCTGGCAGCGGCCGAGGGGCTGATCCCCGAGTCCCACGCCCACGATCCGTTCGGCCCTGAACTGCCCGAGGGAGAGCGCGCCGCGGTCATCGCCGCGTCCTCCTGAACCGCACCGCCGTCGGTCTGGGTCTGGTGCGGCCGACCCGGGAGCCATTCTGGCCCTGAGACTCCCCGCCCGGGACTTCGCCCGCCGGGGCCGGCGTGAGGTGACGGGGGTGTCGGGCGGGGCGGTGCCGTGACGGTGGCAGGCCCCGCGCGCACGAGAAGCGTGCCCCTGGACGGAGCCGGGCCACGTGCCCAGGGTGGCTCCCGTGCGTGCCGTGAAGAGAAAGACGTGCGGGAGGCGAGCCGCGGGGGGCGGGCCGCACGGGAGGAGAGCTGTAGCGAGGGCGGCCCCGCCGCGCGGGCGGGGCCGGGGGCGGTCAGCTGTACGGGGAGATGGCGATGCGGACGAGGTTGCGGCCCTTGATGCCGTAGAGCGCCCGGTGGGAGGGGTCGATGTTGAGCTTCGACCCGCCGCCGAACCAGTCGCTCGCCAGCCCCGTCACGATCGTCTTCGACGTCCACGACAGCAGGTTGATCCTGTAGACGGCGTCCACGTCGCTGGTGTAGGCGGTGAAGCCGGCGATGAGCAGGTCGCCTCCCCTGCCGTTGACCTTGAGCGTCCTGCTGATCTTCTTGCGCAGCAGGTCGTACTCGAACAGCACACCCGTGTTGGTGATCCCGTAGACGGCCAGGGGGGTGTGCTTGAGCCCGGTGATCGTCCCGATGCCCGGCAGCGGCTCGATCTCCCACAGCTTCTCGCGCGTGCGCAGGTCGAAGGCGGCCAGGCGGGCCGTGGGCGTCACCGGTGGCGCGCCGAGCCCCTCCTGGGTGCTGGTGCCGAGGTAGACGACGCCGCGCAGCGCGGTCACCGAGGCGACGGTCTGGCGCTCCACGACGGGCCGGTAGGTGTCGACCTCGCCGCTGCGCGGGTCGTAGACGTCGAGCGCGCCGTTGGGATGTCCCGGCTCCGACTGGGTGGGCATGATGATCAGCCCGGTACGCCTGTCGTAGGCGAGGTCGCGCGGCCGGTCCTGGTTGTGTCCTGTGCGGAACAGCAGCCTGGCCTCGGGGTCGCCGATGCGGTGGGAGTAGAGGGCGGCCTGGGTGTAGACGCCGAGGTACGTGGTGCCCTCAACGGTGATCATGGTCTTCGGCTCGCCGGGGACGGGCAGCCTGGTGACCTCGCGGGTGGCCAGTTCGTGGATGTCGGCGCCGCTCTTGCCGCCGACGTAGACGTACTTCCCGTCCGAGTGCACGGACATGGGCGCCTCGGCGGCGGCCCGGAAGCCGCGCTGCACGTGGCTGAGGTAGTCGATCTTGTTGGTCGCCGGGTCGTAGACGAAGACGCCGGTGTCCTGGATGCCGTAGATGCGCCCCTCGTGCTCCAGGATTCTGCTCGTGGCCGCCTCGAAGAACGGCACGCCGAGGACGTCGAGCTTGTCGGTGGCGATGTGGTAGCGGTAGAAGGTGCCGGACGGCCGTCCTGCGAAGTAGACCCAGCCGTCGTGGACGAGCACGGAGACGACGTACTTCTCGCCCGGCGCGGTCGCCTTGACGATCTTGTAGTTGGCCGGGTCGGCCTTCTCGACCACGAGCAGCTCGGCCAGCGACAGGACGCCGCCCGCCACGTGCGTGTCCGAGCTCGCCATGCTCGACACCCAGTCGCGGTCGGCCAGCTCGGCGGGCAGCAGGTCGCGCTTCTCGCCGGTCTTCCTGTCGATCGCGATGAGGTGGGCGTTGGTGCCGATGCCGGCGTAGACGTGGTCGGCGTCGGCCTGGATGCTGCGCACGTACGACTCGCCGGGCACGGGCTGACCGAGGTCGCGGCTGGCGCCGGTGGCGGGGTCGTACTCGACCACTCTGCCGGGCTCCGACATGCCCATGTAGATCTTGCCGTCGGGCGAGGAGGCCATCGTCCAGATGAAGTGGTCGGGGTACTCGGCGAGCTTGGTCGTCGTCCCGGTCAGCGTGTCGATCCGGTAGAGGTCGGACCTGGAGTGGGTGCCGACGTAGACGTCGGTGCCGACCTTGCACATGGCCCAGATGCCCACGCCCGTGGGGATCTCGTAGTGCGTGGTGATCTTGTCGGTGCCGAGGTCCCATGCGCCCACGACGTTGGGCGACAGGCCCCGCGAGCCCATGTAGAGCACGTCGCCGACGAATTCGGCGTTGCCCAGGGGGCTGGCGACGCTGGCGGGGCCGAGGTCGGTGAGCGTGCCTTCGGGCTCGCGGGCCGCGGCGAGAGCGGGGGTGGCCGGAAGGGTCGCCGCCGCCGCGGAGGCGGCGGCGGCTTGGAGGAATCGGCGGCGCGGGATCATGCGCTGGCTCCCTTGTGAAGTTTTCGCCGCACGCTATAACGGCCTAGGCCGTAATGTCCAGGCTGAAAAGTCGTACGGCGTTGCGCCACGCGATCGCCTCGGCGGCCTCGGGCGACAGGTTCGCCGCCGCGACGGCGCCGAAGGCCGAGGCGGGATCGATGAGCGTGGAGTCGGTGCCGAACAGCAGCCGGTCCTGCTCGACGCCCGCGACCACGGCGGCGATCCGGCCGGCCGGTGCGTGGGAGTAGCACGGTTCGAGATAGAGCCGGTCGCAGGCGGCGGCGGCCTCGATGGCGTAGCGGAAACCGTCGGCCCCCATGTGCCCCGCGATCACCCGCAGGCCGGGTGTGTCGAGGCAGACCTGCGCCAGGTCGAGCACCGAGGGGCCCCACGTGTGGACGAGCGCGGGCACCCCGCGGGAGGCCACCAGTGCCAGCGCCTCGCGCAGTTGCGGCGAGGTGACGGGGGAGCCCGTGTAGTCGGTGTGGATCTTCACCCCGACGAAGCGCCCCGTGGGCAGGTACTCGTCGAGATCCCGCTCGGCGTCGGCCGGCCGGCGCGGGTTGACCGTGACGTACCCGTAGTGCCGGTCGGTACCGGCCAGCCAGGCGTCCAGCGCCCTGTTGCCCGACGCCGCGTCGTAGATGACCGCCTCGGTGGCCGACACGATCGACACGTCGATGCCGAAGCGGTCCATGGTCGCCCTGTTGGCCTCGGCCACGTCCATGGTGAAGAACCACGGGCCCCAGTGCGCGTGCACGTCGACGATCATCTGAACAGCCTCTCTGCGTTGCCGCCCACCACGGCGGCGATCTCATCGGGCTTCAGGCCGCTGGTCGCCAGCCGCAGCAGGGGGACCAGCGGTTCGTAGTGGGGGGTGCGGGAGCCGTACAGCAGCCGGTCGGCGGGCACGGCCTCCAGCGCGTCCGGGGAGTTGAGCAGCCGCGTCGAGGTGTGGAAGCCCGGCTCGTCGGCGGCGGCCACCAGGAAGTCGCCGAGGTGGTAGAAGTGCGTGTCGAGGAAGACGACCTTGGCGCCGAGTCCCGAGAACGGTTGCCAGAAGCGCCGTACGTCCCCGCCGGTCAGCACCACGAGATCGAGCGCGGCCGCCCGCCTGGCGACGTGCCGTACGGAGGGGAAGCCCGCCTCGACGCCCTGCTCGTCGGGGAAGAGCCTGACCGCCTTCACCCCGAGGGCGGCCAGCCGCTCCATCTCGCGCACCGAGCCGATGGGGTCGCGCAGGTCGAGCGCGCCCACGGGGACGGCGCCCCGGACGGCGAGGGCCTCGTCGTTGCCCGAGCGCATGTCGAACAGCGCCGCCCGCAGCGAGGCCACGGCCCCGGCCTGGATCCGGTGCTCGGCCAGCCGTTCCATGACCGCCGCCGGCGTGCCGGGCGGTCCTTCCCTGTCGGCGTAGGCGCCGACCAGCACGTCCACATCGAGCGTCACCGTGAGCTCGCCGATCAACTCGCGCGTGTCGAACGCCGTCACCATCGCCTCCATTGACTATTCGCGCTCAAAACATTACGGTCTGGGCCAAAATCGAGCAACAGGAGGAGGCGCCGTGTGCCGAGACCGCTCTGAGCTCCCCGCTCGTCCCGTCGCTCCTCCTCCCGGCTCCCGTACGCGCCGCCACCTGCGCGCCCGCCGTGACACGGTACGGCCCCGCGTCGCCCACCTCCGCCGCCGCCCATGCGCGGCGAAGAGCACGCCCCCACCCCGACGCCCGAAAGTGACGCCGTGAAAACTCTCGTCGTGGCGCTGGTCGCCGCGCTCCTCACCGCCGCCTCCCCAGCGGAGGCGGCCACCTGCCAACCCCCGACGGTGGAGAAGTTCGGCCCCGCCTCCGTGACGGGCGCCATCGTCGGCGCCTCCGTCCACGAGGGCAAGGCCTACCTGGTGACCCGAGGCCAGAAGCCGCCCGTGCTGGCCGAGTTCGACCTGGCCACCCGCAAGGTCGTCAGGAGCGCCACGCTGCCTGACGCGCCCGCCACGGGCGAGCCCGAAGGCGCGTGGGCCACCGTGGTCTCGGGTGGCAAGGTCTACGCGGGCACCTATCCCGTTCCCGACCTCTACAGCTTCGACCTCGCCACAGGTGAGGTGAAGCACCTGCACTCCTTCGGCAGGAACGGCGGCTTCGTCTGGAGCCTGGCCGCCTCCCCTGACGGCACGATCTACGCGGGCACCTATCCCGACGGCAGGGTGTGGGAGTACAGGCCCGACACCGGCGCCGTTCGCAACTTCGGCGTCCTCGCGGCGGGCGAGCGCTACGTCAGGTCGGTCGCGGCCGACGCCGACCACGTCTACGCCGGCCTGCTCGACAAGGGCAAGCTCATGTCGATCGACCGCGGCAGCGGAGCGGTGCGCGAGCTGGCGCAGGGGCCCACCGGCATCGGCGTGGTCGCCCCGCACGGCGACAGGATCCTGGCCGTCAGCGGCACGACGCTGATCGACGTCCACAAGGACGGCGCCGACGTCAGGAAGGTCGAGACGGGGGCCGGCCTCGACGCGCTCGTGTCGACCCCCGACGGCACCGTCTACGGCACCAGCAGGCCCGACGGCACCGTCTACCGGTACCGCACGGGTGACACCGCCCTCACCAAGGTCGCCGACGCGCCCTCGCCGGGCGACGAGACCAGGCGCCTCGAGCTCACCGGCGCGGGCACGCTGGTCGGCTTCTCGGGCAGCGGCGGCATGTGGTCCCTCGACCTGGCCTCGGCGACCTCCGAGTTCGTCGACCTGATCGAGGCGGGGCTGCCCGGCGGCGCCGAGCGCCCGCAGAGCATGCTCGTGGTGCCCAACAGAGCCGTCTACATCGGCGGCCACTTCTCGATGGACGTGCGCGACCTGCGCACGGGCGAGCACCGCCGCTTCCGTGTCCCTGGTGAACCCAAGGACCTGGTGCGGCGCGGCGACAAGATCTACGCCGCCGTCTACCCCAGCGGGGAGATCGTCTCCATCGACATCAGGACCGACAAGGTCGCCAGCCTCGGCTTCCTCGGCCACGGCCAGCAGCGCCCGTGGGACATCGAGTACGACCCGCGTACCGACAAGCTCCTGGTCGCCTCCGCTCCGCTGGGCGCCAGGCTCAACGGCGCGCTGTCGATCGTCGACCCCGACTCCGGCGAGATCGACGTCTACGAGGGTGTCATCCCCGACCAGAGCCTGATGAGCCTGTCGCTCGACCCGGACGGGGGCGTGGTGTACCTGGGCGGCGACGTGCTGGGCGGCGGCGGCACCCCGCCGACGAAGGCCTCGGCCTCGGTGGCGGCCTTCGACCTGCGGACCCGTACGGTGCGATGGCAGGTGGACCCGGTCGCCGGCTACCGCACCTTCCAGGACGTCAAGGTCCACGACGGCCTGCTCTACGGCGTCTACAAGCGCAACTCCGGCGCCTGGATCGCCCTCGACCTCGCGACCCGGACGATCAAGTACCAGGGCACGCTGTCGGGCTACGGCGAGCTGACCGTGCACAGGGGCAGGGTCTTCGCCTCCACCTTCTTCGGCGGCGGCAACGCCTACGTGCTCGGGACGGAGGCCAAGCTCCTGGCCACGGGACTGGGCGACGAGTGGTACACCAATCCTCAGCTGCACTTCGAGCCGGGCTCGTGGCGCGCTTGGGCGCTGTCGGGCAGGGAGCTGGCCAGGATCAGGCTTGACCCCAGGTGCCCGTCGAGCTAGGTTTCGGTCTGTGCCGAAATTGACGGACGCGCACCGCCTCATCGGGCCCGTGCCCTTCGACGACCTGCCGGAGGACCCGCGGCCCGAGATGGACCGCCTGGGCATCGAGCAGGCCTACGTGACCCACACGCTGAGCCTGTACTCCGACGCCCGGGCGGGCAACCAGGCACTCTTCGAGCTCGACGACCCCCGGTTGATCCCCGTCCCCGTCGTCGTCCCCGAGGCGTTCGCGGACATCCCCCGATGGCCGGTCCCGATGGTGCGGCTCTGCCCCGAACGGCACAGGTTCGACCTGACAGGGCCCGTCGCCCTGCGCTGGCTGGCTGAGCTCGACACGATCATGGCGATCGACCTGGAGGAGACCTCGCCCGCCCAGCTGCTCGCCCTCACCAGGCGGCTGCCCGGCCAGCGGATCCTCCTGCTCAACCCGGGCTACCGCAGGCTGCGCGCGATCGCCGAGCTGATGTCGGAGGCGCCCACCGTGTGGCTGGAGATGGGCACGGTCAACACTCAGCGCGCCGTCGAATGGCTGGCCGAGCGCTTCGGCGCGCGCCGCCTGGTCTTCGGCACCGGCGCGCCGATCCTCGACGACTGCGGCCCCCGCTTCCTGCTGGACCACCTGGAGCTGCCCGACAAGGACGTCGAGCTCATCGCGACGGGAGGCGACCTGCTGTGATCCTCGACGCGCACGGTCACGTCGGCACCTGGCCCGACTTCCTCATCCCCGACCCCACCGCCGAGGGCCTGGTCAGCCTCATGGACAGGCTCGGCATCGACGCCATGGGCATCAGCCACCTGCTCGGCGTCGGACCCGGCGCCGTCGAGGGCAACCGCCTGGCCTTCGAGATCGCCGCGCGCCACCCGGGCAGGTTCGGCGTCTGGCAGGTCTACAACCCCCACCACCGCACTCCGCTCGTCACCGAGGGCGTGTGGGGCGTCAAGATCCATCCCGACGTGCACCAGTGCCCGCTGGACGACCCGCGCTACGCGCCCGTGTGGGAGCTCGGCCTGCCGGTCCTGGCCCACGGGCAGACCGACTCCCCGTGGAGCGACCCCGCCCGGTTCGCGGTCGTGGCGGGCCGCCATCCCGACGTGCCGCTGCTCATGGGGCACACCGGGCTCTGGCCGTACGGCTTCGCCCGCGCCGCCCGCCTGGCGGCCGACCACCCGAACCTCTACCTGGAGACCTGCGGCTCGAAGATGACCGGCCGCTGGATCGCCAGGCTGGCCGAGCTCGCCGGCGCGGACCGGGTCATGTTCGGCTCCGACTCCTGCTTCCTCGACCTGCGCGCCGGATACGGCCGCGTCGCCCTCGCGCCGCTCGCCGACGCCGACAGGGCGCTCATCCAGGGCGGCAACCTGGCCCGCGTACTCGCCCGATCATCCGGAGGATTCCCGTGACCCTCGCCCTGCACGGCGGCACCCCCGTCCGCTCCACCCCGTGGCCCTCGTGGCCACCGTCCATGGACGACGCGCAGCGCAAGCTCGTCACCGACGTGCTGGAGAGCGGCCTGTGGGGCGCCACCCAGGGCGGCTCGGCCGTCTCCGACCTGACCGCGGCCTTCGCCGGCCGCTCCGGCGTGCCGTACGGCGTGGCGGTGGGCAACGCCACGCTGGGCCTGTTCGCCGCGCTGCGCGGCCTCGGCGTCGGGCCGGGCGACGAGGTGATCGTGCCCGCCTACACCTTCGTCGCCTCGGCCACCTCGGTCATGCTCGCCGGCGCGACCCCGGTCATCGTCGACGTCGACCCGGTGGACCTGCACCTGTCCGCGACGGCCGCGGAGGCGGCGATCACCTCGAAGACCGTGGCGGTCATGCCGGTCCACCTGGCGGGCAGCCCCGCCGACATGGACCCGTTCAACGAGCTGGCGGCGCGTTACGGCCTGGTCGTCGTGGAGGACGCGGCCCAGGCGCACGGCGCCGCCTACCGTGGACGCCCGATCGGCGGTCTCGGCGACGCGGGCGTCTACAGCTTCCAGGCGAGCAAGGCGATGACCGCGGGGGAGGGGGGCCTGATCGTCTGCCGCGAGGAGTCGGTCTACGAGGCGATCTGGTCGGTGTGCAATCTCGGCCGCAAGCTCGGCGGCCAGTGGTACGGCCACCCGAATCTCGGCTGGAACCTGCGCCTGACCGAGATCCAGGCGGCCCTGCTGATCCCGTGGCTGGACCGGCTGGACGCCGAGATCGACCGGCGGGAGGCCTTCTGCGCCGCGCTCGACCTCGGAGACCTGCCCGTGCGTGCCGTGCCGCAGCCCGAGGGCACCACCCGCGACTCGCGGCATCTGCTGATGCTCCGCTTCGAGCAACCGGTCGACCGCGCGTTCCTGCTGGCGGCGATGGCGGCCGAGGGCGTGCCGCTGGAGGCGGGCTACCCGCCGCTGGGCACGATGAGCGCGCTCACGGAGGCGGGTGCCCGCGCGGAGCCGTGCCCCGCCACGCAGGCCGCGGCCGAGAGCGTCGTGTGGGTGCGCCAGTCGATGCTCATGGACGACCCCGCGCGTGCCGTCGACATCGCCGAGGCCCTCGCCAAGGTCCTGAGTGCCTGACCTTCTAATTTCGGTCTTTACCGGAACGTTCTCGTCGTTTTAAATTTCGGTCATGACCGTTATCCCCAAACTGCTCGCCGCCGGCCTGGCGCTGACGACGGCGCTGACGGGGGCGCCTCCCCCCACGTCCGCCTCCTCCACGGCCGGGCCCGGCGACCGCGTCCAGGACCTGGGAGTCCCGCTCCAGGACGTCCTGCTCATCGGCGGCACCGTCGCCGCGGGGCCCGGCGGCGGCACCGTGCTCTGGGGCGCCTCCTCCGGTGCCCCCGCCCACCTCAACGCCGTCGACCCCGCGACCGGCGCCGAGGTCGCCCGCGTGGACCTGGAGGGCGCCGCGGGATCGTGGGCGGTCGACGCCGCGCCCGACGGCAGCGTCTACGTCGGAACGTACGGCGACGGCCGCCTCTACCGCTGGAGCGAGCAGGGCGGCGTGAAGGACCTGGGCCGCCCCGTCGCCTCCGACAACTTCATCTGGTCGGTGGCCGCGGGGGAGGGGGCGACCGTCTACGGCGGCACCTCTCCCGGCGGCCGGCTGTTCGGCTACGACCCCGCCACCGGCTTCCGCGACTACGGCAGGCTGTCGGCCGCGCACGCCTACGTCCGCAGCGTCTCCTACGCGGGCGGGAAGATCTTCGCGGGCACCGAGGCGCCCGCCGCCGTCTTCGAGGTGGACGCCGCCACCGGCGCGGCCACCGCGTTGCCCACCCCGCCCGGGCTCGACCCCGCCGGCAAGTGGGCCTACGACGTCAACGCCGCGGGCGGCCACCTCTACGTCAGGTACGGCGCCGCCGCCCCCGGCCCGCTGCACGTGTGGGACATCGCCGCCAGGACCTGGACCGACGCGCTCGAGCAGGCTCACGGCCTCGACGCCTCCCCGCCGGACGAGCAGGGCGGGGTCTACTTTGTAAAGGCGGGCGAGCTGGTCCGCTACGACCCTCGTACGAAGGCCGTCACCCCGACCGGCATGCCGTTCACCGGCAGGGTCGCCAACACGCGGGGCATCGGATGGGCCGAGCTCGGCCTGCCCGACTACCCGGGCAAGAGCGTCGTCGGCCTGCTGTGGCGCGGGCTGATGTTCCGCTACAACCCCCAGACCGGCGCGCGCGCGTTCGTGCAGACCGCCGTCCGGGGCGAGCCCATCGACATCACCGCGATCTCCGAGGGCCCCGACGGCCGCGTCTACACCGGCGGCTTCCTCAACGGCGGTTTCGCCGCGCTCGACCCGGCCACGGGGCGGCGGGAGGAGTTCCACACCTTCTCGCAGAGCGAGGACATGGTCACCCACGCCGGCAAGCTCTACGTCGGCGCCTATCCCGAGGCCAGGGTCTACGCCTACGACCCCGAGCTGCCGTGGAACAGCACCGAGTACTCCCCGAGCCCCGAGCCGGGGCCCGTCCCCAACCCCGCCAGACTCTTCGACTTCGCCGCCGACAAGCAGATCCGCCCGCGCGCGATGGTCTCCGCGGGGCGCTACCTGGCCGTCGGCACCATGCCCGACCTCGGCCACCTCGGCGGCGTGCTGGCCATCTGGGACCCCGCCGAGGGCAAGCTGGAGCACGCCCAGCGCAACGTGGTCACCGACCAGTCGATCGTCTCGCTGGCCTACCGTGACGGCATCGTCTACGGCGGCACCTCCATCTACAGCGGCCAGTCGGCGACCCCGCCGACCCAGCCCGAGGCCAAGCTCTTCGCCTGGTCGGTGGCGCGGAACAGGCTGCTGTGGGAGATCACCCCCGCGCCCGGCAAGCCGGCGATCCCCGCGCTGACCTTCGACGACCGCGGCAGGCTGTGGGGCATCGCGGGCGGCACGGTGTTCGGCGTGGACACCGGGGAGCGCAAGGTCGTCACGACGGTCACGCTGTCCGGCAGCAAGAGCGCCGGCGGGCAGCTCGCGTTCAACAGCGCCGACCGGCTGCTGTACGGCGCGCACGCCGGCGCGGAGGTGTTCTGGCTCGACCCGCGCAGACGGACGCACGGCGTGCTGAGGCAGGGGGCCGTGCACCAGCTGGCGGTCCACCGTTCGGGCGAGGTGTACTTCGCCGAGGGGCCGAGGCTGTTCAAGCTGGAGGCGAAGCGAACCGGTTGACCCTGGACGACGAGGCCTCCCGTCCCGCGGTGGGACGGGGGCCCCGTCGTCTGCGCTCAGCAGAGGCGGTAGGTGTAGAAGTTCTCGAAGCGGGACAGGTACATGTGCCCGTCGGATCCCTTCAGCAGGAGCGAGACGGGCCTGACGAGGAGCGTCAGGGCCATGGTCGCCCTGTCGATCCTGTAGGCCTTGCCCTGGACCTTGCCGTACAGCTTGCCGTCCGAGCCGAGCTCGATGTTGGTGTCGAGCAGCACCTGGGTGGCGGTGGCCCACGGGTAGGCCTGGTGCTTGGTGACGCGCAGGGTCCGGCCGGTGGCAGGGTCGAGCTCGAACAGCGCGTCAGGGCTCAGGCCCCACAGCTTGCCCTGGTCGTCGAAGGTGATCGAGCCGAGCGCCAGGTCGCCGGCGACCGGCTTGGTCTGCCACTTCAGCGAGTCTGTCGCCACGTCGTAGGCGAAGGCCACCGCCGCGTCGTCCTGCGGGGTGCTGATGCCGCCGAAGGCCGAGGTGGTGCCGTAGACGACGCCGTCGCGGTAGGCGAGAGCGATGATGCTGTGCCCGGGGATGAGGTTGCGCCTGATGACGGTCTTGCCGGTCGAGGGGTTGTAGAGGCCGAGCGCGCCGCCGACGGTGCCGACCTTGGGCACGGTGCCGAAGGCCAGCCAGTCGCCCGCGGAGATCATCGCGAACGGGCGGTCCTGCTCCTGGTCGGCCAGGTCGAACAGGAGCCTGGGCTCGCTGCCCGTCCACTCGTAGATCCTGGCCCACGGGTAGACGCCCAGGTAGAGCTTGCCCTGGTGGGTGACCATGCCTTCGCTCTGCCCGACGTTGGGCCAGAACTGCGACTCGCCCGTGGTGTGGTCGTAGGCGGCCAGCCCGCCGGTGAAGAAGCCGCCGGCGTACACGCGGCCGTCGGGGCCCACGCTCATCGAGCGGATGCTGACCGGCTGTCCTGTGAGGGTGCCGTCGAGCAGCCTGCCCTGGCCCGTCTTGCGGTCGAAGTGCCAGATGCGGCCGGTCGAACCGGTGCCGACCAGCGTGTGGCCGACCCAGCCGAGGGGTCTGGCCGCGCCGCCGCCGAAGTCGGTGAAGTCGGTCTTGGTGATCTTCTCGGACTTGAGGTCGTAGGTGACGAGCCGTTCGTCCTGGAAGACGTAGAGGGTGTGGCCGTGCCTGCCGCCGCCGACGGTCAGGCTGTCGACGTCCTCGACCACGTCCTTCCACGTGCGGCGCTCGAGGTCGTAGACGCCCATCGGGTTGGTGTTCGTGGAGGTGGCGAACCTGACGAGCAGGTACCGGCCGACCACGTCCAGGTCGTAGGCGTAGCCGTGGCCCTCGATGGGCGGGTCGATGACCTCCTTGGTCCGCCCGTCGCGGCCGACGACCGCGACCTTCATGGTCTGGGCGCCGACGCCCGCGTAGATCGTGCCGTCCTCGTCGACGGCCAGGTCCCTGACGTACTGCTCGCCGGGGACCGGGCTGCCCAGGTCGGTGATCTGGCCGGCGGCGGTGTCGTAGCGGACGAGCTTGCCGTGGGGAGAGGTCCCCGCGTACACGGATGTGCCGTCAGGGCTGGCGGCGACCGTCCACACGAAGGACTCCCCAGGGGCGGCCACGCCCAGCTCGCTGACCTTGTCGGCGGCCGGTTCGTAGCGGAACAGCCTGCCCATGGCACCCGCGGTGGCGTTGTAGCTGCCGACGTAGACCGAGTGGTCGGGGGCAAGGGTGACCGCCCACGAGCCGAGGGCGAGAGGCAGGGGGCGTTCGGCGATCAGTGTGCCGTCCTCGGCGTTCCTGATGCCGAGGACGGCGGGGCCGGACGCGCTGGAGGTCACCGAGTAGACGCGGGGGCCGTCGGGATGGGAGGCGTCCATGGCGGTGCCCGCGGTGGTCGCGCCGGTGAGAGGGAGCGTGCCCAGGTTCTTGAACCCGCACCCGCTCGGAGGTGCGGCGGATTCGGCCTGGACCGGAGTCGCAAGGGGGAGGGCTACTAAGAGGGCTGTCGCCAGAGCCCGCCAGGATACGGTCATGGCCGTAATTCTGGCAGTTGCCCCCTTTCAGGGGAAGGGCGCCGCCGTCCGCCGACCATGTCGTGATCCTTCATGCCATCGCCCGCCTTTCCGGCTCGATCCCGCACCGTCAGGCCCGGCGGGTGTGCCGATCTCGTCACGTTCCGCACGCACGGGCCGGTGATCACTGCACAATGATCGGCATGAGCGACCCCCAGCGCATCATCGCGGTACGGCACGGCCAGAGCGAGGCGAACCTGGCCTACCGGCAGGCCGCCGGTGTCCCCCTCGTCTACGAGCGCGAGGACCACGAGATCACCCTCACCGACCTGGGCCGGTTACAGGCGGCGGCGCTGGGCGTGTTCCTCAAGTCGCTCCCCTGGCAGGAGGCGCCCGAGATCGTCTGGTGCTCGCCCTACCTGAGGGCGATGGACACCTGGAGCCTCGCCCACCAGGCGTGGGGAGTGGGGCCGCTGCCCGTCAGAGTCGACGCGCGGCTGCGCGACAGGGAGTGGGGCGAGCTGCGCCACTACAACCAGGCCGCCATGCGGCAGCGCTTCCCCGAGGAGGCGGCGCGGCTGCTGGCCGAGGGCGAGTACGGCTACCGCCCGCCGGGCGGCGAGTCGTTCGGCGACGTGGCGATCCGGCTCAGACGTTTCCTCGGCGACCTGCGCGCGTGGGCGGAGGGGCGGCGGGTGCTGATCGTCGCGCACGACTCGGTGGTGCTCATCCTGCGCCACGTGCTCGAGGAGTCGCCCGACACCGAACTGGCCGCCGTCGGCGTCCACGCGCCGATCATGAACGCCTCCGTCTCGACGTGGGAGTCGAGGGACGGACGGCTCGAACTGCTGGCGTTCAACGAGGTGGGGCACCTGGACTAGGCGAGAGCGAGGACGGCGTCGGCCCGCCCCCTGGTGCCGTCCTCGGCGAACCACCGCTCCTCCGCGGCAAACCACTCCACCCATCGCGCCTCGAGCTCGGGCCCGTCGCGCTCCAGCACCCTGGCCATGCGCACGTCCCTCGGGGCCTCCACCCACACCCTGAAGGACACGGGCGCGGTACGGCGCGCCGTACCGACGCCCTCGATGACCAGCACGGGTGCGACGGGCACCGTCACCTCCTCGGCGTAGACGCCGCGCGCCCAGTCGTAGCGGCGGAAGGCGCCCGGCCTGCCCTCGCCGAGCGGGCGCAGCACCCGCTCCTCCAGGGCGGCGAACCACGGTCCAGGACCCTGCTCCCACGGCACGGGGAAGTCGTCGCTGTGCACCACCTGCGCGCCGAGCGCGGGACCCAGCCGCCCGGCCAGCGTCGTCTTGCCCGACCCCGCGGGCCCGTCCACCGCGACGACACGGGTGAGACCGCAGGAAGGCGGGCGCTCCATGATGCGTTTCACCAGGTGATCCATTCCTCCGATCCTGTCATGGTGGAACAGGGACCTGACTGTCGAGCGTCGGCTCTCGCCTGAAAGGCTGGTAAGGCCATAAGCTCGGCGACCACCACTGGAGGTTGATCTTGCGCGGACCCCTTGGCGACATCGTCGTCCTCGACCTCTCGCGGGCTCTGGCGGGCCCGCACGCCGCCCAGATGCTCGGTGACCTCGGCGCCAAGGTGATCAAGGTCGAGCATCCCGAGGGCGGCGACGAGTCACGCGGCTGGGGGCCGCCGTTCGCCGGCCCCGACCACGACATCTCCACCTACTTCCTGGCGGCCAACCGCAACAAGCAGTCCATCGCGGTCGACCTGAAGTCCGAGGAGGGCAGGCGGCTCATCGAGCGCCTCGTCCGGCAGAGCGACGTCCTGATCGAGAACTTCCGCACCGGCGTGCTCGACAGGCTCGGCTTCCCCGTCGAGCGCCTGCACGAGCTCAACCCCCGCCTGGTGGTGCTGTCCATCACGGGCTTCGGCCACGACGGCCCGGAGGGCGGCAGGCCGGGCTACGACCAGATCGCCCAGGGCGAGGCGGGCCTCATGTCGCTGACCGGCCCCTCGCCCGACGCGCCGTACCGGGTGGGCGCCTCCATCGCCGACCTGCTGGCAGGCATCCACGGCGCCTACGGCGTGGTCGCCGCCCTCTACGAGCGTGAGCGCACCGGAAAGGGCGAGGTGGTGCGCACCTCGCTGCTGGCCGCGGTGACGGGCGTGCACTCCTACCACGGCACCGCGTGGACGGTCGGCGGGCAGGTGCCCGTCGCGGGCGGCAACCACCACGCCTCCATCGCGCCCTACGGCGCCTTCCACTGCGCCGACGGGATGCTCCAGATCGCCGCCGCCAACGACGTCCAGTGGCGCAAGGTGGCCGCCTTGCTGGACATCGACCCCGATGACGCGAAGTATGCGACGAACAGGCAGAGGTTCGCGCACAGGGATGAGCTGATCGGCGAGATGGAGAAGGCACTGGCCCGCCACGACCGGGCGCACTGGCTGGCCGCGCTGGCCGAGCTCGGCGTACCCGCCGGCGCCATCCGCACACTCGACGAGGTCTACGCATGGGAGCAGACCCGCTCCCAGGGGCTGGTGGTCGAGGTGGACCATCCCGTGCTCGGCCCTATCGAGCTGCCGGGGCCTCCGCTGCGCTTCGACGGCGCCGAGCCCTTCGAGCACAGCCCGCCGCCCGCCCTCGGACAGGACGGCGAAGCCGTACTTTCCTGGTTGGCGGAACGGGAACGGTGACCGGCGCGTCAACATTGCAGCACTCGACGACAGCAGGGGAGCAGTGGTGAGCCGGCCGGACGCGCGCACTCTCATCGAGACGGTCCTCGACCGGGGATCGTGGAAGTCGTGGGACACGCCGCCCGCCGACCCTGCCCAGCCCGGCTCCTCCTACGCCGAGGAGCTGGCCGCCGCCCGCGCCAAGAGCGGCTACGACGAGTCGGTGATCACCGGTGAGGGGTCCGTCGACGGGCACAGGGTGGCCATCGTGGCCTGCGAGTTCTCCTTCATGGCGGGCTCCATCGGGGTGGCCGCGGCCGAGCGGCTCGTGCTGGCGGTCGAGCGGGCCACCAGGGAGGGGCTGCCACTGCTCGCCTCGCCCGCCTCCGGCGGCACCCGCATGCAGGAGGGCGCGCTCGCCTTCACCCAGATGGTCAAGATCACGGCGGCGGTGCAGCTGCACCGCGAGGCGGGCCTGCCGTACATCGTCTACCTGCGTCACCCGACCACCGGCGGCGTCTTCGCCAGCTGGGGCTCGCTCGGGCACGTGACCGCGGCCGAGCCGGGGGCGCTCATCGGCTTCCTCGGGCCCAGGGTGTTCGAGTCGCTGCACGGCTACGCCTTCCCCGAGGGCGTCCAGGTGGCCGAGAACCTGTTCACGCACGGCCTGGTCGACGCCGTCGTCACGGCGCAGGAGGCGCGCGCCATCGCGATCAGGGCGCTGACCGTCCTCACCGCGGGCCGCGGCGGGCTGGTGAAGGGGACGGCGCCGGAGGAGGACCTGCGCCCCGTCGAGGCGTGGGACGCCATCACCCGCTCGCGCCGCGACGATCGTCCCGGCATCCGCACCCTGCTCAAGCTGGCCGCCACCGATGTCACCCCGCTGAACGGCACCGGCGAGGGCGAGGCCGATCCCGGCCTGCTGCTGGCCCTGGCCAGGTTCGGCAGCGCCCCTGCCGTCGTCCTCGGCCAGGACCGGCGCACGCAGCGCGCGACGGGGCCGTTCGGGCCGGCGGGGCTGCGCGTGGCCAGGCGGGGCATGCGCCTGGCCGCCGAGCTCGGCCTGCCGCTGGTCACCGTGATCGACACGGCCGGCGCCGCCCTGTCCAAGGCGGCCGAGGAAGGCGGGCTGGCCGCCGAGATCGCCCGCTCGCTAACCGATCTGGTCATGCTCGACGCGCCGACCGTGTGCCTGCTGCTCGGCGAGGGGGCGGGCGGCGGCGCGCTGGCCCTGCTGCCCGCCGACAGGGTGCTTGCGGCCCAGCATGCCTGGCTGTCGCCGCTGCCGCCCGAGGGCGCGTCGGCGATCCTGTACCGCAGCGTCGACTTCGCGCCCGAGATCGCCCAGGCGCAGGGCGTGCGCGCCACCGACCTGCGTCGCGACGGGATCGTGGACCGGGTCATCCCCGAGCGGCCCGACGCCGCCTACGAGCCGAGGGCCTTCTGCGAACGGGTGGCTCGGGCGCTGGAGTTCGAGATCGCGGGGCTGCTGGAAACGCCCCAGGCGGACAGGTTGCCTGCCCGCCTGGCGCGCTACCGCTCTCTCGGGATCTAGCGCCGCCAGATCTCCTTGCCGGCGGCGTCGTAGCCGACGACGTCGGCGTCCGGGTTGGAGTTCGTCGAGCGTGCGGAGAACAGGGTGAGACCGAGACCCCACGGGTCGGCCGTCAGGGTCGCGGTCACACGGGAGCCGTCGTCGTAGACCAACTCGACCTTGGCCGTCTTCACGACCGCGTATCCGGCGAGGAAGCCGCTCCTGAACTCGTAGGTGGCATCGTCGATCTTGTGCTTCTCGGTGATGAAGCGCCCGTTGTCCGTCCAGATGATCAGGCAGCCGTCCTGGTGGGTCAAGGTGGCCCAGGTCCCCAGCGCGGCGGCCTGTCCGACGGGCGGGGAGACCGAGCACTTGTCAGGCGCGCTGCCGCCGACCGTGGCGACCGTGTCCTGCTCGGCGTTCCGCAGGGCGAACCTCTCCGACCCGCTGCGGTTGGGGACGACCCAGATCTTCAGCGGCGCCCCCGAGGGCGCGTACACCGAGCCGCGAGTGCCGGACGTCACCGCCTCCACCTGGGTGACCTCGGATCCCGCCACGCCGATCGCGCTCTTGCCGAGATCGGGCAGGCGCTCGGCGTCTCCGGCCGCGACCGGCTGGAAGGCGTCGCAGGTGGTCTTCTCGCCCGCGACCGAGCGGCACAGCCCGTCCCAGGTCCTGCCGTCGGCGAGCGTCACCTTGCTGAACCACACCTTCGCCTCGCCGATGGTGACGACCTCGCCGATCGGCGGGTGCGGGTCCCAGGCCGGCTTGTCGGCGGGGTGGTCCTCGCGCCACAGCTCCTTGCCCGAGGAGTCGTAGCCGACGAGGGCGAAGCCCTCCAGGTAGAGGTCGCCGGAGACGGGCTCCTCACCGGCGAACAGCCGCACACCGATCTTCCACGGGTCCTGCTTGACCGCCGCCCTGAGCACCTTGCCGTCCTTGCGGACCAGTTCCACCTTCGCGGTGGCCGGGCGGGCGATGCCGAACCAGCGACCGCCGTTGACCCGCAGCTCGACGTCCATCGGCTTTCCGCCCATGTCGCGCATCAGGTCCTTGGCCCTGACCAGGTTCAGCCCCAGCTCGCGACCGTCGAGGGTCCAGATGAGCGTCCTGTCGGGCGTGCTGTAGGGCCGCACGCTCAGGTCGGCGAGATCCGTCGCGGCGCCCGCGGGCCTGCCCTGCTCGGCCTCGGGCGGCATCGCGACGGTTCTGGCGACCCGCGACAGGAGCCTGCCGTCGGCGGCGGCGAACTCGTAGGCGGTGACCTGGTCCGTGGCAGGGAAGACGACCGTCCAGATCTTGAAGGGCGCGCCGGCAGGCCGGCGAACGGCTCCGGTGACGCGCGTCCCCTTCTTGGTCACCGCCGTCACCGTGGCCACGTCCGGGCGTGCGCCGCCGTAGTCGAGCACGCTCTCGCGCGGCGGGACGGACTGTGTCGTCCCCTCGAACCAGCCGGCGCTCTTCATCGCCTGGGCCCCGACGTTGCCGCCGCAGCTGGTCTGGGTGGCGTCGCCCGCGTACTGCACGGCATGGCAGAAGACGACCAGGCCCCTGTGATCGGTGGCGTACCACAGCCGCATCGGCCGGTTCTCGGCCGGGTTGTCGATGACCAGCTCCCGGCCCACCGGGACCGGATTCGGCGGCGGACCGGTGACCGTCTGCCTGTCCAGGCCCCCGTTGAGCAGGACGGGCACGAGCACGGCCACCAGGGCGACCGGCAGGGCCGCCAGGATGACGGGCCAGGCCCACCGGCGGCGTCCGGCCCGCTGCTGGACCTTCATCCAGGCCGTCGGGCTTGCCTCGTAGGTGGCCGCGCGGGCGTCGAGTGCGGCGCGCAGCCGCTCTTCCAGGTCGTTCACAGCATCCCCCTCAGCGCCGCCATGCCCCTGCTGGCGTGTGTCTTGACCGAACCGGGCGACACGCCCATGGCATCGGCGATCTCTCGTTCGGACAGGTCGAGCCAGTAGCGCAGGATCAGCGCCTCCCGCTGGCGGCGCGGCAACGTGTCGAGGGCGGCCAGCAGCTCGCGGTGCTCCTCGGCGACGATGACGGCGTGCTCGCTGCTGCGGGCGTGCTCGGGAGGGTCGGGACGGCGTAGCCGGGTGATGCGCAGGTGCCGCAGCCGGTTGCGGGTCAGGTTGCAGACGGTCGCGCGCAGGTAGCCGAGCGCTGCCGCGTCGTCCCGCAGGCGGCGGGAGTGCAGCCTGGCGAACGCCTCCTGCGCGATGTCCTCGGGGTCGTCCGCGCCCAGCAGACCCGCCAGCCGTACCAGGGACTGGTACTGGGCGGCGAACAACTCCGCGAAGGTCGGAGCGGTGGGCGCCATGGTGGGTGTTTCCATCACATACCAGAGACACTCGCGGTGGCGACGGGTTGACCGGATCCGTCGACGAATTCGAAGGCGCGCACGGTCGCGCCGTGGACGGTCACCGTCCAGATGGCCAGGGGCGCCCCCTCCGGCCGGTGGACGGTGCCGTCGACCCTGATTCCTTCGGCCGTCACCGCGCGCACGCCCGCGACTCCGCTCCTCGCGGCGCCGTAGTACAGGTCGTCCTCGCGGGCCTCGGCCCACGCGGGCTCGGGGCGGTCGGACAGGTCGTGGCCGCAGGAGGCGGGCCCGCACAGCCGCACGTCGCCGTCCTCGTCGGTGGTGCGGGCGAACCACAGCCGCACCGGCGGGTCCGACACGGACAGCACCTCGCCGATCGGCGCCTTTCCCTGCATGACCCGCTGGTAGATCTCGGAGGTCTCGGACGCCCCGCCGCACGCCACGAGGGCGAGCGGCACGAGGGCGAGCATCCATCGCATGTTGTTCAAGACACCTTCGACCCGGCCCAGGGTGACAGGGTCAGTCGACGGGAAGGCGCTCCACCCGGATCGAGAAGACCTCCTCGCGCGGCACGACCACTTCGTAGGCCCCATGGTCGACCATCCAGTAGCCGAGCGCCTCCGCTTTCATGCCGCTGTGTCCCGTGTAGGCGATGTGGAGGCCGTCGTCGTCCTCGTCGAGGACGACGCAGGGCTCGCCGCCGAACGCGCCGACCGTGCGCACGAGCACCAGCCACTCCAGTTCGGAGCGCTCCACGGTGCGGCGCCAGTAGCCCGAGCCCGCCTCGAAGCCCTCCAGCTCCTCCTCGCTGAACAGGACGACCTCGTCGCTGTCAGGCCCGATCGCCGCCGGATGGGTGCGGCCCCTGTGACGGGCGACGAACCCCGACGCCACGGGAACGATCGCGTCGTTCATGTGGACGGCCGCCAGGTCAGCCCGTCGTAGGCGGCGAAGGGCCGCTCGCCCCTGTCGCCCACGTGCACGATCTCGGCTCCCGCGGGGATGGGCATCGGGGTGGTGTGGAACTGCGGCACCACGTGCTCGCGGGAGGTGGTGAACCCGTTGCCGGCGAACGGCGGCGCGTCGCTCCAGTCGCCGCCCATGTGCGGCCCGTACGGCACCGCGTAGGTGTCGACGTCACGCGCGTACCACCGCATGACGTACAGCTCGGGCACCTCCGCGCTCAGCTCCGATCCCTCGAAGGACAGGTCGAGCCCCAGGAATAACGCGCGCGGCGTGGTCAGCCGCACGCAGTCCTGCACGCGGTAGACGTAGCCGGAGATGACCGTGCGCTTTCCCGAGAGGTAGGGCACGAGCAGCCGAGGCGGCACCACCTTCTGCATCTGTGTCCTACGCTCGTTCACGGCACCACTTTACGATCTCTTGGCCACTCCGATTGAGGAACCCCGCCAATCGGAGCGACTCCCAGGTCACGGCAGTCTCGCCACGCCCAGCACCCTGTGCTCCAGGCACGGCAGCGTGGCGCGGGCGGAGGCGGTCAGCTCGGGGTCGAGGTCGACCACCTGCACCACCGGTGCGCTACCCAGATCGGCGCGGACCACGCCCAGCGGGTCGACCAGCATGCTGCGCCCGACCCCGAACCCGTCGCCGGACTCGGCGGGGTTGGGCGCCTGACCGACGGCGGCGGTCCACATCGTGTTCTCCAGCGCCCTGGCCCGCACGAGAGTGATCCAGTGGTCCTCCTTGAGCGGTCCCGAGCCCCATGCCGCGATGACGGCGAACATGTCGGCGCCCCTGTCGACGAGCGCTCTGGCCAGCTCGGGGAAGCGCAGGTCGTAGCAGGTGACCAGGCCGACGCGCAGCCCCGCGACCTCGACCACGGTCGGTTCTGAGCCGGGCGCGACGAGCTCCGACTCGCGCGACCCGAAGGAGTCGAACAGGTGGATCTTCCGGTAGGCGGCCAGGACGGCGCCCGAGGCGTCGAGCGCCACCGCGGTGTTGTGGACGCGGCCGTCTCCCGGCTCGAAGACGCCGGCGATCACCGCGACGCCGTGCTCGCGGGCCGCCTCGGCCAGGCCTGTGACGAACGGGCCGTCCAGCGGCTCAGCCAGGTCGGTGATCCGCTTGCCGTACCTGGTGAGGGTGGCTTCGGGGAAGATCGCGAGGTCGGCGCCCTCGGCCTTGGCGATGGCCTCCCTGGCCCGCTTGAGGTTGACCACGGGGTCGGGGGAGACGGGCAGCTGGCAGAGCGCGATTCTCGTCACGCCCTCGAGCCTATGCCCGGCTGGAACCCGGCGGCCAGATCACCCGCACGGGCATCCCCGCCCGGACGGCCATGGCCACCACCTCGGCGGTGCCGCCGCGCCCGCGTGGCACCGCGCCGTCCCACACCGCGACGAGCTCGTCGGCCTCGGCCAGCATGGCTTCGGCCGCGGCGAGGTAGGCGGGCACCCCGGCCTCGTCGAAGGGCAGTTCGAGGACGTGCGCGGCCTTGCCGAGCAGCATGTCGTAGGTGTGGCGGGCGTCGGCGGGCAGGCTCTCCCTGTAGTGGTGGGCGGGCAGGACGGCGCGCAGCTCGCCGCCGGCCGCGATCGTCTCGGCGGCGAAGATCTGATCGGTTCCCTCGGCCAGGCACGACACGCCGACCAGGTCGGGGCCGGCGTCCGCCAGCGCCTCGCGCAGCGCCTGGCTGACCAGCTCCACGGTGTGCGGCGTCAGCTCGCGGTGCCCTGTCACGGCGAACCTCGTCATCGGGTCCTCACCACCTGGAAACCGGCCAGTGCCAGGATGCCGGGAAGGTTCCTGACCGTGTCCCGGTCCTTCTCCTTCGCCGATGCTGACAAAGTGGACCAATCTCCTATGTCGGGATGCGTCTTGTTCTCATCATCCCTCAACGGTCCGTGGGACCAGCCGCGGCTCACCATCATCCGTACCCAGCGCACGTGCTCCATCTCCGCGAGGAGCTCGATCTCCCCCTCGGTGAAGGCGAAGCCGAGGTCGGGGTCGACACGCGGGCCGAGCGCGCAACCGACCTCCTTCAGCTTCCTGCCGATGTCCTCGGCCAGCAGCCTGTTGGACTCGCGCTTGCTCTCCTCCAGTTCCTCCCAGGGCACCAGCGAAGGGTTGAGCGCGAACCGCGCGCCCCTGCCGCGCTGGTCGGCCAGATAGTGGTTGTGGGCCGCCTTGGCGAGGGTCTCCACCAGGTCCTCGGAGATCAGCGCGGGATCACCGGCCGCATCCGTGACGGGGAAGACCCTGAGCGCGCCGTCCAGCCCCTCCAGCAGGCTGGAGTCGAAGGCCGCCGCGTGGTCGACGCGGACGACCAGCGAGCCTGGGCCGCCGCCCCACAGGCGCAGCGACGTGAGCGCCACCTTCAGCGCGAGGTCCTGGTCGGGGTAGCAGACGTAGACGCGGCGCGAGGCCTGCGGCAGCATCTCGGGCAGGCTCACCTGCTCCGGCTCCAGGTCGATCGCCTCGAGATCGCAGGCCGTCAGCAGCAGGTCGTGCCTGGCGCACAGGGCCGCCACGGTGCTCGTCGCGGCCGCGTCGACGACGGTGACAGGAAGGGGGCCGGAGTCCGGCGCGTGCAGGCGCCAGTGCCTGGCCAGTTCCAGCAGCAGTGTCCTGCCGAAGGTGCCGAGGCCGATGAGCATGACGGGGTCGGCCGTGGTGGGCGGGTCGTTCTGCAGCAGCACGCGGGCCGCGAGCGTGTCGGGGTTGAAGAAGTCCAGGTGCAGCCCCGTCGGCCTGGTCAGCCCCAGTCGCCTGGCGCGCAGCGCCGCGCACATGTCGGGGTCGGAGATGAGCCCGTAGGCGGCAAGCGGGCGGGTCTTCGGCCTCGGCATGGCGTGCGCGGCCAGCGCGATCGCGGTGTTGGTCGCGCTGTCGCTCTCGCAGGCGTACAGGACGGCCGCGCGCTCGATGCCTGCGGCGCGCAGCACGGAGGGATCGCGCGGGTCGCCCTCGACGTGCAGGACTCCCCGGTCGGCGTTGGGCGTGGGGGCGATCTGCACCACGCCGCGGCCGGCCGTACGCAGGCGCCTGGTCAGCACGCCCGCGATCGGCCCCGTGCCGCAGACGACCGCGTGGCCGCGCGAGCCGCGGGCGCGCAGGCGGCGGATCTCGGTCGAGAACAGCAGCAGCAGACCGGCGACCAGGGCGTAGATCGTGGCGGCGGGGGCGGTGAAGCGGGCCACCTCCAGCGCCCACCCCAACGGCTCGTGGTCGACGTCGAAAGGCGCGGGGTCCAGGACGAACAACTGGAGGGAGTAGTAGACCAGGTCGAAGGCGGAGGCACCCGGCTGGAGGTAGGCGGCGAAACCCACCAGGCCGAGAACGAAAGACGCGACCACCAGTACGGCAAAAGACAGCCGCAATGCCATTCCGTCACGATATTTTCGCCCTCTTTGAAAGTCCAGTCGTCTGTCGTGTATTCATGTCTGCATGGACCCCGTCAATGCATTTCTCGCCTGGTCCACCGAGGCTGAGGGATCCGAATCCGTCATCAGGGCGGTCCAGTCGGTGAAGGGACAGCTGGCCGAGCGCCACTACGACGTCTACGACTGGAGCGAGCAGCCCCACAGCCGCAACATCGGCATCGAGATCCAGGAGCAGATCCGCAGGTCGGACATTCTCATCCTGGAAGGAAGTACGGTTCGCCCCAATCTGGCATTTGAAGTCGGATTTGCGCGGGCGCTGGATTTGCCTGTCGTCGTCATCAAGCAGGAGGGCACCCACGAACTGCCGGAAGACTTCGGCGCTCCCCGATACCTCAACTATCCGAGTGCCGGCAGCGACGCGGGATTCGGGAAATTCGAGACCGATTTCGGCAGGTTGCTCGACCGGCTGGAGATGGAGTCGCTCAGCCCTGGCCACCGCGCGCTGCGCCGCAAGCTGACCCAGCTGCACGGCGGCCTGCAGTCCGTGCTCGGCAACCACGACTCCGACCACCCGCAGCTCCACCTGCGCAGCGGCTGGCTGGAGGCGCTGGCCTCCGAGGTGCGCAACTCGGGCCCTTCCAACCTCGTCACCGACGCCGACTACTACTCCCACTGCTTCGCCGAGCTGCGCGACTGGAACGACGGGCCGATCAGGGCCATCGCCGACCTGACCGACAACACCGAGACGTTCTGGCAGACCGACCTCGAGCACCCCGAGCTGATGAGTTCCCAGGTCACCGAACGGATCTTCCTCATCGACTGGCGGCTGTTCTTCCAGGGCGAGGCCGAGCTGTCACGGCACATGTCCATGTGGCGCGACCACATCGGCAGCCTGTCGGGCAGCGGCTACGAGATCTACGTGGCCGCCGTCGACGACGTGGGGCTCGGCGTGCGCCACCCGTTCGGCGACACCGCCGTCGGCGCCCACCTGCTGCTGCTCAACCCCGACTGCATCGGCGGCTACCGGCGCAGGCTGGAGAGCGACTTCGGCGAGCGCCGCATGCTCCACATCGAGCGCGACCGCCACCGCTTCAACCTGGCCACCCGCTACTACGAGGCGGTCAAGGCGCGGGCGGTGCGCTTCGACCCCAACCACGACTTCCACACGCTCAAGCGCGAATGGCTGCGCAAGCTGGAGATCGGCAGGTGGGACGAGCACTGGACGCTGCGCACCGAGCACCGCTCGCCGGCCTACTTCGACCGCTACGACCAGCACATCCGCACCTGGATCCCGATGTACGACGACCTGATCCAGGACTGCTCGGCCACCGTCGCCAGCGAGATCCTGCGCATCTTCCAGGAGATCGACATGTCGGTCTCCGTGCTGGAGATCGGATACGGCACCGGCAGCCTCACCGCGGCGATCGTCCCGTGGATCCGCACCCTGTGCGAGCCGTTCGAGCAACTCGGCCAGCTCTACCCGGTCGACAGCTACCGTGCCATGGACCGCGCGGTGCAGATGCGCAAACTCGCCCACAGGAAGATCGGAGACGACCTCAACCGCTGGGTCCGCCTGCTGAACAAGACCGCCTGGGACGACGTCGAGGACCACATCACCTACAACGTCATCTTCGGCTCGCTCGTCACCCACTTCCTGCTCGGCCAGAGCCCCACCGAGGAGTCCGTCGACTGCTTCTTCGCCGAGTGCGCCAAACGCCTCGAACCCGGCGGCAGCCTCGTCTTCTCCGACTGCTTCGCCCCCGAGGAGGACAGGGAGCGGCAGGCGGCGGTGACCGCGTGGCGCACCTGGATGATCGACAACGGGCTCTCCGAGGGATACGCGGAGGCCTACCTGGCGGGCAACCAGGACATGGTCAACGCGGTCTCCGTCGCCCGCCTGGCGGCCGGCGCCGAGCGCCACGGACTGCGCCTGGTCAAGGAGAAGCTGGTCGGCTCCACGCAGATGTTCCGCCTGCTGGTGTTCCGCTCCGCACGCTGAGCGCGGCGGCGTAGGCCAGCGCCTGCGCACGCGCGCACGCGGCCACCGCCTCGTCGGGCGGCAGGAAGCGCGGATCGTGCAGCCCGGCGTGGGCGAAGCCGGGCGCGCCGTTCAGCCCGACGAACGCCATCAGCGTGGGCCGCGCGGTGCCGTAGTGGGCGAAGTCGTCGCCGCCGCAGGAATGCCAGGCGGGCGCGAGGGCGAACCCGGCCGCCGCGGCCCTGCGCCTGGCGGCCTCGGCCAGCGCCGGGTCGTTGACCAGCGGCGGCTCGCTCTTGGTGAAGGTCAGCCGCGCCGTGCACCCGTGCGCGGCGGCCACGTGCTCGGCGCACTCCCTGACGGCCAGCCGCAGCTCGCGCTGGTCGGCCGCGTCCAGCGCGCGAACGGTGACCAGGGCGTGGCCGGCGCCGGGGATGACGTTCTCGGCCGTGCCCGCGTGGACGGCCCCGACCGTGAGCGTCGCGCCGTGAACCGGGTCGACGCGCCGCCCCACCAGTCCGTGCAGCGCCACCACGAGATGCGAGAGCGCCAGCACCGGGTCCCTCGTGCGGTGCGGGTAGGCGGCGTGCCCGCCGCGCCCTTCGACATCGATCCTGATCGCGTCGGCGGCCGCGTTGACCGTGCCCGGATCGGCGCCGATCGACCCCCACGGCAGGTCGGGGTGGACGTGCACGGCGACCACCGACTCCACCGCCTCCGCCTCCAGCTCGCCGTCGCGCAGCAGCGCCACCGCGCCCGAGGGATGCCGCTCCTCGCACGGCTGGAAGATCGCCACCAGCGGCGCAGGCAGCGCCGTCTTGCGGGCCGCCCGCACCAGCGCGACGAGCGCGGCCAGATGGACGTCGTGGCCGCAGGCGTGCATGTGGCCGTTGGCCGACGCGTACGCCGCCCCCGTCCGCTCGGTCATCGGCAGCCCGTCCAGCTCGGCCCTGACGCCGATCGCGGGCTCGCCGCCCGCGCCGCCCGCGCCGCCCGCGCCGACCCTCACGATCATCCCGGTGCCCGCCACGACCCTGTGCGGCAGCGGCAGATGCTCGGCGATGATCGCGCAGGTCTCCGCCTCGGCGCCGCCCAGTTCGGGTACGGCATGCAGCCGGTGACGGAGGCGGATCGCGTCGGGCAGCTCGTCGTCCAGCAGGCGGAGCAAGGCGCTTGGCGTCACGAACGGAGTATGGGCTTGTTCTCCACGCGTTTCCACCAGGTGAGCACGCGCCAGGCCCATTCGAGCGGGCCGTACCTGAACCTGGACAGCCACCACCAGCTGAACAGCAGCTGCGCGGCCAGTGTCACGGCCACCACCGGGAGCACGGGCCACCGCATCGGGGCGGTCAGCGCGATGACGACGGTGCCCGAGACGTAGTTGGTCAGCGCCATCCTGCCCATCGGCTCCAGCCACCGCGGCCGCAGGTACAGCACCAGCGTGGAGTAGGCGGCGGCGCCCGCGAGGGCCGCCGTCACGTAGATCCACCACTGTTCGGTTCGCGGGTAGGCCCAGGTGAGCACCGCGGAGACGGCCGCCGACGCCACGAAGCCCGGCAGCAGCCATCGGCGTCCCAGCCGCAGCTCCATCAGGGCCATGCCGATCAGGAAGAGCCCGGGGATGATCAGGATGCCGCCGCCCATCCAGGTGCCCCACGCGATCGCCGCCACCCCGAGCGCCAGGATCGGCCAGCCGCCGGACAGGAACGAGGCGGGCAGCAGCACGCCGATTCCGAACAGCGCGTAGTCGGTCAGCACCTCTCCCGGATACCAGGTGTGCTGGACCAGCCCGAACACCAGCAGCCACAGCAGCCTGCGCAGCAGCACCCACCGGGTGGCGCCCTGCAGCACGAGCACGAAGCTGATGCCGAACAGCAGGGAGAAGATCGGGTAGAAGCGTCCCTGGAAGAACGTCTCGACCCACCAGTCGCTCTCCGGCCCCTCAGCGTGCTGCCAGGTGTTGACCAGCATGATCCCGCACACCGCGAAACCGCGGAGCGCGTCGAGCTCTCTGATGCGTGTCACAGGAACCAGGACCACCACCACACGAGGAGGCCGGCCGCGATCACGGTGGCCAGGATGTTGGGGATTGTACGGGCTCGTAGCAGAGCGGCCACCGTGAGAACGGCCGAGCCGGCCGCGACCCAGCCGTAGGCCTCGAGCGTGTGCGGCACCCCGACGGCCAGCGCGGTCTCGTTCTCCTTCATCAGCCCCCACACCGCGTCGGCCGCCAGGCCGACGAAGGCCACGCCGGCCAGCCCGGCGAACGCGGTCAGCGCCCTGCCTCTGAGCGCGCCGCCGACGAGCTGAGCCAGGCTCGCCAGCGCGAACAACGCGAGCGGCACGGCCAGCCACGGGGAGGTCAGCGCCTGGTACGGCGCGCCGGTGACGTGAAGGTCGCCGGGTCGCACGGAGGTGAAGCCGCGCTGCGAAGGGTCGCACGGCTGCTTCCAGCCCACAGGGTCGGCGACGAACGCGGCGATGGTGCGGGCGCCGCACGCCGTCGACAGGAACACCGCGTGGCCGACTCCGGCGAACTCCACGAAGCGGGCGTTGGGCAACCTCTCCGCCGCCGGTCTGGCGGTGCGGGCGGGCGTGGTCGGATCGTACTGGCCGCCGAGTACGAGCACGGGCGCCTTCGTCGTGGCCTTCGTGGGCGTGGAGGCCGGCAGCTTCCATGCCGCGCACACCTCCTTGTCGGAGGTCACCGTGAACAGGCGTGACCGTTCGGGGAAGTCGGCCTCGTCCTGGCACTGGACCGCGTGGTAGAGCCCGAACTCGTGGGAGGCGAGACCGGGCCCCACCTGGTCGGCCAGCGGCCGCAGCAGTTCGTCGTGCCCCTCGGCCAGGGCGTCGACCAGCGCGGGGGCCACCGCGATCACGCTCGCGTCGTGCAGGCCCTCGGCGAGCACCGTCGCCACGTCGTCGCCGGTCAGCCTGGCGGTGAACGCCCTGCCCGTCAGCGGGTCGGTGGCGGGCACCAGCGCGGGACGCGCGTTCAACCGCTTCACCATCGCCTCGAACCTGTCGCCGACGCCCAGGGCGGCCACGGTGTCGGCCAGGTTCCGGTCGGCCTCTCCGTACCAGGAGACGTCCTGCGGCAGGAAGGAGTCGAGCACCACCGCGCTCACACCCTCGGGGTCGGCCGCGGCGGCGTCCACCATCACCCTGGTGGAGTAGCTGACCCCGAACAGGTTCCACCTGGCGTAGCCGAGCGCCTTACGCAGGTCGACGACGTCGGCCGCGATCTCCTTGGTGGTGTAGCCGCGCAGGTCGACGCCCTGCTCCTCGTGCCTCCTGCGGCAGTCGAGCGCGCCCTTCGCGACGTCGGCCCTGGGGGCGCGCAGCCTGTCGAGCATGGCCGAGACGGTCTCGGGGCAGCCGAGCGTGGGCTTGGAGTACCTGCTGCCGCGCTGTTCCAGCGTGACGACGTCGCGGTCGGGGAAGATCGACGCCAGGAAGCCGGTGAGCTGGATCGAGGCCGAGGCGGGACCACCGCTCGTGTAGACGACGGGGTCGCCCGCGGGGTTCCTCGCCCGGTGGACGGCGAAGCCCACTCTGATCGTTTTTGCCCGGTCGCCGTCCCGCCTTTCGGGTACCACCAGGAAGCCGCACCTGGTCCCTGGGGGCATGGGGACGGGGCACGCCCGCTCCTCGACAGGACCGGCCCCGACCCCCGACCCGTTCCCGGCCCCCGACTCGTTCCCGGCCCCGACCCCCGACTCGTTCCCGGGTCCGGTCCCGTTCCCGGGCCCGGTCGACCAGCTCTCGACGCTGGTCCCGGTCCGGCGCTCGGGTCCGGTCCCGACACCGGTCCGGCGCTCGGCTCCGGCGCTGGTCCCGAGCTCGGCACCGGCGGGGGCGGCGACGACGGGTTCGTTGACCCATCCGGCGGTGGGGAGGGCGCTCGGAGCGGACACGAGCGCGACGGCGAGAGCGACCCGGGTGATCACGCCCTCGAGACTAATAGTGTGGTCCTGTGAACGATCCCCTTGTTTCCCGAATGCGACAGTTCGGCACCACGATCTTCGCCGAGATGAGCGCGCTGGCCGTACGGACCGGTTCGATCAATCTGGGGCAGGGGTTTCCCGACACCGACGGCCCGCCCGCGATGCTCGACCGCGCGGTGGAGGCCATCAGGTCGGGCGCCAACCAGTACCCGCCGGGGCCGGGGGTGCCCGAGCTGCGGCAGGCCGTGGCCGAGCACCGGCGGCGGCACTACGACCTCGCCTACGATCCCGACGGTGAGGTGCTGGTCACCGTGGGCGCCACCGAGGCGATCGCGGCCTCGGTGCTGGCACTGTGCGAGCCGGGCGACGAGGTGATCGCCTTCGAGCCCTACTACGACTCCTACGCCGCCTCCATCGCGCTGGCCGGGGCCAGGCTGGTCGCGGTCACCCTGCGGCCCGAGCGGGGGCGCTTCACCTTCGACCCCGACGAGCTGCGCGCCGCTGTCACGCCGCGCACCAGGGCGATCCTGGTCAACTCGCCGCACAACCCGACGGGCACCGTGTTCACCGCCGAGGAACTGGCCTGTATCGCCGAGCTGTGCCAGGAGCGCGACCTGGTGGCGATCACCGACGAGGTGTACGAGCACCTGACCTTCGACGGCGTCGCGCACATCCCCATGGCCACGCTGCCGGGCATGCGCGAGCGGACCGTGATGATCGCCTCGGCGGGCAAGACGTTCTCGGTGACGGGATGGAAGACGGGCTGGGTGTGCGCTCCGCCCGAGCTGGTGCGGGCCGTTCAGACCGTCAAGCAGTTCCTGACCTTCACGGCCAACGGGCCGTGGCAGCTCGCCGTGGCGTACGGCCTGCGCGAGGAACTGGACTGGGTCGCGGGCCTGCGCGAAGGCCTCGAGGGCAAGCGCGACAGGCTGATGAGCGGGCTGGCGGCGGCGGGGTTCGAGGTGCTGAAGCCGTCCGGGACGTACTTCGTGCAGACCGACATCAGGCCGCTGGGCTTCACCGACGGCCTGGAGCTGACCAGGCGGCTGCCCGAACTGGCCGGAGTGGTGGCGATCCCGACGCAGGTCTTCTACGACCACCCCGACAGGGGCCGGCACTTCGTCAGGTTCGCCTTCTGCAAGAAGGACGAGGTCATCGACGAGGCGGTGACCAGGCTCAAGCGGCTCGGACAATAGTGGTATACCGTTGCGCGCATGGAGATCCTCGTGGTCAACCCCAACCGCGTCGACGGCTGCACCCTGCTGATCCACGAGGCCGCGCGCGCCGCCGCCGCGCCGGGCACCACCGTCACCACGCTCGCGCCGCGCCGCGGGCCCGCCGAGCTGACCGGGCACTGTGAGGTGCTGTTCAGCGCGGTCGGCGTCCTCGAACTGATCGCGGAGACGCCCGCCGACGCGGTGGTGATGGCGGGGTTCGGCGAGCCGGGCAAGGAGGCCGCGCAGGAGCTCACCGCCGCGCCCGTCCTCGACATCACCGAGTGCGGGCCGCTGCTGGCCCGCACGCTCGGCGCGCGGTTCACGATCGTCACCTCCACCGCCGCGGCCGCGCCGATCGTCGAGGACCGCCTGCGGACGCTGCGGCTCGACGCGGCCTGCGCCGGCGTCCTGGCCTCGGGCCTGGGCGTGCCCGACCTGGTCGACCACCGCGAGGAGGCGGTGACAGCGGTCGCCGACACCGCGCGACGCGCGGCCACCGAGGTGGTCGTGCTGGGCTGTGGCGGCATGGCGGGCATGGCGGCGGACGTCGCCGCGGCCACCGGGCTGGTCGTCGTGGACGGTGTGAGCGCCGCCGTCAAGATGGCCGAGTCGCTGGGCGCGCTCGGCCTCGCCCCTGGATTGACCCCGCGCCCGCCCGTCACCGGCTGGCCGTTCACCACCTAACCGGTACCGGTCCAAGGTGGTGCCGGTCCAAGGTGGTGCCCCCAGCCGGTGCCGTTCGAGCCGGTGCCGGGCTCCAGGTCAGGCGACCACCTTCACCGGCAGCTTCCGCTGCCTCACCGCGCTCCGCACCGCCTTGGCGAGCTGCGCGTACTCCGCGGCCCGCGCCGAGCTGGCCCGGTAGGCCATGCCGATCGTCCTGCCAGGCGCCGGATCGGCGAACCTGCGCAGCGCCAGCCGTACTCTCTTGCCCGTCTCCACCGGCACCGCCGACTCCGGCAGCAGCGTCACCCCGAGGCCGCCCGCCACCAGCTGCACCAGCGTCGGCAGGCTGGTGGCGTAGGTGGTCGCGGTGGCCCGCGCGCCCACCTCCCTGCACACGTCGATCGCCTGCTCCCGCAGGCAGTGGCCCTGGTTCAGCAGCACGATGTCGAGACCCTTCAGCGCCGACCTGCGCAGCGGCGTCTCCTCGACGGCCAGCGGATGGCCCTCGGGGACGGCCAGCAGGAATTCCTCGTCGTAGAGCGGCTCCTCCACCAGCCCGCTCGTCTCGGTCGGCAGGGCCAGCAGCACCAGGTCGAGCCTGCCCTCCCTCACCTCCTCGACGATCGTCTCGGTCTTGGCCTCGTGCACGGTGAGTTTCAGCTTCGGGAAGCGCCTGGCGAACATCGGCAGCAGCGCGGGCAGCACGTACGGCGCGACCGTCGGGATCACGCCCAGGTGCGCGGGCCCGCTGAACGGCTCGCGGTTGCGCGCCACCTCGCCGACCAGGTCGTCGACCGCCGCCAGCACCCGCGTGGCGTGCGCGGCCACCCGCTCGCCCGCGGGTGTCAGCAGCACTCTTCTGGTGGTCCTTTCGAGCAGCTGTGTGTCGAGGATCTCCTCCAGCGCGGAGACCGACCCCGACAGCGCGGGCTGGCTCATCCTGAGCGCGGTGGCGGCCTCCCTGAAGTGGAGATGGTCGGCTACAGCGAGGAATGCCCGCAGTTGAGCGAGGGTGGGCATGGGCTCACTGATAGGAATCACCTCTCAGATTGGTCCGACTGCTCGATTTCTCGGATCAATGGTAGGTGCGGCAACCTGGAGGCACTGACAACGACGTCCTACAAGGAGACATCCACGTGCTCACCGTTGGTGACAAGTTCCCCGAGTACGAGCTCACCGCCTGCGTCGACCTGGACCCCGAGAAGGCGTTCACGGAGATCAACCACAAGACCTACGAGGGCAAGTGGCGCGTGGTGTTCTTCTGGCCGAAGGACTTCACCTTCGTGTGCCCCACCGAGATCGCCGAGTTCGGCCGGCTCAACGAGGACTTCGCCGACCGTGACGCGCAGGTGCTCGGCGTCTCCGTCGACTCGGAGTTCGTCCACCACGCGTGGCGCAAGGACCACGAGGACCTGCGCGACCTGCCGTTCCCGATGCTGAGCGACATCAAGCGCGAGCTGTCGTCGGAGCTCGGCATCCTCGGCGAGGACGGCGTCGCCCAGCGCGCCACCTTCATCGTGGACCCGAACAACGAGATCCAGTTCACGATGGTGACGGCGGGTTCGGTCGGCCGCAACGTCAAGGAGGTCCTGCGGGTCCTCGACGCCCTGCAGTCCGACGAGCTGTGCCCCTGCAACTGGAACAAGGGCGAGAAGGGCCTCGACGCGAAGGCCCTGCTGGGCGCATGAGCGAGCGAACCGAGCGCGGGGAGCACGGCCGGCCGATGACCGTGCGAGCGGCGAGGGAGCAGGCATGAGCATCGACAACCTGAAGGCCGCGCTGCCCGACTACGCCAAGGACACCAAGCTCAACCTGGGCTCGGTCACGACGACGTCGTCGCTGACCGACCAGCAGCTGTGGGGCGCGGTCCTGGCGTGCGCGCTGGCCACCAGGTCGGCCCGGGTCATCGCCGAGGTGGCGGGCGAGGCCGCCGCCGCCCTGTCGGCCGAGGCGTTCAAGGCGGCCAAGGCCGCCGCCTCGATCATGGCGATGAACAACGTCTACTACCGCGCCACCCACCTGATCGGCGACGAGCAGTACGGCACGATGCCGGCCAGGCTGCGCATGACCGTCATCGGCAACCCGGGTGTCGACAAGGTCGACTTCGAGCTGTGGTGCCTGGCGGTCTCCGCGATCAACGGCTGTGGGCGCTGCCTGGAGTCGCACGAGCAGGTGCTGCGCGGCTCCGGCATGCCGCGTGAGCAGATCCAGGAGGCGCTGCGGATCGCGGCCGTCGTCAACGCGACGGCCGCGACCCTGGAGGCCGAGGCCGCCCTCGTGACGGTCTGACCCGCCTTCCCTGCACAGGGCGTGACCCGCCTTCCCAGCACAGGGCGTGACCCGCCTTCCCAGCACAGGACGTGATCCGCCTTTGCTGCACAGGGCGTGATCCGCCTTCCGCGCGCAAGGGCGTCCCTCAGCCGAGGGACGCCCTTCGGCTTTCACGGCCCCGCCGCAGGCGCATGCCGTACAGGATGGCCAGGGCCAGCAGCGGGGTGGCCAGCCACAGCAGGGTGACGCCGTCGCCGAGCGGGAAGGCCAGCATCGCGCTGACCGCCCACAGGACGCCGATGCCCCAGTTGATCGCGGCCGCGGTGCTCATGCGCGTGGTGCTGGCGCCGACGGCGTACAGGCCCTGCCTCAGGGTGAGCGTGTAGAGCAGGCCCTGGCACAGCATGAGCACCGCTTCGGTGCCGCCGAACAGCGCCACCGCGATGGACCTGGCGTCCGTCGGCAGCTCCTCCAGGGCGAACAGACCGGTCGCGTACGGCAGGAAGGCCGAGAACAGCAGCAGCGGGATGTGCACCGCCAGCACCGCCTGCGACACCCGCGCGAGCTGGTCGAACAGTGTGTGGTGGGCACGCCAGTTGAACCACAGCATCAGGAAGGCCAGCGCGAACCCGGCGAAGGCGCCGGCGTGCTCGCTCAGGAAGTGCCCGAGGTCGGCGAGTTGCTCCGGTTCCTCGGGTCGCGGGATCTCCAGAGCGAGCAAGGTGATGGCGATGGCGAAGATCGCGTCGGTGAACACGCCGACGCGTTCCGCGCTCAGCCCGGGGCGCGGCTTGTCGTCACCGGTCATGAACTATCTCCTCTTGAGGGGGGAGGAGATAGTTTGTCAGCCCTCGAGGAACTCCTCGACCGCCGCCGTGAACTCCTTCGGCGCCGCCGAGTGGATCAGGTGCCCCGCGTCGATGGTGACGAGCTTCGCGCCCGGGATCAGCTCGGCGAGCGGCGCGGCGTCGACGTGACTGGAAGGACCGCCCGACAGCACCAGCGTGGGCGCTGTGACGCGCTTCAGACCCTCCGCCCACGCCGGATCGGGGGAGACGATCTGGCGTTCGGTCTCGACCATCATGGGGGAGTCGTCCTCCAGCGGCGGCCTGTCGATCGGCAGTGGCGCAGGAGGGTCCTCCAGGATCAGGACCGAGACCAGGTCGGGGTGGTTCATGGCCAGGTGGTAGGCCACCGCGCCGCCGAGCGAGTGTCCGATCAGCACCGCCTGCTCCACGCCGAGCGCTCTGAGCAGCGCCACGATGTCCTCGGCCATGTCGGGCAGCGCGTACGTGGCCGGATGCCCGCTCGCGCCGTGGCCGCGCAGGTCGGGAGCGACCACGTGGAAGCGCTCGGCGAAGCGGCGGGTGTAGAGGTTCCAGTGGTTGTGGTCGGCGGTACGGCCGTGCAGCAGGACCATCGTGGGCGAGGCGGGATCGCCCTCCTCCCGGTAGGCGAGGTCGATGCCGTTGACGTGTGCGGTGCGAATCACGTCCGTGAGGCTACCGCCCGTTCCACGCGCGCAGGGAGGCGTGCTCCCCGCCCACGTCCTCCATGCGCGGCACGCCGAGAAGCCGCAGGGTGCGCGTGGCCTCCTGGTGCAGGATGCCGAGGGCCCGCCGTACACCTCGCTCGCCGCCGGCCATCAGGCCGTAGAGGTAGGCCCGCCCCACCATCCCCGCCGACGCGCCCAGCGCCCGCGCGGCCACGAGGTCGGCGCCCGAGCAGATGCCGGTGTCGACCATCACCTCGGCCCGCCCGCCGACGGCCGCCACGACGTGGGGCAGGAGTTCGAGCGGGACCGGCGCCCTGTCGAGCTGGCGGCCGCCGTGGTTGGACACGACGACGGCGTCCGCGCCGCGCTCGACCACCGCCACGGCGTCCTCGACGCACTGGACTCCCTTGACGACCAGCTTTCCCGGCCACGTCTCCCTGAGCCATGCGAGGTCCTTCATGGTCACCCCGGGGTCGAACATCCGCCGGGCGAGTTCCTCGGCCGTTCCGTTCCACGACGCCATCGAGGCGAACTCCAGCGGCCTGGTCGTCAGCAGGTTGAACCACCAGGACGGGTGCAGAGACATGTCGGCCAGCGTGCGCGGCGACAGCGAGGGCGGGATCGTCAGGCCGTTGCGCACGTCTCGCATGCGGGCCCCGCCGACGGGCGTGTCCACCGTCAGGATCAGCGTCTCGACGTTCGCCGCGATCGCCCGTTCGACGAGCCGCGCGCTCGCGTCCCTGTCCCGCCACAGATAGAGCTGGAACCATGTGCGAGCGGCGGGGACCGCGCGCACGAGGTCCTCGATCGACGTCGTGCCCATCGTCGACAGCACGTAGGGGACGCCGGCGTCGGCGGCGGCGCGGGCCACGGCGATCTCGCCTTCGTGGTGCATCATCCGGGTGAAGCCGGTCGGTGCGAGGACCAGCGGAAGCGCGCTGTGCCTGCCGAGGACGCCGACCGACGGGTCGACCGTGCCGACGTCCCTGAGGACGCGCGGGTGGAACTCGACGGCGCGGAAGGCGTCCCTCGCGCGGCCGATGCCGATCTCGTCCTCGGCCGCGCCGTCGACGTAGTCGAAGACCGAGCGCGGCACCCGCCGGCGGGCCACGGCCCGCAGGTCCGCGATCGTGTGGGCCCTGGACAGCCGGCGCTCGACCGCGTCGGCGATGAACGGCCTGCCCCGCAGCAGGGGCCGGATCTCGGACCAGCGTGGGAGCCGCCGCGACGCGCCGCCGCCGGCGCTTGTCATGGGCACCTCCGCATCGGCCGGGCGCGTCCTCGGGTGGCCCTGGTCGCTACCGGCCTGGGCCTTCGAAAGGGCGGTTGTCACGGGACCTTCGCGTCAGCAGGCAGATCGCGGACAGTCCCGCGAGGGCGAGCAAGGCTTGGATCAGCACGATCCAGGCGATCATGAAGGCTCCCAACCGAGTGACGGATATCTCTTAAGACTGTTTACAGTACGGAGCTCCCGCACGGAAGGGATGAATCCACTAATAAACCCCCAAAGCGGGATCTTTACCCTTTTAGGGGTGGTTGTTCACCCCGCGGGATCCGGCCTTAAGGACACCAGAAGGCATCCGTAAGGGCCGCAGGGCACGGTGGATCTCGTCGAAAGCGATCCACGACCCCTGAGAGGGCAGCCATGACGCAGACCGCCGAGTACGAGATCATCCGCCGGTTCGCCGCGCACCCCGCGGACGTGTACGCCGCCTGGACCCGCCCGGAGCGCTTCGCCCGCTGGTTCGGCCCGCGCGTCTTCACCACCCCGGCCGACCGGATCGTGCTGGACGTCCGCCCCGGCGGCGCCTGGCGGGCCACGCTGGTCGGCGAGGAGGGCTTCGAGGTGACGCTGCACGGGGTCTACCGCGAGGTCGCCGGTCCTGGACGGCTCGTCTTCACCACCGGCGACCCCGACAACCCCGGCGAGGGACCCGCCTCGGTGGTCACCCTCACGCTGGAGGAGCACGAGGGCGGCACGGCGATGCGGTTCCACCAGTTCGGGGTCAACACCGACGAGGAGCACGCCGAACAGGCCAAGCAGGGCTGGCTGGAGTTCTTCGACCGGCTGGCCGAGCACCTCGCGGGTCAGGCCACGTCGTCGAAGGTCAGCTCCCGGCCGTGAGCGAAGGCGGCGGCGAACGCCTCCTCGCCCAGCGCGTCAACGGCCCTGCCGGTGATCCGCCGCAGCTCCTCCTCCTCCGAGGGACTGGCAGGCGTACGGTGCGACACCCTGGCCTCGGCGGCCAGCCCCAGCAGCCTGGCGCACTCCTCGGGCGCCGACGCGGCGGCCAGACCCTCGACCGTGAACGCCGCCGTCCTGGGGTCGCCGATCCGCCTGGCCGCGGCGAACGCCTCCATGAACAGCTCGCGCGCACCTGCGGCATCGCCGCGCAGCTCATGCACGAAGCCCAGCTCGGCCAGGGTGGAGGGCAGGAACAGCGGCGGCTCGCCGTCCCTCGGGACGCCGTCCAGCAGGTGCTCGAGGTGCTCCAGCGCCACATCGAGCAGGCCCGCGCGGCGGGCGGCGAAGCCGCACCCCATCCTGGCGAAGATCTGCCCCTCCCTGTAGCCCTGCCCCGTGGCAAGCAGGAGCGCCTCACCGCAGCGCTCCATGGCCGTGGCGTGGTCGCCGGTGTTCATGGCCGACCAGCCCAGCCACGACAGCCGCCGCACCGCCTCGGGCCACAGCCCGAGTTCCTCGGCCATGCGCAGGTCCTCGGTGAACAGCCGGACGACCTGCTCGTTGTCGCCGCGGATCTCGGCCAGGCCGCCGAGCCACTCGGTGGCCTGCAGCAGCCCCCAGCGGTCGCCGAGCTCGCGGAAGAGCCTCTCGCTCTCGCCGCCGTCGCGCTGCAGGGACTCCAGGTCGCGGACGGTGAACGCGTCGCGGGCGTGCCTGCTCAGCGCGGCCGCCTCGCCCCACCGGTCACCGACCTCCCGGAAGGTGGCGAGCGCCTGGTCGACCAGCGGCCGGGCGGACGCCAGATCGGCCAGGCTCAGCGAGACGAACCACTGCGCCATCGCACGGTCGCCGGGATCAGCGATGTCGAGGGCCCGCTCCCAGTCGACCTCGTCGCCGAGCAGCAGCGCGAACCCCGCGTGCCAGGCCCGCGCCCTGGCCAGGTCGGCGGCCACCGATCCGTCAGACGCGCAGGGCCCGGCGCTCGTGTCGGAAGCGGCGGCCCCGTCGGGCTCCGCGCTCACGGCAGGCGCGGCGCTCACGGCAGGCGCGGCGGCCAGAGCGGTCTCCAGGGCACGCAGGCCCTCACCCAGCCTGCCGCGCAGGAACCAGTACCACGCCAGGGCGTTGGCCAACCGCAGCGCTCCGGCCCGCGGGGCAGCGCCGAGGGCGGCCCGCAGGTTCGCGGACTCGGCGTCCAGCAGCCGCAGCCAGCGCGCCTGCTCGGACCCCCGCAGGTACGGCGCGGCGCGGACGGCGAGCTCCACGTAGTAGCCGGCGTGCGCCTGCCGTACCCGCTCGGTCTCGCCCGCGTCGTCCAGCCTGTGCAGGCAGTAGGCGGCCACCGACTCCAGTAGCCGGTAACGGACGCCCGCGGGCCCGTCCACGAGCACCACCAGCGAGCGGTCGACCAGCCGCGCCAGCGTGTCGAGCACGTCGATCCCCGCTTCGGCGCAGACTGTCTCCGCCGCGTCCAGCGTGCACCCGTCGGCGTGGACGGCCAGGCGGCGCAGCACGACGCGCTCGGAGTCGGTGAGCAGCGTCCAGCTCCAGTCGATCATCGCCATCAACGTCTGCTGCCGCGCAGGAGCCCCGCGCTGGAAGCCCGCCAGGAGCCTGAACCTGTCGTCCAGCCTGGCCACGAGCTCGTGGACGCCGAGCGACCTGACACGGGTGGCGGCCAGCTCGAGCGCAAGCGGGAGGCCGTCGAGCCTCCGGCAGAGCTGCGCGACCGCCTCGGCGTTGCCGGCGTCGAGCGCGAACCCGCGAGCCGACGCGCTCGCCCTGGCCATGAACAGTCGCACGGCGTCGGCCTTGGCCACCGTGAGCAGCTCCGACCCCTCCGGCAGCCGCAGCGGGGGCACGCTCCACAGCACCTCGCCCGCCACGTTCAACGGTTCGCGGCTGGTCACCAGGATCCGCAGCCCCGGCGCGGAACGCAGCAGCGTGCCGGCGAGCAGGGCCGCCTGCTCGATCACGTGCTCGCAGTTGTCGAGCACCAGCAGCATCCGCCTGTCCCGCAGCGCTTCGGCGAGGCGTTCCATGGCGCCCGCCGAGTCCGCCCTGATGTCGAGCGCGGCGAGCACGGCGTCGGCCAGCGACGGCGTGCGCCGGTCGTAGGGCGCCAGCTCGACCAGCCACGCGCCGTCGGGATGCGCTTCCACCAGCCGGCGCGCGGTCTCCACAGCCAGGCTCGTCTTCCCCACGCCTCCCGAACCGGTGAGCGTGACGAGCCTGCCGCCGTCCTCCAGCAGGGCGCGAACCTCGGCCACGGCCTCGTCGCGCCCGATCAGGCCGCCGACCGCGGCGGGCAGGTTGGTCGCGGGGCGCTCCGCCCTGCCGCTCAGCGCGGGGTCCTGCCGCAGGATCCCCTCGTACAGCCGGGCCAGCTCGGGCGAGGGGTCCAGGCCCAGCTCGTCGGCCAGCCGCTCCCTCAACTCGGCGTAGCTGGCCAGCGCCTCGCTCTGCCGTCCCGCTCGGTAGAGCGCCTTCATGTGGACGGCGCGCAACCGCTCCCTGAGCGGGTGCTCGGCCACGAGCGCGGCCAGCTCGACCGGCTCGCCCGCCGCCAGCCGTACCTCCGAGAGCCCCTCGATCGCGGCCAGCCGCGCCTCCTCCAGGCGGGCGATCACCGGGCGGAGGAACTCCGCGTCGGCGAAGTCCGCGTAGGCCGATCCACGCCACAGCTCCAGCGCCTCGGCCGGCTCCGCCTTGTCCACCAACCGTGCGAAGCGGGTGGCGTCCACGCGCTCGGGGTCGACCAGCAGTGCGTAGCCGGGCGCGCGGGAGACCACCAGGTCCCGCCCGCCGGGCTCGGCGTCCTCGAGGGCGCGGCGCAGTTGCGAGACCCGCACCTGCAGGGCCGCCGAGGCGTTGGCGGGCGGTTCGTCGCCCCACAGATCGTCGACGAGCCGGTCGGCGGACACGACCCGCCCCTCGTGGGCGAGCAGGTCGGCGAGCAGGGCGCGCACCTTCAGCCCGGGGATCGGCACGACCTCGCCGGAGTCGGTCCACACCGTCACAGGGCCCAGCACACCAAAGCGCATGGGACCGACCCTAGAGGCACGGCCCCCGCCATGCCGAGGGGCCCATCATGGGCAAAGGTTGCCAATGAACGGCCTCCGCGGCCTGGGTAGCGTCGCGACCGTGGGTGAAAGGGTACTCATCGCGCTCGGCGGCAACGCCATGACGGCCCCCGACGGCAGCGCCTCGCCACGCGACCAGCAGGCCGCGGTCGAGGCGGCGATCCTGCAGGTCAGGGTACTCATCGACGCGGGCCGCGACGTGGTGCTGACCCACGGCAACGGCCCGCAGGTCGGCAACCTGCTGCTGAAGAACCAGCTGGCCGCCTCGGTCGTGCCGCCCGTGCCGCTCGACTGGTGCGGCGCGCAGACCCAGGCCACCATCGGCACGCTCATCATGAACGCGCTCGGCGGCCGGGCCGCCACCGTCGTCACCCGCACCCTGGTCGACGCGCGCGACCCCGCCTTCGAGGACCCGGTCAAGCCGATCGGGCGCTACTTCACCGAGGCGGAGGCGCGCAGGTTCGAGAAGCTCGGGCAGAACTGGCGGCGCTTCGAGCGCGGCTGGCGGCGCGTGGTCGCCTCGCCCGAGCCGCTGGAGATCCTCGACGCGGACGCCGCGACGGCGCTCATCGCCGCCGGGTTCACGGTCGTGGCCGCGGGCGGCGGGGGAGTACCCGTCGTACGGCAGGCCGACGGGTCGTTGGCGGGCGTCGAGGCGGTCGTCGACAAGGACCTCGCGGCGGCTCTGCTCGCGCAGGCCGTCAGGGCGGAGGTTCTGATCATCGCGACCGACGTGCCGAACGCCGTCGTCGGATACGGCGGGCCCGACCCGCGGCCCATCGGCCGGATCTCCGCGGACGAGCTGCGTGTCCTGCACGCCGCCGGGCACTTCGCCGGGGGGAGCATGGGACCGAAGGTGGAAGCGGCTCTGCGCTTCGTCGCAGGCGGGGGCAGGCAGGCCGTGATCACCTCGCTGGAGCACATCGCGAACGACGATGTCGGTACGAGAGTGGAGAGATAGATGCCGGAACCGATCGAAGTGCGCAAGGTCGCCATCGAGAGCGTGACCGACGCCTCAGGGCTGGAGAAGCTCATCGACGACGGGGTCATCGAGGCGCACAGGGTGCTCGCGGTGATCGGCAAGACCGAGGGCAACGGCGGCGTCAACGACTACACCCGCATCCTGGCCGACACGGCCTTCCGCGGGGTGCTGGCCAGGAAGGGGCATCCGGCGCCGGAGAGCGTCCCGCTGGTGTGGTCGGGTGGCACCGACGGCGTGCTCAGCCCGCACGCCACGATCTTCGCCACCACCGCCGACGCCCCCGCCACGGACGAGCCGAGGGTGTCGGTCGGCGTGGCCATGAGCGACGTCATCCTGCCCGAGGACATCGGCCGCCCCGCCATGGTCGAGAAGGTCGCGGCCGGAGTGCGGGAGGCCATGAAGGTCGCCGGCATCGACGACCCGCGCGACGTCCACTACGTGCAGACCAAGACCCCGCTGCTCACGCTGGCCACGATCACCGACGCCAAGAGCCGCGGCAAGGACACCGCCATCGAGGAGACGGGCCCCTCCATGGACCTGTCGAACTCCACCACCGCCCTCGGCATCGCCGTCGCACTCGGTGAGATCGAGATGCCGGCCGCCGACCAGATCCACCGCGACCTGTCCCTCTACAGCAGCGTCGCCTCCTGCTCCAGCGGCGTCGAGCTGGACAGGGCGCAGATCGTCGTCGTCGGCAACGTGCGCGGGATCGGCGGGCGCTACCGCATCGGGCACAGCGTCATGAAGGACGCGCTCGACGCCGACGGCATCTGGGAGGCCATCCGCGACTCCGGCATCCCGCTGCCCGACCGGCCGCATCCCTCCGACCTGGGCGACCGCCTCGTCAACGTCTTCATGAAGTGCGAGGCCGACCCCTCGGGGCGGGTGCGCGGACGCCGCAACATCATGCTCGACGACTCCGACGTGCACTGGCACCGCCAGATCAAGGCCACGGTCGGCGGTGTCGCGGCCTCCGTCACCGGCGACCCGGCCGTGTTCGTCTCCGTCGCCGCCGTGCACCAGGGCCCGTCGGGCGGCGGACCTGTCGCCGCGATCGCCGACCTGTCCTGACCGCGGACTGTCCCGATCGCGGCCCTGACAGGGGCCCGTCCCGGTCACGGCCCTGATGAGGGCCCGGCCCGCATCAGGGCCGGGCCCGCATCAGGGCCCGGCCAGTCCTGATCGTCGGGCCGCCCTGATGCGTGTACGGCCCGGCCGCCGGGTTTCCCCGCGGCCGGACCGGTCAGCGCGCCTCGAGGTGGCCGATGTTGGCCACGTCGGCGGGGTCCGCGCTGGGCGTCCCCGCGAACCACGCGTCGAGGATCTCGATCAGCAGCGGCTCGGAGACCACGCGCAGGCTCAGCGCCAGCACGTTGGCGTCGTTCCACCTGCGTGCGCCGTCGGCGGTGTAGGCGTCGGCGCACAGAGCGGCCCTGACCCCGCGCACCTTGTTGGCCGCGATCGAGGCGCCGGTGCCCGTCCAGCAGCACACCACCGCCTGCTCGGCCCTGCCCTCCGCCACGTCGAGCGCCGCGGCCTCGCTGGCCCATGCCCAGTCGTCGCGCTCGGCGTCGTCGAGCGCGCCGTGCGCGATCACCTCGTGGCCGCGCTCACGCAGCTCCTGCACCACTTTCGCGGCCACTCCGTCGAGGCTGTCGGCCGCCACCGCGATCCGCATGGCTCAGTCCACTTCCGCGCTGCCGTTGACCCTGAGCTTCCGCCGGGCGCGTTCGTAGAAGGTCGTCGTGCCGAGCCGTACCACCCACGCGGCGCCGGAGACGGCGCCGGCGGTCACGCAGTCGCCCGGGGCCAGGTGGCCCATCACCACGCCGTCGACCTCCACGGCCAGAGTGCCGCTCGTGGGCAGCAGCTCCAGGGTGACCTTCTCGTTCGCCGACAACATCACCGCCCTGTTGAACGCCGAGTGCGCCGCCGCCGGGATCACCAGGAAGCCCTCGACCAGGGGCGAGACGATCGGCCCTCCCGCCGAGAAGCTGTAGGCGGTCGAACCCGTCGACGTGGACAGGATGACCGCGTCGGCCGCGTAACGCACGAACGAGTGCCCCTCGACGGCCACCGCGACCGCGGCGATCCCGTCGCCAGGCACCCGCACCAGCGCGATGTCGTTGAAGGCGGTGACCTCGTCGCCGTCCTTCAGCGTCGTCCGCACCGCCATGCGCGGCTCCACGGTGTAGCGGTGCTCGTCGATGGCCGACAGCGCCTCGGGCAGCTCGTCCACGTCGATCTCGGCGAGGAAGCCGAGCTTGCCGAGGTTGACGCCGAGGATCGGGGTCTGCAGCCCCGCGATCAGCCGCATCGTGCGCAGCATCGTGCCGTCGCCGCCCAGGCTGACCAGCAGGTCGGAGCGCTTGCACAGCTCCTCGGGCTCGACCGCGACCGCGCTGCAGTGGATGCGGTCCACCTCCTCCGGCAGCCCGAGCACCGTCACGCCCCGCGAGGTGGCCCACGAGAGAATCGTCTCGATCGCGGTCTGCGAGTCGCGTCGCGGGTGCAGAACCAGACCAACAGTCCCGATCATGCCCATGCGTTTCACTGTACGCGGGCATGCTCAGCCGGCGTCCACCCAGACCACACGTGATACGCCGGTAGTCTCGTGCGTTGTGCCGAGCATTCCGCAGCCCCTGGTCCCAGGTGACGACGGCAGCGCCGACGCCGCCGTCGCCGCCGCGCTGGCCGCCTTCTCGGCTGGTACGGCCGACGCCACCGCCGTCCTGTCGGCGCTGAGCGGCTCCCGACTGCTGGTGCCCGTGGTGGCGCTGCTGACCGAGTCCGAGGTCGGCGCGCACGGGCTCAGGCAGGAGAAGGAGAGCGAGATGGCGCTGCCCAAGCTCGTCGGCAAGGACGGCAGGGAAGCGGTGATCGCCTTCACCGGCGTCGAGGCGCTCACCAGGTGGCGGCCGGACGCCCGGCCCATCCAGGCGACGACGCTGCAGGTCTGCCAGGCGGCCGTCCACGAGAACGCGGCGGCGGTGGTGGTCGACGTCGCGGGGCCCGTGCCGTTCGTGATCGAGGGCGGCGTGCTGGAGGCGATGGCCGCCGTGGAGTCGGGGACGCTCGACAGCGTGGGGCCTTCGGTGACCGTGGCCCGTTTCGCGGAGGAGCCCGCTCCCAGGCGCCGTCGCTTTCCCTGGTCGCGCCGCACCTGAGCCGCCCTGCGCCCGCGTGCCGTACGGAAAGGCCTGACAGCGGCCGCCGCCCACGGCCAAGATGGACCAGTGGTGATCTGGGCCGCGCTGGCGGGGTTCGTCGCAGGCGTCCTCGTGCGCTCACTCGCCGCGGGCTTCGCGACCGACCCTCCTGACACCCGCGCCGAGGCGCGGCGAGCCGTCCAAGGCCTGCTCAGGAGGCCGGAGCTCGGTGTCCCTACGATCGAGCTGCCGACGGCGGCGGTGTTCGCGCTGCTCGCCTGGCGGATGGACGCGGCCTACCTGCCCGCGCTCTACTACGCCGCGACGGCCGGCGCCGCGCTCTGCGTGATCGACTGGCGCACCAGCCGCCTGCCCGACGTGATCACCCTGCCCTCCTACCCGATCCTGGCCCTCCTCCTCATCCCCACGGGCCGGTTGCCCGAGGCGCTGCTCGGCGGCCTCGCCCTGTTCGTCCTGTACGGCGTGCTGTGGTTCGTCAGGCCCGCCGCCATGGGTCTGGGAGACGTCAAACTCGCCGGGCTCATCGGCATGATCGCCTGCTCGGTGAGCTGGAACGCGTGGATCGCCGCGGCGCTCGCGGGGCAGGTGCTCGGCGCGCTCTACGCAACCACCCTCCTTGTCACGAAAAAGGCGGATAAATCGACGGAGTTTCCGTTTGGCCCCTTCATGATCGTCGGAGCGCTCTGTCTCGCCTGGTGAGCCATGGCGATCCCACCGCTCCGCACATGGAAGACTTGTCAGCATGTTGCGCTGGTTGACCGCCGGAGAGTCCCACGGCCCCGAACTCGTCGCCATCCTCGAAGGACTGCCCGCGGGGGTGGAGGTGACCACGGCCGCCATCGACGAGGCGCTGCGCCGTCGCCGCCTCGGCTACGGCCGCGGCGCGCGGATGAAGTTCGAGGAGGACAAGGTCTCCATCGTCGGCGGCCTGCGCCACGGTCGCACCCTCGGCAGCCCTGTCGCCATCCGCGTCGGCAACACCGAGTGGCCCAAGTGGGAGAAGGTCATGGCGGCCGACCCTGTCGACCCCGCCGAGCTGGAGGGCCTGGCCCGCAACGCGCCGCGCTCCCGCCCCAGGCCCGGCCACGCCGACCTGGCCGGCATGCAGAAGTACGGCTTCGACGACGCCCGCCCCGTGCTCGACAGGGCCAGCGCCCGCGAGACCGCCGCCAGGGTGGCGCTCGGCGAGGTCGCCAAGCGCTTCCTCAAGCAGGCGCTCGGCGTCGAGATCTTCAGCCACGTCGTGTCGATCGGCGCGGCCCGTTCGCCCGGCAACGTCTTCCCCGTCCCCGGCGACCTCGCGGCCATCGACGCCGACCCCGTGCGCTGCATCGACCCCGAGGGCAGCGCCGCGATGATCGCCGAGATCGACAAGGCCCACAAGGACGGCGACACGCTCGGCGGCGTCGTCGAGGTTCTCGCCTACGGCCTGCCGCCGGGTCTCGGCAGCTACACGCACTGGGACCGCCGCCTCGACGCCCGCCTAGCCGCCGCCCTCATGGGCATCCAGGCCATCAAGGGCGTCGGCGTGGGAGACGGCTTCGAGACCGCCGCGCGTCCCGGCTCCAGGGCCCACGACGAGATCGAGTACACCACCGACGACGGCGTCAAGCGCATCACCAACCGCGCGGGCGGCGTCGAGGGCGGCATGACCAACGGCGAGGTCCTGCGCGTCAGCGCCGCGATGAAGCCGATCTCCACCGTCCCGAGGGCGCTGGCCACGATCGACGTCAAGACCGGCGAGGCCACCAAGGCCCACCACGAGCGTTCCGACGTCTGCGCGGTGCCCGCCGCCGGCATCGTGGCCGAGGCCATGGTGGCGCTGGTGCTGGCCGACGCGGCCCTCGAGAAGTTCGGCGGCGACTCCGTCGAGGAAGTCGCCCGCAACCTGTCCGGCTACCTCTCATCCATGGTGATCAAATGACCAAGGCCGTGCTGATCGGCCCGCCAGGGTCGGGCAAGACCACGCTCGGCCGCCTGCTCGCGCAGCGGCTCGGCGTCGCCTTCCGTGACACCGACACCGACGTCGAGTCGGTCGCGGGCAAGGCCGTGAGCGACATCTTCATCGAGGACGGCGAGGCGCGCTTCCGCGAGCTCGAGCACGAGGCCGTCCGCGTGGCCCTGGCCGAGCACGACGGCGTCCTGGCGCTCGGCGGCGGCGCGATCCTGCACGAGGGCACCCAGGCGCTGCTCGACGGGCACGCCGTCGTCTACCTCGAGGTAGGCCTCGCCGACGCCGTCCAGCGCGTCGGCCTCGGCTCGGCCCGCCCGCTGCTGGTCCTCAACCCGCGCAGCCAGCTGAAGAAGCTCATGGACGAGCGCCGCCCCGTCTACGAGCGGCTCGCCGTGCTGACCGTGGTGACCGACAAGCGCGACCCCGAGGACCTCGTCGAGGAGATCGTGAAGGGGCTGCCGGCATGAGCGCCACCCGCATCACCGTGCGCGGCGACAGCCCCTACGACGTCGTCATCGGCACCGGCGTGCTGGGCGAGCTGCCAGGCCTGCTCGGCGAGGGCGTCCGCACCGTGGCCGTCGTCCACCCTTCGACGCTGCCCGAGATCTCCAGGCCCGTGTGCGGTGCGCTCGAGGAGGCGGGCTACGACGTGATCCCGCTGCCGGTCCCCGACGGCGAGGCGGCCAAGTCCGTCGAGGTCGCCGCCCAGCTCTGGTCGGCTTTCGGCCGGTACGGCATCAGCCGCTCCGACGCCGTCGTCGGCGTGGGCGGCGGCGCCACCACCGACCTGGCGGGTTTCGTCGCCGCCACCTGGCTGCGCGGCGTCAAGGTCGTCATGGTCCCCACCACGCTGCTGGCCATGGTCGACGCGGCGGTCGGCGGCAAGAACGGCATCGACACCCCCGAGGGCAAGAACCTCGTCGGCACCTTCCTGCCGCCCGCGGGCGTGCTCTGCGACCTGGCCACGCTGCCGTCCATGCCGCGCGACGACTACGTCGCAGGCCTCGCGGAGATCATCAAGGGCGGTTTCATCGCCGACCCGACCATCCTCATGCTGGTCGAGGACGACCCCGAGGGCGCCACCAGGCCAGAGGGTGAGCACACCCGCCAGCTGATCGAGCGCAAGATCCAGGTCAAGGCCGACGTCGTCGGCGCCGACCTGCGCGAGGCGGGCCTGCGCGAGATCCTCAACTACGGCCACACCCTCGCCCACGCCATCGAGCGTGCCGAGCACTACCAGATCCGCCACGGCGAGGCCGTCGCCATCGGCATGGTCTACGCCGCCGAGCTGTCCCGCCTGGCGGGCAGGGCCGACCTGGTCGAACGGACCCGCTCCATCCTCACCTCGGTGGGCCTGCCCACCGCCTACCGCAAGGACGCGTGGCCTGAGCTGCGCGACCACATGCGGCTCGACAAGAAGAACCGCGGCGCCAAGCAACGCTTCGTCGTCCTCGACGGCCTGGCCAAGCCGGGCCGGTTGGAAGACCCCGCCGAGGAGCTGCTGGAGGCCGCCTACCGCGAGGTGGCGCGATGATCTACGTGCTCAACGGCCCCAACCTGTCGCGCCTCGGCACCCGGGAGCCCGACGTCTACGGCGCGGAGACCTTCGAGGACCTGCGCACCCTCTGCGTCGCCACCGGGCGCGAGCTCGGCCTCCACGTCGAGGTCCGGCAGACCGACGACGAGGCCGAACTCGTCGGCTGGATCCACGAGGCGGCCGACGGCAAGATCCCCGTCGTGCTCAACCCCGCGGCGTTCACCCACTACTCCTACGCGCTGCGCGACGCCCTCGCCCAGCGCACCGCGCCACTGATCGAGGTGCACATCTCCAACCCGGCCGCGCGCGAGGAGTTCAGGCACACCTCCGTCGTGGCCGCCGTCGCCACCGGTACCATCGCCGGGTTCGGACTCCAGTCCTACGTCCTTGCGCTGAGGGCGATGGCGGACCTGATCAACGAGTAGGGCCCCCACGATGACGCGGTACCGCTCCTACGTCGCGCTCGGCGACAGCTTCACCGAAGGGCTCAACGACCCCGGCCCCGACGGCCGCTTCCGCGGCTGGGCCGACCGGGTCGCCGAACGCCTGGCACAGCTCGAGCCCGACTTCCACTACGCGAACCTCGCCGTGCGCGGCAAGCTCATCGACCAGATCGTCGCCGAGCAGGTCCCGGTGGCCGTGGCGATGAAGCCCGACCTGGTCAGCTTCTGCGCCGGCGGCAACGACCTGCTCAGGCCGGGCAGCGACCCCGACAGGATGGCCAAGAAGCTCGCCGCCGCCGTCGCCGAGCTGCGCGCGACCGGCGCCGAGGTGCTGCTGTTCACCGGCGTCGACCCGCGCGACACGCCGCTCATGCGGCGCGTGCGCGGCAAGTTCGCCGTCTTCTACCTGCACCTGCGCTCCATCGCCGACCTGTACGGCTGCCGCGTCGTCGACCAGTGGTCGATGCAGGCGATCCGCGACTGGCGGGCATGGAGCGACGACCGGCTCCACCTGAACGAGGACGGGCATCGGCTGGTCGCCGCCAGGGTGCTCGACGTGCTCGACGTGCCGTGCGACGACTCGTGGCACAAGGACTGGCCGGCCCGCGTCGTCGACCCCAGGGTCAAGCGGCGCGAGGACGCCCGCTGGGTGCGCGAGTTCCTGGTGCCCTGGGTCAACCGCCGCCTGCGCGGCACCTCCTCCGGCGACGGCCTCGACCCCAAACGCCCCGACCTGAGGCGCTGGAACCTCCACTAGCACCTGCCGGTCGGGCGGCGCCCAGCTCATCGCCGACGAGATCGCACACCGCGATCCACCCGGCGACGCCCTGGCCGGACACCGCCCCGCGCATCCCGCCCGACTCACGGCCTCCGGAGTGCTGGCCTGCCCGGTGTGCTGGCCTGCCCGGTGTGCTGGCCTGTCCGGTGTGCTGGCCTGTCCGGTGTGCTGGCCTGTCCGGCCCGCCGCCCGCATGGCGGTCGCTCATGCCCTGGTGCTTCCCGGCTGCGGGCGAGACCCGGATGGCCGCAACGGCGGGTGACTGAGCGCCTCACCGCAGCCGAGCACCACGGTCAGCGTCTCGCCGACGATCAGGCCGCACGGGTCGCGGACGGCCGGTTCTTCTCGCACAGGGTGAGGCTCGCCGGCTCGAGCTCGTCTCGGCGTGATCTCGCCGGATCGGACCTCCTTCGCCGGCCGGGAGAGCCCCTCCGCTAGATCCGATCTAGCGATGATCTAGCGCCTCCTTCATGAAAGGAGGTGCGGGATGAAGGCTTCGGGCCCGCTGCGGATGGCGGTGATCATCGGCAGCACGCGCGAGGGCAGGGTCGGTGACAGCATCGGCCGCTGGTTCGCCTCCCGTGCCGGGCTCCGCGACGACCTCGACGTCTCCGTCCTCGACCTGGCCCACTACACCTTTCCGCCGGCCTTCCCCTCCGTGGCCACACCCGCCATGCGGGCGTTCGCGGCCTCGGTGTCGGCGGCGGAGGCCTTCGTCGTGGTCACCCCCGAGTACAACCGCAGCTTCCCCGCCTCCCTCAAGCAGGCGATCGACTTCGCCTACGACGAGTGGCAGGCCAAACCGGTCGGGTTCGTCTCCTACGGGTCCGGATCGTGCGGCCTTTACGCCATCGAGCACCTGCGAACCGTGTTCATCGGCCTGCATGCCGTCACCGTGCGTGACGGTGTCGGGGTCGACCTGCTCGACGGCGGTGTGGGCGAGGACGGCAGGCCGTACGACACCGACCAACGCGAGCAGGCGGTCACCACGATGCTCGACCAGCTCCTGTGGTGGGGGCTCGCGCTGCGCGCCGCCCGCGCCGCCCGGCCCTTCGCCTCCTGAAGAACCTCCTGAAGAACTCCATACAGAAAGCGACGTCACCATGACAGAACTAGCCATCGAAACATCAGGCCTGGTCAAGTCGTTCGGCGACAACCGCGCCGTCGACGGGCTCGACCTGAGCGTCCCCGCCGGCATCGTGTACGGCGTGCTCGGCCCCAACGGAGCCGGAAAGACCACCGCCGTCCGCATGCTCGCCACACTCCTGCGTCCCGACGGCGGCCAGGCCAGGGTCTTCGGCCACGATGTCAGGCGCGAGGCCGATGCCGTACGCGCCAGAGTGAGCCTGACCGGGCAGTACGCCTCGGTGGACGAGGATCTGAGCGGCATGGAGAACCTCGTCCTGCTCGCCCGGCTGCTCGGCCACCGCAAGCCCGCCGCGCGCGACAGGGCACGGGAACTGCTGGAGGCGTTCGGCCTCACCGAGGCGGCCGACCGCCTGGTCAAGAACTACTCGGGCGGCATGCGCCGCAGGCTCGACATCGCCGCCAGCATCCTCAACACTCCCGACCTGCTCTTCCTCGACGAACCGACCACCGGGCTCGACCCGCGCAGCCGTAACCAGGTCTGGGACATCATCCGCATCGTCGTCGCCCACGGCACCACCGTGCTCCTGACCACCCAGTACCTCGAAGAGGCCGACAGACTGGCCGGCCGCATCGCGGTCATCGACCACGGCAAGGTCATCGCCGAGGGCACGCCAGGCCGGCTGAAGTCGTCCATCGGCGCGGGCGCGGTCCACGTGCGGCTGCGCGACGCCGCCCAGCGTCCCGAGGCCGAACGGCTGCTGTCCGCCGCGCTCGGCACGCACGTCTACCTCGAAGCCGACCCGGTCGCGCTGACGGCCCGCGTCGCAGGCGCCGACAACGGGGAGCGCGTCGCCGCCGAGCAGGCCTCGCTCGCCCTGGCGGAGCTGGCCCGCGCCGGCATCGTCGTCGACGACTTCTCCCTCGGCCAGCCCAGCCTGGACGAGGTCTTCCTCGCCCTCACCGACCGTCCCGCCTCCGAGAAGGAGATCGCAGCATGAGCACCGACACCTCCACCGCCTACGTTCCCGTGGCCGAGACGCTCGGCACCGTGCTCGCTCCGTCCGCCCGGCCGCAACGCCCGAGTGCGCTGTCGTCGTCGATGACGTTCGGCTGGCGGGCGATGTTGAAGATCAAGCACGTGCCCGAGCAGCTCTTCGACGTCACCGCGTTCCCGATCATGATGACGCTGATGTTCACGTTCCTGTTCGGCGGTGCCCTCGCGGGCTCGCCGGGGCAGTACCTTCAGTTCGTCTTGCCCGGCATCATGGTGCAGAGCGTCGTGATGATCACGATGTACACCGGCGTCGAGGTCAACAAGGACATCGAACGAGGCGTGTTCGACCGCTTCAGGACCCTGCCCATGTGGCGGCCCGCGCCCATGGTCGGCTACCTGCTGGGCGACATGCTCCGCTACGTGACGGCCTCGACCGTCATCCTCATCGTCGGCCTGATCCTCGGCTTCCGCCCTGGCGGCGGCATCGCGGGCGCCGTGGCGGGAATCGCGGTGCTGGTCGGCTTCTCGTTCGCGTTCTCGTGGCTCTGGACGATGCTCGGCCTGCTCCTGCGCAGCGAGAAGTCGGTGATGGGGTGGAGCATGATGGTGCTGTTCCCGCTCACGTTCCTCAGCAACGTCTTCGTCAACCCCGACACGATGCCGGGCTGGCTACAGGTGTTCGTGGTCCACATCAACCCGATCAGCCACCTGGTCGCCGCCGTCCGCTCCCTGATGGGCGGGAACGCCGACTTCGGCGAGCTGGGCTGGGTGCTGGCGGCGAGCCTCGTCCTCGTCGCGGTGTTCGGCGCCCTGACCATGCGCCTGTACAACCGCAAGTAGTGACACACCGTCGTACCAGCTGAAACATCGATAACGATCATTCTGAGGACACAGCGGCGGGCGCGAAGAAGGCATCCACGGCCTTTCGCGCCCGCTCCGCTGCGTCGGCGCTGAAGCGGGTGCGAATCCTGTGCGTGAACCTTGCGGCAAGCTCAAGTCGGGCAGTCACGAGCGCCCGTCGATGGTTCGCGCCCTGGTTCATCGTCGGCGGCGTCATGATCGCACTGGTCGTGGATGCCCCGCTGTGGATCCGCTTCGCCGGAGGCGGTGGTCACAAGCGCCACGTGAGGTCGGAGTCGGGGTCGTAGCGGCAGGTGGTGCCCGTCGAGACGGTGGCGCGCAGGTGCGCGGCCAGCTCGGGGTGGAGGGTGTCGAGCTTCCTCAGCACGTCGCGGATCCTCGCGGTGACCGTCTTGCGTGCTCGTTCCGCCTCGTCGCCGAGTCTGCGCGCCCGCCCTCCGAGCCCCGCGGCGGCTCTCAGCTCGGCCAGCAGCGCCTCGCGCTCCCTGTCGAGCGCCGCCGCCCGCGAGTCGTCGCCCAGCTCCAGCGCGCGGTCGGTCTCCTCGTCGAGCCTGGCCAGGTGGTGGCGGTACCGCGCCTTGGCCTCCTCGTCGAGGACCGCGTCGCCGCCCAGTCGGCGCGCGGCGACCACCACCTCGCCGCCCTCGGGAGCCAGGAGCTGTACGGCGGGCAGATCCGTGCCGGGCCGGCTCAGCAGGTGGTGAAGGTCCCGCAGCCCTTTGGCGTCGGGAACGTGAGCGGTGCGGCCACCGAACGTCAGGGGCCACACCGACCCCTGCCTGGTGAACTCGCGGCCGGCGTCCGCCACCCCGACCTCCGCGAACGCCTCCCGCCCGTCCGTCACCCCCCACGAGCTCGCCGTCCCGCGAGACGATCCGTCGACACCCGGAGGCCCAGGGGAGTGCTCTCCGAGGGACTGTCCGCCGCCCGACTCCCGTGGGCCTCCCACGTCCGACCCGGGGATCCGCTCTCCGTCTTCCTGCGGTGCTCGACTCCCGCGCGCCTTCTGGGCGCGACGCAGGCTCGCCGCCGTCCGACTCCCGGCAGACCCGGCCGGATCGCCGTCCACCGGCCCTTCGCCATGAGCGCCGGTCCTGACGTCGTCGGGCATGCCGGCCTCACGCACACCCGGCCCGACGAACGGGGCGTGATCGGATCGGTGAGCCGGCCCGCTCCTCTGCTCGGTGTGCGGCGCGCGATCGGGGCGCCGGGCCTGGCGCTCGTCCGATGACGTGGGCTCGTCGTTCGCGCGCCGTTCCACGCCTTCGGCCGGTACGGCGGCGCGGACACGAGGGGCCTGCCGTATTCGGTCAAGGCGGTCGGGCATGTGGCGCATGTCCAGCGTGGCCGCCTCGGCGGCCAGGTCGTCCAGCAAGCGCTCGGCGGTCCGCGCGTCGCCCGGGTGGGCGCGGGCGAGCAGCGCGGCGGCCAGGTGCAGGCGGGCCTCCACCGACCACAGCCGCGCGTGCAGCCGGTCGGCCGAGCTCCTGGCGGCGGTGAAGGCCTCGATCGCCGCGTCCCAGCGTTCCTCGGCCGCCTCCACGAGGCCCTGCCAGAGGATCATGGGGCCGCTGACGTCCCAGCCGTAGAGGGAGACGGCCCACTCGTCCAGGTGGGGTGCCAGGAGCTCCCTCGCTCTCGCGCACAGCTCGGGGTCTCGGGAGGCCGCCGCCACCTCGGCCAGGTAGCGCAACCACAGCGGCCGGATCGACTCGTCGGAGGGCGCGTCGCCGATTCGCGGCAGCGCGGGCTCGGCCCGCCCACGCCGCAGGTCGGTCAGCGCCTCAAGCATGGCCGCGTAGGGGTGACGGCCGGCGCGCAGCCGTTCGTGCACGGAGCGCAGCTCCTCGAAGCGCCCCTGTGCCAGCAGCACCGCCCAGCGATGGTGGTCGACCATGTAGCCGAAAGGGGTGTGATCGTGGCCGCCGGCGACCTCGATGACCTCGTCCAGGAGCGACTCCGCCGTGGCGAAGTCGCCGGACAGGAGCTCGATGATGCTCAGGTCGATCGACGTGGACAGGCCGACGTGGGCGTGGTCGCTGCGCCTGCCCATCGTGATGTAGTGGTGGAACTGGTCGAGGAATCGGGGATCGCCGAGCTCCAGCAACGCCACCCAGTGGAGTGAGGTGGTGAAGTGTTCCATCTCGGCGTCGTTGCCGCGGCGGGCCAGCGCGCGCAGCTCCTCGGTCAGCTCCACCCGCTGCTTGGCGGTGCCCGGCCCCCAGATCGTGTCGTGGAGCGCCCACAGGCCGAACGTCAGCGCCTCGTCGTCGTCGCTGTTGCGCGCGACGAAGCTGATGCGCACCGCGAGGTCCTGCGCGAGCCGGTCGGCGGAGGGCTGGTCGCTGCCGCCCGCGTCGGGGACGAACCTTCGGTGCGCGTCGCGGAGCAGCTCCAGGCTGGTGGCGGTGTCCTCGTTGCGGCAGGTGCCGTAGTAGGTGAGCGCCGCGCGGGCCAGCAGCGCGGGGTCGTCGAGCCGGCGGGCGGCGGTGATGGCCCGGTCGAAGACCCGCGCGGACTCCTCGCTCTCGCCGCCGCGGTGCAGCTCCCGGCCGAACGCCAGACCGACCTTGATCAACGACTCGGGCGGTCCCTTCTCGGCCAGCTCCATCGCCCTGCGCCAGTGGGTCAGCGACTCCTCCATGGCCAGCCGGTGCAGCGCCTGCTTGGCCGCCGACACCAGCAGCTCGCAGGCGAGGACGGGATCGAGGGCGTCGCCCGCGAGGTAGGCGTGGCGCGCCAGATCCCCCGGCAGGGCCTCCGGCACGGCCCGCAGCGCGTGGACGGTCGCGACGTGCCTGGCGCGCAGGTCCGCCTCGTCGAGCGAGTCGTAGAGCGTCTCCCTGACCAGGTCGTGGGCGAAGGCGAACACGCCGCCGCCGCGGGGGACGACCAACCTGGCGGCGGCGGCCTGGGCCAGCAGCCTGTCGACATGGGCGGCAGGGGACGCGGCGACGGCCGCGAGCACCTGCCGATGGAACTCCCTGCCGAGCACCGCGGCGTCGGTCAGCAGGGTGACCACGCTGGAGGGCAGCAGCGACAGCCGCCGCCGCAGTGTGTCGCGCACACTCGGCGGGATGGCCGCCATCGAGCCGTTGCTGCGCCACAGCCGAGCGGTCTGCTCGACGAAGAAGGGGTTGCCTCCGGTGCGCAGGTGGATCTCCTCCACCACGTCGTCACCGGGCTCGTGGCCTATGGTGCGGGCGATGAGCGCGGCCACCTGCGCCCTGTCGAGCCCGGTGAGCGTGATCATCGTGGCGCGCGCCGACAGCGAGGTCAGCTGCGGGCGCAGCGGATGCTCGACCTGCTCGACCTCCACGTCGCGGTAGGTGCCGAGCAGCAGCAGCCGCTCGAACCAGGTGTGCTGCGCCGCGAACTCCAGCAGCCGCAGCGAAGCCCCGTCGGCCCAGTGGAGGTCGTCGAGCACCACCACGACGGGGCGTGTCTGTGACAGCGTGACCAGAGCGGTGGTGACGGCGTCATAGACCTGGAAGGCGTCGCCCGCCTCTCCTGTGGCGCCGTCGCCGAGCAGCGCGGTCAGACTCCCGCCCGCGGCCTCCTCGATGACCGGCCACTCGCCGGTACGGCGCAGCGCGCGGATGACCTGCACCCACGGCCAGTAGCCTGGCGCGGCCTCGGAATCCCAGCAGGACCCGCTCAGCACCACCGCGCCCGCACGCCTGGCCTGCTCGGCCGCGCTGGTCACCAGCGTGGTCTTGCCGATGCCCGCCTCGCCCGTCACCAGCACCAGGCCGCCGTGGCTGGCGGTCACCCTGCCGATCTCGGCACGCAGCAGCTCGGCAGGGTGCTCCCTGCCGATGAGCGCCTGGCCGTCGTGAGTTCGCATCGTGCTCAGAAGGTAGCGCTTGGTGCCGACAAAATCCGTGCCCGACCTCAGGGTACGGCGGGCAGGTAGGCGAGAGAGCGCTCTCTCGCGTCGTAGAGTGAGCTCGTGCTGATCACGCAGATCCGTATATATCCGATCAAATCCATTTCAGGACGGGCAGTGGACACCGCGTACGTCCACCCCTGGGGACTGGACGGAGACCGTCGGTGGGCGGTCGTCGATCACCAAGGTGACAATCTCTGGCTCGGCGAGTATCCCCGGCTGCTGGCCGTCACCGCCGCGGAGCGCCCCGACGGCGGCCTGCTGCTGTCCGCGGAAGGACTCCCGGACCTCGAGGTGCCACCGGCGCGCGGGGAGAGCGTTCCCGTGGGATTCTCGGGGCTGGACCGCGCCGTGCTCGCCGCGGACGAGGCCCACTCCTGGTTCACCGACCTGCTCGGCGTGCCCGCCAGACTGGTGTGGCTCGACGACCCGGCCCGCCGTTCCATCGACCCTGCCCATGGCGGGCTGCCGGGGGAGGTGGTGACGTTCGCCTGGGACGCGCCGCTGCTGCTCACCTCCGCCGCTTCCGCACGCAGACTCGACGAATGGATCGAGGAGGGCGCACGCGAGCGGGGCGAGCCGTCGCCAGGGCCGCTGTCGCCGCTGCGGTTCAGGCCGAGCGTGGTCGTCGACGGGCTCGTGCCGTTCGAGGAGGACGGCTGGCGGGAGGTGCGGATCGGCGGCGTCGACTTCCGGGTGTCGGAGCTGTGCGACCGGTGCGCGGTGACGATCATCGACCCCGACACCCGGCTGAGGGGCAAGGAACCGCTCCGGACGCTCGCCAGGCACCGCAGGTGGGACGGCAAGACGTGGTTCGGCATCCGTCTGGTCCCGCGCACCCTGGGCGTGATCAACGTGGGCGACCCGGTGACGGCCCGCTGACCGCAGGGCCGTCGAGCGCCCTGGCGGCCCGTCAGCTCGTCAGGCGCTTGAGTGCGGTCCTGACCACCGCAGGGTCGCTGGTCCGCCAGAACGGAGGCAGCGAGTTGAGCAGGAACCCGCTGTAGCGGGCCGTGGCCAGCCGAGGGTCGAGCACCGCCACCACCCCCTTGTCGTCCTGCGCCCGCAGCAGCCGCCCGGCCCCCTGCGCCAGCAGCAGCGCCGCGTGGTTGGCCGCCACCGCCATGAACCCGTTGCCGCCCTTGGCCATCACGTGTCGCTGCCGCGCCGAGGTCAGCGGGTCGTCCGGCCTGGGGAACGGCACCCTGTCGATGATCACCAGCCGCAGCGAGGGGCCGGGCACGTCGACGCCCTGCCACAGCGACAGCGTGCCGAACAGGCAGGTCGCCTCATCCTCGGCGAACTGCTTGACCAGCAGCATCGTGGAGTCGTCACCCTGGCACAGCAGCGGCACGTCGAGCCGGTCGCGCAAGGCCTCCGTCGCCGCCTTGGCCGCCCGCATCGAGGAGAACAACCCGAGCGTGCGCCCGCCCGCCGCCTCGATCAGCTCGGCGATCTCGTCGACGTAGGCCTGCGGCAGCCCGTCACGCCCCGGCTGGGGCAGATGCTTGGCGACGTAGAGGATGCCGGAGCGCGGGTGGTCGAAGGGCGAGCCGACGTCGATGCCCGTCCAACCCTTGTCACCGAGCCCCCACTGCGCGGCCAGCCCGTCGAAGGTGCCGCCGAGGGCGAGCGTGGCCGAGGTCAGCACGACCGTCCGCTCGCCGAACAGCTTGTCGCGCAGCATCCCGCCCACGCTCAGCGGCGCCACGCGCAGCGTCGCGGGCCGCCTGTCGGTGGCGCCGTCGAGCCACACCACCTCGGCTCTGTCGACCTCCGAGGCGTGCCCGTAGGCCTCCAGCATGCGCACGGCCGTGTCGTGCACCTCGTCGAGCGCGGTGAAGGCCGCCTTGCGCTGGCCCACAGTGTCCATGTTGTCGGGATCGGCGGAGTTGTTGGCCCCGCGCGGGCCCATCGCGGTGACGCACCTGGCGGCGCTGTCGCGAACCAGCGCGAGCGTCAGCCCCAGCACTTCGGGCAGATCGTCGATCCGGCCGGGCGGCGCGGCGTCGAGCAGCGCCTTGAGGTCCTCGCCCGCCTCCATCAGCTGGTCGGCGATCGGCTGCTCGATGAGCCGCCCGACCCGCCGTACGGCCAGCGAGACCGAGGCCTCCGACAGCTCGTCGGTCACCACCGAGGTGACCCTGTCGACCAGCTCGTGCGCCTCGTCGACGACCACGACCTCGTGCTCGGGCAGGATCGACATGCCCTCCATCGCGTCGATGGCCAGCAGCGCGTGGTTGGTGACGACCACGTCGACCTCTCCGGCCCGCGCCTTGGCCAGCTCGGCGAAGCACTCGGCGCCGCTCGGGCAGCGCTGCGCCCCCAGGCACTCCTTGGCGCTCACCGAATACTGCCGCCAGGCCTGCTCGTTGACGCCGGGCACGAGCTCGTCGCGGTCGCCCGTCGTGGTCTCCTCGGCCCATTCCTGGATGCGCTGGACCATCCGGCCCGTGGCACTGACCTCGCGGGGGTCGAACAGCTGGTCCTGCTCCTCCTCCGGCCACCCGGCCGTCACCTTGTAGCGGCACAGATAGTTGCGCCGCCCTTTGAGGATGGCGAAGGTCGGCTCGTGCGGCAGGTCCTTGCCGAGGGTCTCGGCCAGGCGCGGCAGGTCACGGTCGACGAGCTGCCGCTGGAGGGCGATCGTGGCGGTGGAGACGATCACGGGGGAGTCGGACTCCATCGCGTGCCGGATCGAGGGCACCAGGTAGGCGAGCGACTTGCCGGTGCCCGTGCCGGCCTGGACCGCGAGGTGCTCCTCGTCGTCGATGGCCCGCTGCACGGCCTTGACCATGGTGATCTGCCCTGGCCTGTCGCTCCCTCCCAGGGCGCCTACGGCGATGGACAGCAGCTCTTCGACTGGTGGGAGTGTGGAGTCCGGCACGGCAGAAACCGTACCCGGTCGCGGCGACAGATTTGGCAGCCTTGCGATCGGGCCGCGTCGCGGCCGTCCGCAGGCATCCTCAAGAGTCGCCCAAAGGGTTGCAAAACCCCGGTCACCTCTCCGTACGGAGGTGAACACATCCTGGCGTTCCAGGCACCCTTGCGCGTACGGCGTGGCACACTTGCCGGGCGTAACCCGCCAGGTCAAAGAAGATCTTCCCGCCGTGGCGCCCCGGTGCTCGCAGTGGGTGTGGAAAGCCCGTTTAGGTAGGGTTTCTCAAGGTTGAGTGGACGAATAAAGGCTGGTTAAAGCAGTATGTCTGCCATGTCGGAAGTTGTCCCGTTGCCGTCGTTCGGCGAAGTGTTCTTCGATGCACGAGGTCAGGAGAGGTGTCTCCGGGTCACGTGGCACGAGGGAACCCTGGTGCTCAGCCTGTGGCGAGGGGAGATGTGCACCGGCAGTTTCCGGATGCCGATGGACGACGTCGGGCGGCTGCTCGACACCCTCGACGACGGCTACGCGGAGGCCGCGGGCGAGGAGCCCGCCGCCCCTGTCGTCCAGCCCGTCGCCGATCCTGTGGAGTACCCGGGCACGGGCCAGTACCATCGCCCCCCGCCCTTCGAGCACGAGCCGCAGCGCGCCCACGACGACAGGCCGACGGCGACGCTGTCGCCCAACGACGTGCTCGTGGCCCGCGGCGCGCCCGCCCAGCAGGACAAGCTCGTCGCCTCCTACGGTGACCAGCGCGAAACGCCCATCCCCGCCGACGGCAGGCCCCGGCTGGCCGAGCAGCCTCCTGTGAGCGCCGAGCCGATGGCCGCCGCGGGCCCCGGCTACCCGATGCCCGACTACCAGCTGCCGTCCGAGCGCGAAGGCGCCAGGGGGCCGCAGTCCACCGATCCGCTGGGCTTCCCCCGGCAGTCGGCCACGCCGTACGCGACGCACTCGGAGCCGTTCGCCGCGCAGAACGCTCACCCCGGCTCCTTCCCGGGACAGGGCGGTCAGCCCGACCCCTTCGCGGGACAGGGCGGTCAGCCCGACCCCTTCGCGGGACAGGGCGGTCAGCCCGACCCCTTCGCGGGTCAGGGCGCCCAGCACGACCCGTTCGCGAGCTCGCAGCCCGACCCGTTCGGGACGCAGGGACAGCCGCAGCCCAGGCAGGACGCCTACGCGCAGGACCCCTACGGCCAGGACCCGTACACCCAGCCGGGGCGGCCGCCCGCCCAGCCGTACACCGACCCCTTCGCGCCGCCGCAGCGGGCGCAGAGCGCCCCAGGCTCGGCCGGGCTCGGCACGCCCATGCACGGCATCCCCGGCGCGGGCCGCAGGACGGCCCCCGAGCCCTACCCCCAGCCCGAGCCGCACGGCCAGCAGGACCAGTACGGCCAGCAGGACCAGTACGGCCAGCAGGACCAGTACGGGCAGCCCTCCTACCAGCAGGGGCCGATGAACCCTTCGGACCCGCTGGGCCTCGGCCCCGACGCCTACCAGCACCAGCAGTCCGACCCCTCCATCCATCGCCCCTACGTGACCGACCAGATGTATGTCACGGGCGAACGCCTGCGCCCCGAGCAGCAGCACCGCGACGACAGGATCGAACGCAGAGAGTGGTGACCGCCCGCCCCTGATGCCCGCGGAGGTCGTCCGTGTGAGAAACTGGCCGCCGGGTCAGACCGGTCGGATTCGCCCGTTTCTCGGCAACAGGGGGGCACGTGGACGCGTCAGCGGGTCTGTACTGGCTTCTGGTGGCCAGCGGCTCGATCTTCGTCGCGTGGGTCGCCAGACGAAGGGGCTGGCCCGCGCCGCTGCTCCTGGTGCTCGTCGGCCTGGTGGTCTCGCCGTTCGTGCCCATGGTCGCGCTGCAGCCCGAGCTCATCCTCTACGTGTTCCTGCCGCCGCTGCTCTACTCGGCGGCGCTGGACAGCTCCTACCTCACCCTGCGAGAGAACAAGAGAGCGATCGGCCTGCTGTCGGTCGGCCTCGTGCTGTTCACCACCTTGGTCATCGGCGGCGTCGTGCACCTGATGCTGCCCGACCTGCCGCTGGCCGCCGCCTTCGCGCTGGGCGCGATCGTGGCCCCGCCGGACGCCGTCGCCGCGGTCGCGGTCGGACGCAGACTGGGACTGCCGCGCAGATCGCTGACGATCCTCATCGGCGAGAGCCTGTTCAACGACGCGACGGCGCTGACCGCCTACCGGGTGGCGATCGGGGCCGCGGCCGGCCACGGCATCAGCCTGCTCGAGGGCGCCGGCGAGTTCCTCTACACCGCGGTCGGCGGCGTGGTGATCGGCATCGCGGTCGCCATGGTGGCGGGGTGGCTGCTGGAGCGGGCGCGCGACGCGCTGGTCGAGAACACCGTCATGCTGCTGATCCCGTTCGCCACCTACCTGGGCGCCGAGTCCGTCCACGCCTCCGGCGTGATCGCGGTGGTGATCGTCGGCCTCTACCTCGGTCACCGGATGCACCGCACCGGCGCCGGCACCCGCCTGGTGCTCACCTCGGTGTGGAAGGTCACCGACTTCCTGCTGGAGTCGATCGTCTTCGCGCTGATCGGCCTGCAGTTGGTGCCGGTGCTGAGCGGGCTGGCGGGACGCAGCCCGTGGGAGGTCGCCGGCTACGTCCTGGCCATCTTCCTGGCGACCGTCCTGGCGAGGTTCGTCTGGGTCTTCCCCGCCACCTACCTGCCGCTGATGGTGCGCAGGACCTCGATGAAGCCGCCTTGGCAGAACGTCGTGGTCGTCGGCTGGGCGGGCATGCGCGGCGTGGTGTCGATGGCCGCTGCCTTCGCCATCCCCCAGGGCTTCCCCGAACGCGACCTTCTGCTGTTCCTCACCTTCAGCACGGTGATCCTCACCCTGCTGGTGCAGGGCCTGACCTTCCCCACGCTCATCAGGAAGCTGCGCGTCACGAGCGAGCGCGAGCAGTACGAGGACAACCTGTCGGAGGCCGCGGCCCAGCAGGCGGCGGTCGAGGCGGGCATGGCCAGGCTGGAGGAGATCCTCAGGGAGGAGGAGACGGACGAGGTCCACGCCGAGGTCATCGACATGCTGCGCGCCAAGTCGGAGCGAAGGGCGCTCAACGCGTGGGAGCGGCTCGGCGGCGGGACCGCGCAGGGCGGCGTCGAGACGCCGAGCCGCCTCTACCGGCGGCTGCGCAGAGAGATGCTGGCCGCGGAGCGCGAGGTGTTCGTACGGCTCCGCGACGAGCGCCGGCTCGATGACGAGGTGCTCCGCCGCGTCACGGCGGAGCTCGATTTCGAAGAGGCGATCCTGGAGCGTTAGGCCATCGCGTTGTGCACGAAACACCACTTCCAGTCCTCGCCGGGCTCGAACGACTGGATCACAGGGTGACCCTCCGCACGGTAGTGCGCGGTGGCGTGCTTGTTCGGTGAGGAGTCACAGCAGCCGATGTGACCACAGTCCAGGCACCGGCGCAGGTGCACCCACCGCGCCCCCATCGCCATACACTCCTCGCAGCCCTGAGGCGTGCGCGGTGCCGGGTCGTCTGCCTCGAGAAGATGCTCGCAAATTGCCATGGCAAGAAGCTTAGGACCAGAACACAGTTCCAATTTGGTCGCACCTATTGATCGGGCGGGTGGTGCGGGCGACTCTTTCTCTCATCGGGGGGTCCCCACCTAGGAGGCCCGCGTGCTTGAGGTTCGCAATCTCGAGGTCGTGTACGACGATGTGATGCTCGTGCTGCGCGGAGTGAGCCTCGCCGTGCCGCCCGGGTCGATCGTCGCGCTGCTCGGGGCGAACGGCGCGGGCAAGACCACGCTCCTGCGCGCCCTGTCGGGCCTGCTCGACGTGCACGACGGCGAGATCACCAAGGGTTCGGTCACGCTGGACGGCCGGCCGATCCACACCATGAGACCCGCCCAGATCGTACGGCTCGGCATCAGCCAGGTCATGGAGGGGCGGCGCATCCTCGGCGAGCTCACCGTCGAGGAGAACCTCAGGGTGGGCGGCCACACCTCGTCGACCTCGCACCTGGACAGGGTCTACGCCCTGTTCCCCGTGCTGAAGGAGCGGCGCAAGAGCGTGTCCGGCTATCTGTCCGGCGGTGAGCAGCAGATGCTGGCGGTCGGCAGGGCGCTGATGGCGGGCCCCCGCTACCTGCTGCTCGACGAGCCCAGCCTGGGGCTGGCGCCCGCGCTGGTGGGGCAGATCCGCGACCTGGTCCTCGAGATCAACCGGCAGGGGACCACGGTCCTGCTGGTCGAGCAGAACGCGACGATGGCGCTGTCGATCGCGGCCCACGGGTACGTGATGGAGACCGGCAAGATCGTGATGGACAAGCCGGCGGGGGAGCTGCTGGCCGACGAGGACATCAAGGAGTTCTACCTGGGGCTGGGCGCCGAGGGAGCCGCCAAGTCCTTCAGGGACGTCAAGCACTACAAGAGACGGAAGCGGTGGCTCTCATGACCGCCCCCACCCCGAGCCCTCCGGACGACGTTCGAGCCCATCCCGGCACCACCCCGTCGAACGCGACCGAGGCGCGCCCGCCCGGCGATCCCCCGGAAGCCCGCGGATCCAGCGGGAACGTCCTGGAGGTGCACGACATCCGGCTGTCGTTCGCCGGGGTGAAGGCGATCGACGGCGTCTCGTTCGACGTCAGGCCAGGGGAGCTGTTCGCCGTCATCGGCCCCAACGGCGCGGGCAAGACCTCCATCTTCAACGTCCTGTCCGGCGTCTACCGCCCCCAGCGCGGCTCCGTCACCTTCCAGGGCGAGGACCTGCTCACCAGACGCCCCCACGACATCGCCGCCATGGGCATGGCCCGCACCTTCCAGAATGTCGAGCTGTTCCACAACCTGACCGTCCTCGACAACCTCATGCTCGGCCGCCACTGCCACTTCCGCTACGGCGCGCTCCCGGCCATCGTCTGGTTCGGCAGGGCCCGCAGGGAGGAGCTGGCCGCCAGGGCCAGGATCGAGGACATCATCGACTTCCTCGAGCTGGAGGCCTGGCGCAGGCACCCGGTACGGCTGCTGCCGTACGGGATCCAGAAGCGGGTGGAGCTCGGGCGCGCGCTGGCGATGGAGCCGAGGCTGCTGCTCCTGGACGAGCCGGTCGCCGGGATGAACCTGGAGGAGACCGAGGACATGGCCAGGTTCGTCCTGGACATCCGCGACGAGCTGGGCATCCCCATCGTGCTCGTCGACCACGACATGGGCCTGGTGATGGACCTGGCCGACCGGGTGCTCGTGCTCGACTTCGGCCGCCCCGTCGCGCTCGGGACGCCCGCGCAGGTGCAGCAGGACCCGAAGGTCATCGAGGCGTACCTGGGAGGCGCCGCATGACAATCACCGCCACGAGAACAGAGACCATCGCCACGAGGGTCCGCCGCAGGGCGCGCGAGAGCCCTGACGCCGTCGCCATGCGCCACAAGGACTTCGGCGTCTGGGAGGAGGTCGGCTGGCGCGCCTACTGGGCGAACGTGGAACTGGTCGCGCACGCGCTGCTCGCGCTCGGCGTCGAGCCGGGCGACCGGGTGGCGGTCCACTCGGAGAACCGGCCCGAGTGGCTCTACGCCGACCTCGGGATCGTCGCGGTCAGGGGCGTCACAGTGGGCCTCTACCCGACCAACCCGCCGGCCGAGGTGGCCTACCTGCTGTCGAACTCCGGGGCGAGGATCCTCATCGCCGAGGACCAGGAGCAGGTGGACAAGGCCCTGGCCGTCCTCGACGAGTGTCCAGGGCTGGAGCGGATCGTCTACCTGGAGCCGCGGGGCATCAGGGGCCGCTACACGGATCCGCGTCTGATGTCGTGGCCCGAGCTGCTGGAGCTGGGCGCCGAGCACAGCGCGCTGCACCCGGACGCGCTGGAGGCCAGGATGGCGACGGCCGAGCCGGGCGACGTCGTGACGCTCATCTACACCTCGGGCACGACGGGACCGCCGAAGGGCGTGATGCTCACGGTGGCCAACGTGGAGTTCGCGGTCAGGACGCTGGTCGAGGGCGGCGGCTTCACCTCGCCACCGCCGTCCGAGCGCGATCTGGTCGTCTCCTACCTGCCGCTCTGCCACGTCGCCGAGCGCGCCTTCACCGTCTGGTTCAACGCCGCCGCGGGCGTGCAGGTCAACTTCGCCGAGTCCATCGACACCGTCCAGGCGAACCTGCGCGAGGTGCAGCCGACGATCCTGTTCGGCGTGCCGCGCATCTGGGAGAAGGTCCTGGCCCAGGTCAACATCAAGATCGATTCTGCCTCGCCGCTCAAGCGCGCCGTCGCCCGGTTCTGGCTGCGCGTGGCCGACCGCATCGGCGACACGCTGGTGCGCACCGGCGGCGTCCACACCCCGGGCACGCGGCTGCTCTACGGCCTGGGCTGGTTGATGTGCTACCGCTCGCTGCGCGAACGCCTCGGGATGCGCCGCGTCCGCTACGCCGCCTCGGGCGCCGCGCCGATCGCGCCCGCGGTGCTCAAGTTCTACATGGGCATCGGCGTCGCCATGCACGAGGTGTACGGCATGAGCGAGAACACCGCGATCGCCACGGGCAACAGGCCGGGCCGGATCAGGCTCGGCACCGTCGGCGAGCCGCAGCCGGGCACCGAGCTGCGGATCGACGAGCCGACGGGCGAGATCCTCACCCGCCATCCGGGCACGTTCGCCGGATACTGGGGCAACCCCCGCGCGACCGCGGACGTGCTGGACGAGGACGGCTGGCTGCACACCGGAGACGTCGGCGAGTGGGTCGAGGGCACGCACGTGCGCATCACCGACAGGATGAAGGACATCCTGATCACCGCGGGCGGCAAGAACATCGCGCCCAGCGAGCTGGAGAACGCGCTGAAGGCCTCGCCGTACCTGAAGGAGGCGGTGGTGATCGGCGACCGGCGGCCGTACCTGGTCGCGCTGATCGGCATCGAGCTGGACACGGTGGGGGAGTGGGCGCGCAGGCGCGGCCTGTCCTACACCACCTACCGCGACCTGTCGGACAAGCCCGAGGTGCGCGAGCTGGTCCAGGGCATCGTCGACGACGTCAACGCCAGGTTCGCCAGAGTCGAGCAGGTCAGGCGGTTCGCGTTCCTGCCCAAGGAGCTCGACCACGAGGACGGCGAGCTGACCGCCACCCAGAAGGTCAAGCGCGGCGCGATAGCCAAGCTCTTCCAAGAGCAGGTCGAAGGGATGTACCGCGGGTGAAGGGCGTGCTGGAGTCGGTCATCAGGGGCCTGGGCAACGGATCGGTGTACGCGCTGCTCGCCCTCGGCTTCGTGATCATCTACAAGGCGACGCGGGTGATCAGCTTCGCGCAGCCGTCGCTGATGCTGGCGGGCGCGGTCGCGGTCAGCTACCTGGCCGAGGTCACCGGCTTCTATCCCGCGGTGCTGCTGGCCGCGTTGCTGATCGCGGGGGTCGCGCTGGCGATCGAACGGATCGCGATCAGGCCGATGGTCGGCAGGCCCGTCTTCGTCGTCGCGATCATCACGCTCGGCATCGACGTCGTGGTCCGGGTGGTCGTCAACGCGTTCATCGGCAGGGACGTGCGTCAGATGGGCGACCCGTGGGGCTTCACGCAGGTCTCGCTCGGCCCGCTGGTCGTGCAGACCAGGTGGCTGGCCATGCTCGCGGTCACGGCCGTGCTCGTGGGGCTGCTGTTCGCCTTCTTCCGCTTCACCAGGTACGGCCTGGCGATGCGGGCCGCCGCCTTCGACCAGGAGACCGCGCTCGCCCAGGGTGTGTCCGTCGGCATGGTGTTCGCGCTGTCGTGGGGGCTGGCGGGCTTCCTCGCGGCCATCGCGGGGATGTTCGTCGGGACCGGCCAGGGCGTGGAGCAGCTCACCTGGATCATCGCGCTCAAGGCGCTGCCCGCGATCATCGTGGGCGGCCTCGACTCCCTCGGCGGCGCGGTCGTCGGCGGGCTGGCGATCGGCGTGGTCGAGTCGCTGTTCCAGAGCTACCAGGGCGAGTTCGCGCCGTGGCTGGGGCAGAACTTCGCGGTGGTCACGCCGTACGTCGTGATGCTGCTCGTGCTCCTGGTCAGACCCTACGGCCTGTTCGGCACGAGAGAGGTGGAGCGGGTATGAGCGAGCTCGACACGCCGGCGAAGGAGCGGCGCGCGTCGCGGCCCCGCATCTCCGACATACCGACCGGACGGTCTCGACGTCCCCGCGGGCGGCCGTCGCTCTACACCGCCTACGCCCAGGACATGGCGCTGCTCGACACCAGGGCCAAGAAGGTGTGGACCGCGGTGCTCGTGCTGGCCGCCTTCGCCCTGTCGGCGGTGCTCGCCGACCGCTCGCTCGAGGTGCTGGCGGGCGCGTACGTGCTGGCGATCGGCGCCATCGGGCTCAACATCGTCACCGGCTACGCGGGCCAGGTCTCGCTGGGCCACGCCTTCTTCGTCGCGATCGGCGCCTACACGGGCGCCGCGCTGTCGGCGCCGCCGGGCGGCAGGACGATCGGGCTCGGCCTCGCCGAGATCTGGATCTGGCTGCCCGCCGCGGGCCTGGCCGCCGCCCTGGCGGGCGTGCTCGTCGCGCCCCTGGCAACCCGGCTGCGCGGCCTCTACCTCGCCGTCGTCACGCTCGGCCTGGTCTTCCTCGGCGAGCACGTCTTCAAGGAGTGGGACGCCCTCACCGGCGGCCCAGGCGTCGGCCGCTCGGCCGCGGTGCCGCAGCTGTTCGGCGTCCGCCTGGACCAGGACGGCCCGCTCGGCACCCGCGAGCAACTCCTCTACCTGCTGATGCTGGCCGCGCTCGTGCTCTTCGCGCTGGCCGCGCGCAACCTGGCCCGCTCCCGCATCGGCAGGGCCTTCATGGCCGTCCGCGACCGCGACATCGCCGCCGAGGTCATGGGCGTGCCGCTCACCCGCTACAAGGTGCTCGCCTTCGGCATCTCCTCCTTCTACGCCGGGTGCGCGGGAGCGCTGCTCTACAGCATCACCGGCTTCGTCGAGCCAGGCTCCTTCAGCCTGCTGCTGTCGGTGCAGTTCATCGCGATGGTGCTGATCGGCGGCGTCGCCACGGTGTCGGGCGCGATCGCAGGGGCCCTGTTCATCTCGCTGCTGCAGCCGCTGACCAGGTCGCTGCCCGCGCTGGTGCCGTTCGTCAGCGGCGACACCACCGTGACGCCCAACGTCTTCCAGGTCGAGACCGTCCTGTACGGCCTGCTGATCATCCTGTTCCTCGTCTTCGAGCCGCGCGGCCTGTTCGGCATCTGGGTCCGCGTGCGCAACTACTGGAAAGCCTGGCCCTTCTCCTACTAGAAAGGGAAATTTTGTGAAGAGTCGCTATGTCGTGACTGGTGTCGCGGTAGTGGCCCTTCTGTCCGCTTGCGGCGTCATCCGGGGGGACGACGAGGGCAGCAAGGGCGGCGGCGCCATGGCAACGGGCGTCACCAGCGAGCCATGTCCCAAGGCGGTCGACAAGAACAAGGGATGCATCTACCTCGGCACGATCTCCGACCTCACCCAGGGCCCCTTCGCGGCGCTGGCCGTCCCCATCACCGACGCGCAGAAGGCCTTCTGGAAGCGGGTGAACACCGCGGGAGGCATCGGCGGCAAGTACGAGGTCGACGTCGAGACCTACGTCAGGGACAACAAGTACAACCCCGAGACCCACCGGCAGGTCTACAACGAGATCAAGGACAAGGTCCTCGGCCTGGCGCAGACGCTCGGCTCGCCGACGACCGCCGCGATCCTGGACGACCTCAAGGCCAACAGCGTCGTGTCCGCGCCCGCCTCGTGGACCTCGGCGTGGGAGTTCGAGGACGTCATCGTCGAGACCGGGTCCAACTACTGCATCGAGGCCATGAACTCGGTCGACTACGCGATGGAGGCCTACAAGCCCAAGAGCGTGATGGCCGTGCACCTGGCGGGCGACTACGGCGCCGACGCGGCGGCGGGCGCGAAGATCGCCGCCGAGCGGAACAAGCTGGAGTTCACCGCCGTCGAGACCCCGCCGGGGGCCACCGAGCAGGGGCGTGCGATCACCGAGATCACCAAGAACAAGCCCGACCTGGTGATCCTCACGACAGGCCCCGCCGACGCGGCGGCCATCATCGGCCAGTCGGCGGCGGCCGGGTACAAGGGCCGCTTCATCGGCACCGGGCCCACGTGGAATCCCGCCCTGCTCAAGTCGCCCGCCGCGCCCGCGCTGAAGGCGCTGTACGAGCAGTCGGCGCCGGGCAAGCCGTACGGATCGGACACCCCGGGCCACAAGGCCATGCGCGACGCGCTGCCTGGAGTGACGGCGAACGACGGCTACACCTCGGGCTGGGCCTGGTCCTATCCGCTCAAGGCCGCGCTGGACAAGATGGTCGCGAGCGGCGACGTCAGCCGTAAGGGCCTGCTGGCCGGGGTGAAGTCCCTCTCGACCGTCGACTACGAGGGCATGCTGCCCGCCGAGGCGGGCAACTTCTCCGGCGACGCCAACACCGCCACCTTCCGCCAGACGCTGATCAACAAGGTGGACGAGTCGGCGCCCACCGGGGTCGCGATCGTCAAGGACTTCTTCACAGGCCCGACCGCACAGGGGTACACGATGGACGGCCCCTGCTTCAACAAACTGTCATGATCAGCGCAAGGGGCGCGGCCGTTGGCTAGTGTCGAGGACATGCGACTCGTTGCCAGCAGGTTCGTGCCCCTTGCCGCCTTCGCCGTTGTCGTCTTCGCCAGCGGCTGCAGCGAGATCAACGCGACGGTCGACAAGGCTCAGGCCTGTCTGGAGGCCCCCAAGATAGTCTCGGAGACCGTCGCCAAGATCAGCGGCCTGGTCAACGACCCCGCCGCGATGGAGAAGGAGCTCGACGCCGCCTCGAAGAAGCTGGGCGAGGTGGCCGACAAGGCGTCCAACACCACGCTGAAGGAGGCCACCGACGATCTGGCCGCCAGCCTGAGCAAGCTCGACGTCAACAGCGCCAACGAGGCGGTCGACGCCGTACAGAAGGTCGGCAACGACACCGCCGCCTACCTGACGAAGCTGAAGGAGGCCTGCAGCTAGGCCTCGTCCGCCAGATGGGCGGCCAGCAGCCCGGCGCCGAAGTCGGCGCCCGGCCTCCTGATCACGGTGTGCGCGTGATCGGCGGCGTCCTGCGTGTTGTCGTACTCGACGAGCAGCCCAGGGCCCTGGATCCGGTAGTAGTGACCGGCGCCCGCCGCGACGGGCCCGGCCCACGCGAAGGAGAAGGCGGCCGGATCGTGCGCGCCCCGCAAGGAGGGGGCCAGCCGGTCCAGGTAGACACCGAGCAGCCCGCCCAGCAGGTCGCGCTGGGCGGAGGCCAGCTCGCCGCCCCGCACGCCGCGCGGTTCCAGCTCCGCGGCCACCGCGGACGTGCCGGTGAGGATGTCGGGCGGCGCGACGTCCGCGACCACCGCCCGGGCGCGCAGCGCGGGGGACAGGTCGGCCACCAGCGCCCTGGCCATCTCCTCCTCCAGCGGTAGCGGCCTGACCACGGCCGTCTCGCCGTACCGGACGGCGGCCGGGTGGGCGCCGAGGAACAGCGGCGCCACCTCGACCCGCCCGCCCGCGACCGTCGCCGTGACCGACACGTGGTGGCCTTCGAAGCGCCAGCTCCACGCCTCCGTCCCCGGCGTGCCGAAGATCGCCACGTGGTAGTCGTCGCTGTGGCGGCCCCTGCGCCCTCCCTCGTCGAGGTCGAGCACCTCCTCCATCGCCATGATCGTCACCACCTGGGCGAACGCGTGCCGCGACAGCGCCGTGGCCAGCAACCGGTGCGCCGCCTTGCGCGCCTCGCGGCTCAGCCCGAGCAGCGAGGCTCCTGGTCTGGGCGCGGGCACGTAGGTCCAGCGCCGCCGCAGCGGGTCGCCGAACTCGTAGGCGGCGGCCTGCCGCTGCTCCGGCGTCAGGCGGTCGAGGAACCGGGTAGCGATCTGCGCCATGAGCATGACAACAGGATCTCCTATCCCGGCTTCTCTAGGGGAAATGGGGTCGATTTAGCGTGGTCACATGAACGGCACCGAGCCTGATCCCCGCTTCACCCTCGCCAACGAAAGGACCTTCCTGACCTGGTTGAGCACGTCCCTGGCGCTGTGCGCGGGCGGCGTGGCGATGGCGGCGGTCTCCGACGACATCTTCGTGCCGTGGGTGCGCACCGTGATGGCCCTGATCCTGGTCCTTCTCGCCGCGCTCGCCGCGGGCATGGCCTACCCGCGCTGGCGCAACATCCAGCGCGCGCTGCGCAACCAGGCGCCGCTGCCGCCGCCCGCCCTGGCGGCCGTCTTCGGCTACGGCGTGGCCGCCGTCGCCGTCGTGGCTCTCGTCCTCATCCTGATGGCCTGAGCATGTCGGCCGAGATCTGGGACCCCGGGCTGCAGAGCGAGCGCACCCGCCTGGCGTGGGTGCGCACCGCCGTCGCCCTGTCCACGGGCGGCCTGGGCGCGGCGGGGCTGGCCGCCCGCGCGGGGCTAGGCCTGGTGTTCGTGGCGGCGTTCGCGCTGGCGGCGCTCTGCGGAGGGGTCCTGCTCGTGCGGACCGCCTCCCGCTTCCGCCACGTCCAGCGCGCCCTGCACAACGGCGATCCGCTCGACAGCAGGCCCGACGCGCTGCTGGCCTGGGTCGGCACCCTCTGCGTGGTGGCCGGCTCGATCTGTTTCGTCGTCACGACGAGCCTGGCCCACGGCTAGAGAGCGGGAGCAGCCCCGCGTCCACCACGGCGCGTCCGAAGGGCCTGGCCAGCTCGGCCAGGCGCGAGCAGCCGTCCTCGCCCAGCGCGGCGTAGGCGGGCATGGCCAGCTCGTCGGTCCTGCTCTCGATGTGGCCGCGCAGCCTGGCGCCCTCCTCGGTCAGGCCGTCGGCGAGCAGGCCGCGTGCCTTGAGCGCGTCCGCCGCCTCGCCCCACGCCTCCTCGGGCCAGCCCCGCGACGTCTTGAGGAAGATCTCGGGCACCTCCCTCGACGCGGCATGCAGGACCAGGGCCTCGACCGGCGACAGCCCCTCCGAGACCAGCAGCGCCACGTGCCCGTCGCCCCTGAACTCCCGCAGCAGCGTCTGCGCGTGGAACAGGTCGAGCAGCGGCTCGCCCGGCCAGGGGAGAGCCGCGTGGGCGGCGAACAGCGGGCGGCCGTGCACGTGCTCAGCCGCCGCCTCCGCCGCCCTCCTTGCCAGGGCGAGCGTCTCGGCCAGCGCGCCGGCCCCGTCGACGCCACCTCGGCGCAGCGCCGTGCCGGCCGCCTCCAGCCTGGCCGCCAGGACCTCGGTGGGGCTCGTCTTCTCCCAGGCCGCGGCGAGGGAGCGCCGTACGAGGTCGGGGTTGAAGTTGTAGAACGTCGCGATGACCACCTCGGCGGACGCGGCGCCGAAGGCGGCGCCGCGGGAGGCGAAGTAGCCCGCGCGTCCCCGCAGGCCGAGGGCCGCGTACAGCTCCCGTGCCTCCGGCACGAAGTAGATCATGCCGTGCACCGGCTCCAGGCGGCGCCATGCGCGTCTTGCCTCGCGGGTGTCGACCATCGACTGTCTCCTCGCCTCCGAACCAACCGGTCGGTATGGGAACCTACGGGGCCTTTCCCGCCTCGTCAACGGCTTGCGGGGGCGGCAGGGGGAGGCGGACACTCGAAGAAGACCAGCTCGGAGGTGATTCACGTGCACGAGGGCTATGACGCACGCGAGACATGGCCGTTCGAGTGCCAGTGCTGCTGGCACGTCTGGCAGGAGGAGTACCTCGTCAGGCACCTCACCGACAGCCATGGCAACGAGGTCGAGGTGTGGATGCGGTCCGGCGTGGCCGTCCAGCCGCCCACCTCCGACAGGAGTTGCCCCAAGTGCGGGGCGGTCCAGATCACGACCTTCCCGGCCGGATACATGGCCAGAGATCAGGAACCGCCCGTGCCCGCCCCTCGTGAGGTGACCAAGGAGACGGCGCTGAAGTTCACCTGGCGCGCGGCGATCACGTGACCGCCCGGTCCCGGGCGCGCGGCAGCGGCGCAGGCCGATGACACGTGCCCGGGAGGGAGGAGGTCAGGCCAGGCTGTCCAGCCAGGCCTGGTGCAGACCGGCGAACCGTCCCGCCGCGGTGATGAGCGCCTCGGGCGGCCCGTCCTCGACGATCGTGCCGCGCTCCATCACCAGGACCCTGTCGGCGATCTCCACCGTCGACAGGCGGTGCGCGATGATGAGCGCGGTCCTGTCGGCGAGGATCGTGCGCAGCGCCCGCTGGACCAGCCGCTCGCTCGGCACGTCGAGCGACGAGGTGGCCTCGTCGAGGATCAGCACCGCCGGGTCGGCCAGGAAGGCGCGGGCGAAGGCGACCAGCTGCCGCTGGCCCGCCGACATCCGGCCGCCGCGCTTGCCGACCTCGGTGTCGTAACCCTCGGGCAGCGCCGAGATGAACTCGTGCGCGCCGATGGCCTTGGCCGCGTCCACGACCTCCTTGATGGAGGCCTCCGGCCTTCCGAAGCGGATGTTCTCGGTGACCGTGCCGGAGAACAGGAAGTTCTCCTGCGTCACCATCACCACGGCCTTGCGCAGCGTCGTCTCGTCCAGGTCGCGCAGGTCGACGCCGTCGAGCAGCACCCGTCCCGCCGTAGGGTCGTAGAAGCGGGAGATGAGCTTGGCCAGCGTGGTCTTGCCCGCGCCCGTCGCGCCGACCAGCGCCACGCTCTGCCCGGCGGGGATGGTCAGGTCGAGACGCGGCATGATCGGCATCTCGGGCACGTAGGAGAACTCCGCGCCCTCGAAGCGGACCTGACCCCGCGCCCTCGCCAGTTCCGCGCCCCGCGGCGGCTCGGGAACCGACGGCTCCTCCTCCAGCACGCCCGACAGCTTCTCGAGCGCCGCGCCCGCCGACTGCAGCGTGTTGTAGAACTGGCTGATCTCCTGCATCGGCTCGTAGAACTGGCGCAGGTAGAGCAGGAACGCCGCCAGCACGCCGACCGTGACCTCGTCGTGGAAGGCCAGCCAGCCGCCGTAGATCAGCACGCCGGCGATCGTGAGGTTGCCGATGAGCTTGATGCCCGGCATGAACATCGCGATCAGCTGCATCGCCCGTGCGTTGGCGTCGCGGTAGTCGGCGTTGAGCTGGCCGAAGATCTCCTGGTTGCGGGGCTCGCGGCGGAAGGCCTGGACGGCCTTGATGCCGGTCATCGACTCCACGAAGTGCACGATGACCAGGGCCACCGTCTCCCTGGTGCGCCGATAGGTGATCGCCGACTGGCGGCGGAACCACCGGGTGAACAGCAGCAGGACAGGCAGCGGGACCAGCGCCACCAGACCGAGGTGCACGTCGAGGATGAGCAGCAGCGCCGCTGTCCCGAACATCGTCAGCACCGCGGTGACCAGGCCGTCGAAGCCCGACTGCAGCAGCTCGGCGATCGCCTCGATGTCGGAGGTCAGTCGCGAGATCACCCGGCCCGAGGTGTACTTCTCGTGGAAGGCGAGCGAGAGCCGCTGGAAGTGGTCGAAGACCCTGCGCCGCAGCTCCAGCAGGATGTCCTGGCCGATCCTGCCCGACAGCTTCAGGAACGCCTGCCTGGTCAGCGCCTGGGTGACGGCCGCGGCCAGGATGACCGCGATCACCGTGAGCAGCGTGACGGGGCCCTGCCCGCGCAGCATCGGCGGGATGCCCGAGTCGATGCCGACCTTCACCAGGTACGGGATGGCCAGCCCCGCGCCGCTGGAGCAGATGATGATCGCGGTGAGCAGCGCGATCGCCCTGCGGTGCGGCCTCAGCAGATCGGTCAGCAGCCCGCGCGAGCGGGTCCGCAGCAGCAGCGAGACCTTCTCCGGCAGGTCGTCCTTGTTCTCCGAGGCGACGCCGCGCCAGTCGGTGGTGGCCGTCATCGCAGGGCTCCTTCCTCGGACAGGTCGGCGTCCTGCGCCAGCAGCGCGCGGTACTCGGGCACCTCGGCCAGCAGGTCCTGGTGCCTGCCGACATGGGTGATCGTGCCGTCACGCAACAGCGCCACCTTGTCGGCGAGCAGCACGGTGGAGGCGCGGTGCGCGACGACGATGCCGGTCGCGTCGCGCAGCACGTGGCGCAGCGCCTCCTCGACCAGCGCCTCGGTCTCCACGTCCAGCGCCGACAGCGTGTCGTCGAGCACGAGGATCTTCGGCTTGGACAGGACCGCCCTGGCCAGCGCCAGACGCTGGCGCTGGCCGCCCGACAGGGACATGCCCTGCTCGCCGATGCGGGTGTCGAGGCCCCACGGCAGGTCGTGGACGAACGTCGCCTGCGCCACCTCGAGCGCCTCGCGCAGGTCGTCGTCGGAGGCGTCGCGGTGGCCGAGCGTGAGGTTCTCGCGCACGCTCATCGAGAACAGCGTGGGCTCCTCGAACGCGGTGGCCACCACCTCCCTCAGCGTGCTCAGCTTCAGGTCGCGCACGTCGTGGCCGTCGATGGTGACCCTTCCCGAGGTCACGTCGATCAGCCGGGGGACGAGCGCGGTCAGCGTGGTCTTGCCCGAACCCGTCGCGCCCACGACGGCCACCGTCTCGCCCGGCCGTACGTCGAGCCAGACGTCGTGGAGCACCGGCCGGTCGGCGCCGGGGAAGCGGAAGCCCACGCCTTCCAGCCGCAGGTGGCCGCGCGGGTGCTCGATCGTCTCCGTGCCGTCCTCGATGGAGGGGACGGTGTCCATGACCTCCATGACGCGGTCGGCGGAGGTCATCGACTCCTGCGCCATCGCCAGGATGTAGCCAAGGCTCGCGATCGGCCAGACCAGCTGCAGCACCAGCGTGGTGAAGGCGACGAGCGAGCCCTGCGAGAGCGAGCCCGACCCCACGGCCAGCGCGCCGAGCAGCAGGACCAGGGCGAGCGTGAGGTTCGGGATCACCTCGAGGAAGGTGAAGAAGCGGGCCGAGAGCCCCACCTTGTCGAGGGAGGTGGCGTACACCTTCCGCGCGGAGTCGTCGAAGGTGTCGAAGACGTGGTGCCGGCGGCCGAACGCCTTGATCGTGCGGATCCCGATCGCCGACTCCTCGACGAGCGTGGCGAGGTCGCCCTGCTCGTCCTGGACCTGGCGGGAGATCTTGATGTACCTCTTCTCGAACCGCAGCGACACCCAGACGATGGGTACGGCGGAGGCCGCCACGAGCAGGCCGAGCGGCCAGTACATGTTCAGCAGCACGATCGTCACCGTGGTGAGCTGGATGACGTTCATGACCAGGAAGAGCATGCCGAAGCCGAGGAAGCGCCGGATGGTCGACAGGTCGGTCGTGGCCCGCGAGAGCAGCTGGCCGGACTGCCACTCGTTGTGGAAGGCCATGGGCAGGCGCTGCAGGTGCCTGTAGAGGTCGTCGCGGATCTCGGTCTCGAGGCCGAGGACGGGCTTGGTCTGCACCCATCGCCTGAGGAAGATCATCAGGGCTTCCGCGACGCCGACACCCACGGCCAGGAGGCCCAGAGGGAGCAGGTCGACGGTCTGCTTGGCGTCGATCACTTCCTTGCCCACCAAGGGGAAGGCGATGCTGGCGGCGATTCCGAGGATGGCCACCAGCCAGATGAACACCAGTTTGCCGACGTAGGGGCGTAGGTAGGACCGCATACGCCACAGGGAGTTGGAGGAGAGCAGGGGACGGCTGGGAACGTTCGTATCGGGAGGCATCACCTTCTAGGTTAAACCTTGGGATCAATCCATTTTTTTGCCCGCAGACCGGACCATCGCGCCCACGAGGCAGGCGGTCGCGGCGGTCGACAGGACGGCTCTGACGAGGTTCCACGCCACCCACGGGCCCTCGAACTGCTCTCTCGTGACGGTCCCCGCGGCGAGGCCGTCGTTGAGCGGGACGTTGATCGCCGAGGTGGTCACAAAACCGATCAGGTAAAGGGCCAATCCCGCCAGGATCCACGGGACAACAGATCTGGCGCGGCGGTGACGGACCAGTGCCCAGATGGGCAGGACCACCGCGGCCAGGAAGGGAACAAGGAACGCGGGGTTGATGATGGCGGTGTTGATCTGGTTCATGACGCTGACGAAGGCGCGGTCGTCGACGGCGGCGAGCCCCGGCATGACCGCGATGGAGAAGCCGTAGTAGGTGCCGGCGACCAGACCGGTGGCGAGTGCGGAGAGGCTCAGGATGAGGCGCATGCACGTATTCAACCGGCGGGGACGGGCCGGTCACCATCGCTGAGACGCTCGCCCGCATGTCCGGCCGTATCACCGGCGTGCCATCGGCTCTTCACGGAGGTCACCGCGCACGGCGGCGGGCCCTCCACGCGCCTCGGGCGAGGCGTGTGGAGGGCCCGCGGCGGCTCCGATCGTCACATGGGGCTGAGCTTGCCCAACCAGGCATAGCCGCCACTGTGGATCTTCAACCAGTTGCCCTCGGCCTTGCCACCGGTGAGGCCGCCCGCCGGGATCCAGTCGATCGCCGGGCAGGACTTGCTGGGACACGCGCGGACGGGCGCCCCGCCGGGACTGGTGACGACGTAGCCGCCCCCATGGCGTCCAGCGGTGGTGTCGGCGCTGGCGGCGCCGGCGAGCGCGGTTCCCGCCACGGCGGCGGCGGTGATCGTCAGGGCCACGGTCGAGGCGGCGATGTACTTACGCATGGGAACATTCCCCCGGTGTCTCGTTACTTGCTGACATCCCCGAGAATGCAGTCGGCGGCCATAGGGGCGGTGTCATGGTGACGTTAAGGCCGTCCTAAGGCCCGGGGATCACGGGACCTCGGGCGCCGACAGCTTCACCCCCACGCCGCGCACCGTGTGCAGGTAGCGGGGGCTGTCGGCCGTCTCCCCCAGCTTGCGGCGCAGCCACGACAGGTGGACGTCGACGGTCCTGTCCGCCCCGCCGTAGGGCAGCTGCCACACCTCGACCATCAGCTCCCTCTTGGTGACGACCTTCCCTCTCCTGACGGCCAGGTAGTGCAGCAGGTCGAACTCCCTCGGGCTCAGCTCCAGCGCCACGCCGTCCAGCGTCGCCTCGCGCGCCTGCGGATTCACTCTGAGCCCGCCCACCTCGATGCCCGCCTCGTCCTCCGGCGCCGCGCTCCCTCGGCGCAGCACCGCCCTGATCCTGGCGTCGAGCTGCTCGGCGCCGAACGGTTTGATGACGTAGTCGTCGGCGCCCGCGTTGAGCGCCTTGACGATCTCCGCCTCGGCGTCCCTGGCCGAGGCCACCACCACAGGGGTCGCGCTGATCGCCCTCAGCATCCTGAGCATCTCGCAGCCGTCCACGTCGGGCAGGCCGAGGTCGAGGACCACGACGTCGGGACGGCGCTCCATCACCTCGTTCAGCCCGCCCATGGCGGTGGGGCTGGAGGACACCGCGTGGCCGCGATCGGTCAGGGCCCTGGTCAGCGCCGTCCTGATCGCCGCGTCGTCCTCGATGAGGAGAACATGCACCACGACCTCACGCTAACCGCGCTTTCGCGGCCTTGACCCGAGCGCGACGGTGTCCATGCCACGCCGAGACCCGCACGTGAGGTCCCGTCGGTGACGGTGGAAAGGTGGAGTTCAGCAGGTTGCGTCCGCGATCGATCAGAGCGCGCATGACGGCGGCCACCGTGGTCGGCTTCGGCGTCATCCTGTTCATCGGGGTCCTCGCCCTCTGCCTGACCTTCCCGCGCTGGGTTCGCGCCCAGCAGGTCGACCGCGCGGACCAGGCCAGCAGGCAGGTCACCCTCCTCGTCGACGACGAGCCGGTGCACGGGCCGATCCCGCCGCAGCACGGCGTACGGCTCCTGCAGGTCGTGGACGCGGAGGACAAGGTGGTGGCCGCCAGCGCCGCCCTGAAGGGCAGGCCCCCGCTCACCGCCGCGCGCCCCGAGCGCGGCGACTCCAGGGTGCAGACGCGGGTGTGCGACAAGGGCACGGAGGACTGCCTGATCGTCGTCGGCACCACCAACAGGTCGACGCCCTACGGACCGGTCATCGCCTACGCCGCGGTCAGGGAGTCGATCGCGCTGCACGTGCCGCTCGTGGCCACGGTCCTCTCCCTTGGCGCGGCGCTCCTGCTCGCGCTCATGGCGTGGGCCACGTGGATCGGCGTCGGCAGGGTTCTGGCCCCCGTCGAACGCATCAGGTCGGGTCTGGAGCAGATCAGCGCCACCGACCTGAGCGACCGCATGCCGGTGCCCGACACCGGTGACGAGGTGGCCCAGCTCGCCGTCACCGTCAACGACACTCTGGCCCGCCTGGAGGACGCGGTCGACCGTCACCGCCGCTTCGTCTCCGACGCCTCCCACGAGCTGCGCACGCCGCTGACCGCGATGCTGGTGCGGCTGGAGGGCAGGCCCGAGGGAGAGGACTGCGAGACCCTGAGGGAGGCGCTCGGCGACGCCCAGCGGTTGTCGGCGATCGTCCAGGACCTGCTGCTCATGGCGCGCCTCGACGCGGGCGTGCGAGCGCCCGACGAGGTCCTCGATCTCGGCAAGCTGGTGGCCGACGAGATCGACAGGCGCCCGTCCCGCCTGCCGTTCACCGCCTCGATCGAGCCGGGCCTCATGGTGCGCGGCAACAGGCTCCGCCTCGACAGGCTGCTGACGAACCTGCTGTCCAACGCCGACCGGTACGGCGAGAGCGCCGTCCGGATCACGGTCGCGCGCGACGGCTCCGACGCCGTCGTCGAGGTCGTCGACGACGGTCCCGGCATCCCCGCAGGCCAACGCGAGGCGGTCTTCCGGCGGTTCACCAGGCTCGACACCGCCCGCTCGCGCGACACCGGCGGGACCGGCCTCGGCCTTCCCATCGCCCGCGACATCGCCACCGCCCACGGCGGCACGCTCAGGGTGGCCGACGCCCCCGCCAAGGGCGCCCGGCTGGTCCTGCGCCTCCCTCTGAGCTGACATGTCAGGCACAATCCGGACATGAGTGATCCACTGTTCGAACGGGACGCGGCTCCCGCCGCCCTGGACCTCGTCGCCCGCGCGGCGGCCCCCTTCCTCGGCTCGCTGACCGACCGGCCCGTCCACGATCACGCCGCCGACCATCTGATGGATCTCCTCGACGGATCCCTCCCCGAGGAGGGCGAGGGCACGCTGGCCGCCGTCGAGGAGTTGCTCGCCGTGGGCACCGGGGCCTCCACCCAGACCTCAGGCCCGCGTTTCTTCCACTTCATCGTCGGCGGCGCCACCCCTGCGGCGCAGGCGGGCGACTGGGTGACCTCGCTGCTCGACCAGGCCAGCGGCCTGCACCTGACCTCGCCGCTGGCCGCGAGGGCGGAGAAGGTGGCGCTGGACTGGCTGAAGGACCTGTGCGGGCTGCCCGAGCCGTACGGGGGAGTGCTGACGCCGAGCGCCACCTTCGCCAACCTGACCGGCCTGACGTGCGCGCGGCAGTGGTGGGGTGAGCGTCACGGCGCCGACATCACCTCGCAGGGCCTGGCGGGCCTGCCGCGGATGCCGGTGGTGGCGAGCGGCTACATCCATCCCAGCAGCCGCAAGGCGCTGCAGATCCTCGGCGTCGGCCGCGACGGCGTGACGGTGTGCGCGCGCGACGACGCAGGCAGGGTGGACCTGGAGGCGATGGAGCGGACGCTGTCCGAGCTCGACGGCCCCGCCGTGATCGTCGGGAACGCGGGGGAGGTCAACGCGGGCGACTTCGACCCCATCGCCGACCTGGCCGACCTGGCCGAACGGTACGGCGCGTGGCTGCACGTGGACGGCGCGTTCGGGCTGTTCGCGGCCGCCTCGCCGCGCCTGCGGCACCTTGTGTCGGGCGTCGAGCGCGCCCATTCCGTCGCCGCCGACGGCCACAAGTGGCTGAACGTCCCCTACGAGAGCGGCTTCGCCTTCGTCCACGATCAGGACCTGATGTTCAGGTCGTTCGGCGCGTGGGGCGCCCACTACCTGCCCGCCGACGTCAACTACAACAACCTCGGTCCCGAGTCCTCCCGCAGAGCGCGGGCCTTCCCCATCTGGGCGACCCTGCGGGCGTACGGCAGGCAGGGATACGCGCAGCTCGTCGACCGGCACCACGACCTGGCGCTCCGCCTGGGCGAGGCCGTGGAGAAGGCCCCCGACCTGGAGCTGCTCGCGCCCGTGACGCTCTGCGTGGTGTGCTTCAGGTACGCGCCGCGGGGCGTGGCCGAGGGCGAACTGAACGAGCTGAACCGCCGCATCGGCGAGGAGTTGATCGCCGACGGCCGCTACTACGCGGGCACGACCACCTACAGGGGGATGACCGCCCTCCGCCCCGCGATCGTCAACTGGCGCACGACGGAGGAGGACATCGACGGTCTGGTGGAGGTGCTGAGGGAGGTCATCGCCCGCGTCCACCCTGGCTCGTAGCCGTAGCCGTAGCCGTAGCCGTAGCCGGACGGCGGAGGGCCGGCACGTGGAGTGTCAGAAGGTGGGGCGTCAGGAGGTCGAGCCCATGGCGATGGTCTCGGCGACCTCGGCGTGGCGCTCGGCCTCCTCGACGGCGAAACGCTCGGCGTCGAGCTTGTCGGCGATGTCCTCGTCCTGCTTCATGAGCGCCTCGAGCGACTGCCCCGCCATCTCGAGCACGCCCATGTCCGCGTACGCCTGCTGCAGGCGCGGAGACCACAGGCCGATGTCCTTGACGCACGGCACGATCCTGCTGAACAGCAGCGACCTGAACAGCCGCAGATACTCCGACTGGTCGACGGCCTCCATGGCCTCGGCGACCTCGGCCTGCGACAGGCCGAGCGTCTCCCAGGTCTCCCTGCCGCGCAGCCGGTCGCGCATCAGGTAACAGCCCTCGATGACGAAGTCCTCGCGTTCACGCAGCTCGCTCTCCGACAGGTTCCTGTAATAGTCGCGCAGCGCCATCCGGCCGAAGGCGACGTGCCTGGCCTCGTCCTGCATGACGTAGGCCAGGATCTGCTTGGGCAGAGGCTTGGTGGTGATGTCGCGCATGACGCCGAAGGCCGCCAGCGCGAGGCCCTCGATCAGCACCTGCATCCCCAGGTACGGCATGTCCCACCTGGAGTCGGTCAGCGTCGAGTCGAGCAGCGACTTCAGATGCTCGTTGATCGGGTAGGCCAGGCCCACCTTCTCCTGCAGGAACCGCGCGTAGGTCTCGGCGTGCCTGGCCTCGTCCATCGTCTGGGTGGCGGCGTAGAACTTGGAGTCGAGGTCGGGAACCGACTCCACGATCCGGGCCGAGCAGATCATCGCGCCCTGCTCCCCATGGAGGAACTGGGAGAACTGCCACGCGGCGCCGTGCCTGCGGACCTCCGCGCGGGTCTTGTCGTCCATCCGCTCCCACAGCGGCGTGCCGTAGATGGCGATGGTGTTGTCGGGGATGCCGAGCACGTCGTATGGATCGACCTCGAGACCCCAGTCGATCCTCTTCACGGAGTCCCACTGCTTGTCCTTGCCCTTCTGGTACAGGGCGAGCATGCGGTCCCTGCCGTCGTCGTACTCCCATGTGAAGCGGCTGGACCCGGCCATATCCACGTTCCACGTGGAGAGCTCTGCGGGGATCGTGTAGAGATCGTGCGTCGACATGCGGCCTCCAGGGGGGACGTACACCGTACGTATGCCTCCGAGAGTTGCACGTACGGTGTACGTGCGTCAATAGAATGAGCTATGCCCAGCGAGCCGCTCTCCCGCGCGCGCATCGTCGCCGCCGCGATCGACCTCATCGAGCGTGAGGGCGCGGACGCGGTGTCCATGCGCAGGATCGCCTCCGACCTGAGCGTCGGCGTCATGTCGCTCTACAACCACGTGCCGAACAAGGCCTCGCTGCTCGACGGCGTCGCCGAGTCGGTGCTGTCGCAGATCGAGTTCACCGACGACCCCGAGGCCCACTGGACCGACAGGGTGCGGATGCAGGCCAGGGCCTTCCGGCAGATCGCCCACCACTATCCGCGCTCCACCATGCTGGTGGTCAGCCGCCAGCTCCACTCCAACGCGGGGCTGTTCCCCGTCGAGCGGGCGCTGACCACGCTGCGCCAGGCGGGCTTCGACGGCGCCGACGCGGTACGCATGCTGCGCCTGTTCATCGCCTACGTCATCGGCTCGCTGCTGCGCGAGGTGGGCGTCACGCCGACCTTCGCGCCCGTCCCCGGCGCGCCTCCGGTCAGCGACGTGGACCCTGAGCTGTTCCCTCAGGTCAGCGCTCTCGCGTCCCTGCTCGGCTCGTGCGACCACGAGGAGGAGTTCGACTTCGGTCTCGAACTGCTCATCCAGGCCATCGCCGTCCATCTGGACAGGAAGGGCACCCGGGGCTGAGCCCGGATGCCCTCCCACGACAGCCGCCACTTCCCCTCGGCGGCTGCCTAGTACCAGTTGTGCGCCCTGAAGTGGCCCCAGGCGCCGCACGGCCTGCCGTAACGGCCCTCGATGTACTTCAGGCCCCACTGGATCTGGGTGGTGGGATTGTCCCGCCAGTCGCGTCCGGCGCCCGACATCTTGCCCGCAGGCAGCGCCTGCGGGATGCCGTAAGCCCCTGAGCTGGGGTTCTGCGCCCGATGGTTCCAGTTGCTCTCCCTGGTCCAGAGGCTGTCCAGGCACTGGAACTCACGGAACGACCACGACCTCTGCACCACGAGGTCGAGCGCGATCCGCTTGTTCGTGTTCTTGCCCGGCAGCATGGGCCGCACCTTCGGCTGGGCCTTGGTCTCCCACGTGGCCTGGTGGATCACGTGAGGAACGGCCTGCACCGTCCAGGTCCGCTGGTGGACCACCGCCCCTGGCGACCAGGTCCGCTGGTGGACCCTGTCGGGTGACTCCGTGTCAGCCAGGGCGATCGTGGATGTCCCGCCAGTGAACGCGGCAGAGGCGATCATTACGGCGAGAGCGCGTTTGCTGTCCAACTTGATCCTTGCTGTCCGGCCGCGTGCGGGCGGGCTCCTGCGAAGCAGGGGTCCTGCCGACCCGCGCCCGTGGCTCGGACGAGGATGGTCCCGCGCGGCCTTCCGAGTCCTTTCCCGCCCCATCTACCTGGACGGCCCGGAAGGCACCGCGACGATGTCTCTAGGCGGTTTCTAATACGCCATGTCGCCACAGGTGAGTGATCTCAGGCGGGGGAAGAAGAGGACTTTGCCGCTGAGCGGTCTCGCCTTGAGCCGTCCCGGCGGCGAGGTGACCATGACTATTCGAACAGCGGATGAGGAGATCAGTACCAGCCGCGCGACTGGAAGTGAGCCCAGGCGGAGCACGGCGAGCCGTATCTCTGCTTGATATAGGAAAGGCCCCATTTGATCTGGGTCTTGGGGTTCGTGCGCCAGTCGCGGCCCGCGCTCGCCATCTTGTGCCCGGGCAGCGCCTGCGGGATGCCGTAGGCTCCCGAGCCGTTGCCGGCCCTGTGGTTCCAGCCGCTCTCACGGGCCCACAGCCGCTCGAGGCAGGCGAAGTGGGCCCTGCTCCAGCCGCGATCGCTCACCATGGGCCTGGCGATGGCCTTGTTCCTGGCACTGGCGGCGTTTCTGGCACTGGCGGCGTTTCCGGCGGTGCTGCTGTCCGCGTGCGCGGCCGTCGCTGTTCCCGCTCCCGACACCACGAGCGTGGTGGTCAGGAGCAAGGCTCGAAGCGTGGGCATGCGGTTTTCCCTTCGAAGGGTTCGGGGGACTGCGTCACCCTGCCGCAGGTGAGCCGTTTGTCGCCAATTGACCATGAAAAGGTAGATCGTTGGTAAAGATCGCGATCTATGGCTGTTCAGGTCTTTTGCCGGTAAAAAGTGGGCTCTGTCACATTTTGTGGAGGGGTAGGGTCGGATCATGAATCTCCGTGACATCCCGGTCCGCACGCTCGCGGACGCCCCGACCACGCTCGCCGAGCTCACCGGCGACCGGGCCCTGCTCATCGTGAACGTCGCCTCCAGGTGCGGTCTGACCCCGCAGTACACCGGCCTGGTCAAGCTCCAGCAGGAGTACGGCCCGCGCGGCTTCAGCGTGGTGGGCGTGCCGTGCAACCAGTTCATGGGCCAGGAGCCCGGCTCGGCGGAAGAGATCCAGGAGTTCTGCGCCACCACTTACGGCGTCGACTTCCCGCTGCTGGAGAAGACCGACGTGAACGGCGAGGCCCGCCACCCGCTCTACGATCAGCTGACGGGCACGCCCGACGCCGACGGCGCGGCCGGCGACATCCAGTGGAACTTCGAGAAGTTCCTCGTCGACCGCGAGGGGACGGTCGTGGCCCGGTTCAGGCCCGGCGTCGAGCCCGCCGACCCGGCCGTCGTCACCGCGATCGAGAAGCTTCTTTGAGCGGAAGGTCATGCCCGTGCGGGCTGCCCGCGGCCTACGAGGAGTGCTGCGGGCGGCTGCACAGCGGCCGGGCGGCGGCCGAGACGGCCGAGCAGCTCATGCGCTCGCGGTTCAGCGCCTTCGCCGTGGGTGACGCCGCCTACCTGCTCCGCAGCTGGCATCCCTCGACCAGGCCTGCCGAGGTCACCTTCGAGCCCTTCCTGCGGTGGAAGAAGCTGACGATCGTGAGCACCAGCGGCGGCGGCGCGGGCGACGCCGAGGGGACCGTCGAGTTCCGCGCCCGCTACAGCCAGGCGGGCAGGGCGGGGGAGATGCGCGAGACCAGCAGGTTCACCAGGCACGAGGGCGCCTGGGTCTACCTCATGGGCGAGGCCCGCAGCTCCCGCGCACGATGAGCTCGGTGGGCAGCAGCACGCCGCGCGGGCGGCGGGCACCCGCCCTGAGCACCAGCTCGGCCGCTCGGTAGCCGAGATCCTGGCCGGGCTGGGCGATGACGGTCAGCGGGGGCGAGCACAGCTCGGCCCACGGCACGTCGTCGTACATCACCAGCGACAGGTCGCCGGGGATGCGCAGGCCCAGTTCGCGCGAGGCGAGCACCGCCGCCTCGCCCAGCGGGTTGCCGCCGGCCAGCAGCGCGGTGACGTCGCGGTGGCTCTGGAGGAGGCTGGAGGCCGCGGCGTAGGCCGAGTCGCGGCTGCCGCCCGCGAACACGATCAGGTCCTCGTCGGCCAGCGGGCCCAGCGCCTGCCTGAAGGCGGCCACGCGGCGCGGATGTCCTGGGCCGCCGAGGTAGGCGATGCGGCGGTGGCCCAGACCCTTGAGGTACTGCACCGCCGTACGGACGCCCGACCGGTCGTCGGCCAGCACGGTGGGGATGGCGCTGTCGGGCCTGGGCGCGCTCCTGACCCCGTCGAGCAGCAGGAGTTCGTCGAGGGGGTCGTCGTCGCCGGGCTCCTGCTCCGGCTGCTCGCCGACGAACACGACCGTCATGCCGGCCCTCATGGCGGGGCCCCATACCTCGGCGTCGCCGGAGGGCACCGCGATCACCCTGTCGACGCTCTGCTCCAGCAGCATGCCGATGAGCTCGGCCTCCTGCTCGGGGTCGTCGCCCGTCGAGCCGACCACGACGGGCTCGCCCGCCGAGCGGGCGCAGGCGAGCACGCCTTCGGCGAGCCTGCCGTACAGGGTGTCGGTCAGGTCGGGCACGAGCAGGCCGATGCCGCCCGTGCGCTGCTGGCGCAGGTTGCGCCCCAGCGCGCTGGGGCGGTAGTCGAGATGCGCGGCCACCGCGAGCACCCTCTCGCGGGTCTCGGGGCTGGCCGATCCACCGGACAGCACCCGGGAGACGGTGGCGACGCCAACGCCGGCCGCCTCGGCCACGTCCTTGATGGTGGTGCGCTTCATGGAAACGATTCCATCATGTGTTCCGTAAGGTTTCCAGCTCGAATGGATAACATCGCCTGGTCCCTTGACAGGGATGTCCCTTTCGGGTGAGATGCATGAAAACGTATCCACAGTGAGTGGCGACCCCCACGAACGTCCGGGTTCCGGCCCGTTGCGCGAAGGACTGTGATGGCATCCATCGTTCTGTCAAACGTCGACAAGATCTACGCCGGTGGCGTGAAGGCCGTGAACGGGCTCAACCTTGAGATCAAGGATGGCGAGTTCATGGTGCTCGTCGGTCCCTCCGGTTGCGGCAAGTCGACCGCGCTGCGGATGATCGCCGGACTCGAGGACATCAGCGGCGGCGAGATCTCCATCGGCGACAAGGTGGTCAACCACCTGCCGCCGAAGGACCGCGACATCGCGATGGTGTTCCAGAACTACGCGCTCTACCCCCACATGACCGTCGAGGAGAACCTCGCCTTCGGTCTGAAGCTCCGCAAGATGCCCAAGCCGGAGATCCAGAAGCGCGTCAACGAGGCCGCCAAGATGCTCGGCCTCGAGACCTACCTCAAGCGCAAGCCCGCCGCCCTGTCCGGTGGCCAGCGCCAGCGTGTGGCCATGGGCCGCGCCATCGTCCGCGAGCCGCAGGCCTTCCTCATGGACGAGCCGCTGTCGAACCTGGACGCCAAGCTCCGCGTCTCCATGCGCGCCTCGCTCAACCAGATGCACGAGCGCCTCGGCGTCACCACCGTCTACGTCACGCACGACCAGGTCGAGGCCATGACCCTCGGCGACCGCGTCTGCGTGCTGCGCGACGGCCTGCTCCAGCAGGTCGACACCCCGCAGAACCTGTTCGACAAGCCGGTCAACCTCTTCGTGGCCGGCTTCATGGGTTCGCCGTCCATGAACTTCGTGAACGCGGAGCTGGTCCGCGACGGGAACGGCGCCGCCGTCTCCTTCGCCGGCTTCAAGCTGGCGATCCCCGAGTCCACCTTCAGCGACAAGCCGGGCCTCGACCAGTACATCGGCAAGTCGCTCATCCTCGGCATCCGCCCCTCCGACTTCGAGGACGCCAGCGCCGCCGGCAACCACGCCAACGGCTGGGCCACCCTGGCGGCCAAGGCCGAGGTCACCGAGGAGCTCGGCTCCGAGATCAACGTCCTGTTCCTGATCGACGCCCCGCCGGTCGAGCACAAGGACACCGTCGCCGCCCAGGACACCGGTGACGACGAGGAGGCCGCGCTGCCGCTGTCCGGCGACAAGTCGCTGTGGACCGCCCGCGTCAACGCCCGCAGCCACGTGCGTCCCGGCCAGTCGATCGACCTGGTCGTCGACACCCACAACCTGCACTTCTTCGACACCACCAGCGGCCTGGCGATCGGCCACGAGGCCAACCGCTAAGCCTGCCCCGTTCGTCCCCCCGCCGCGACCCCCTCCCGCGGCGGGGGGATCGGTTTTCCTCTCCCCTTCCCGTCCGCTTCGCTTCGGCCGCCGGCTCCCAGCCCCGTCGGCCGAACGGCGTCCGGCCTCACACTCCCGGGCACGGCCGGCGATCACGCAGGCCGTGCCCGGGGCTCATCCGGCTCGGGTCTCATCTGAAGGCGTCGAGGTGGCCCGCCGCCCACTGGCGGAAGGTGCGGAGCGGGCCCCCGACGAGCTCCCCGACCAGGGGCGTGGGCGTCGCGAAGGGGCTCGAGCCGTCGCCGCGCAGCGATCCGACGCTGTGCTCGGCCTCCTGTCTGGAGATCCCGAAGCCCATCATCGACCGGACGCCCTCCTCCTCGGATATCTCCTCGAAGGCCAGCTCCCGCCCGAGCAGCTCGCCGAGCACCCGCGTCTGCTCGGCGGGCGTGGTGCGTTCGGGCCCGGTCATCGCGTACGAGCGCCCCTCGTGGCCGGGAGACAGCAGCGCCACGGCGGCCACCGTCGCGATGTCCTGCGGATCGATCGGCGCGACAGGGGCGTTCCCCGTCTGCGCGAGCCTCGCCGCCGAGCCCGGTTGCTCACTGCTCGAGCACGACCTTCCTGGCCTGGCTGGCCGCCGCGCCGTCCTGCCGGTCGCGGATGCTCGACCTGGCCGATCAGTTGGCCGTCACGCGTGGCGGCCTCACGCGCATCGTCGACAGGCTCGTCGAGCGGGGCTGGATCGAGCGTGACAGGCCCGAGGCCAATCGGCGGGAGGTGTACGCCGTGCTGACCGCCGAGGGTCGCGCGATCCTCTCCGCCGCCCGCGCGGTGTATTCACGCGTTCTGAAGGAGACGCTCGGCGCGCACCTGGACGAGGGTGACCTGTCCGATCTCGCCAGGATCACCGGCAAGCTGCTCGACGCGATGGGCTGACCCGCCGTCCGCCCGGATCGGTCGACGTGCACCCAGAAGCCAAAGAAGTCTTTGACATACTCGAGATGTCAAAGCTATCTTTGGGAATGTGAAGATCACCGATCCACGCGCGATGCGCGCGCTGGCACACCCCCTGCGCCTCGACCTGATCGAACTGCTCGGCCGCATCGGTCCCGCCACCGCCGCCGAATGCGCCAGGCACCTCGGCTCCACACAGGCGTCGTGCTCGTTCCACCTGCGGCAGCTGGCCAAGTACGGCTACGTCGTCGAGGCGTCGAGCGGCGACGGGCGCGAGCGGCCGTGGAAGGTCGCCGACCTGGAGCAGAGCTGGTCGGCAGGCCACGGCGGCGTCGCCGCGGCCGAGCTCGAGCGCGTGTTCGTCGAGCGCGAGGCGGGCAGGATGCTCGACTGGTCCCAGACCCGGGACTCGGCCGCCCCCGAATGGCGCGAGGCGGCCTTCCTCAGTGGTGTCACCGCCCCGATGACCGCCCAGGAGCTGGACGAGGTGGGCGAGCGCCTGATGGAGGTGCTCGCGCCGTACATCGCCAGGTCCAAGGGTGAGGCGGCGGTGCCCGAGGACGCCAGGTTCGTGCGCGTCCTGCTGTCCGGCCTGCCCGTCGACGAGGCCGGTGCCTCCGGTGAGCGGGAAGGCGGCGAGCGGTGACCGCGCTGCGCAACCCCCTCTTCCGCCGCCTGCTGGCAGGCGACGCGATCTCCAGCTTCGGTGACAGCGCTCTCTACCTGTCGCTCGGCATCTGGGCCAAGGACCTCACCGGGTCCGACTCCGCCGCCGGTCTTGTCTTCCTGTGCCTGGCGGTGCCGGGGCTGTTCTCGCCCCTCTACGGCCACGTCGTGGACCGTGTGCGCCGCAGGCCGCTGCTGATCGCGATGAACGCCACGATGGCCCTGGTCGTCATGGCCCTGCTCCTGGTGCGCTCGGCCGACCAGCTGTGGATCCTGTACGCCGTCGCCCTCGCCTACGGCGTCACGTTCTCCGTCCCCGCGTACGGCGGGCTGCTGAAGGACCTGCTCCCCTCGGAGGAGGCCGCCGGAGCGAGAGCGGCCCTCATCACCGTACGGCAGGGCGTGCGCATCCTGTCACCCGTCGCCGGGGCCGCCGTCTACCTCGCCTACGGCGGCGGCGTGCTCGCCGTCGTCGACGCCGCGACCTTCGTCGTCGCGATCCTCTTCCTCGCCTCACTCAAGATCGTCGAGTCGGCTCCCGAACCCGCGGGAGAGCGGTTCCTGCCCTCTCTCACCGCGGGCTTCCGCTACCTGCGGCACGTGCCGCTCCTGGGCAGGCTCGCCGTCGCCGAGGCGATCTTCATGGCCACCGCCGGCCTGATGGACACCGCCGCCTTCGCCGCCATCGAGCGCGGCCTCGGCAGGCCCGCCGCCTTCTTCGGCGTGCTCACCACCGTCCAGGGAGCGGGTTCGGTCGTCGGGGGGATCCTGGCGGGCATGCTCGTCAAGCGGCTGGGGGAGTCGCGCGCCTCGGGCGCGGGCTACGCGCTCTTCGCGCTCGGCGCGGGCGCGTTCCTGGCCCCTTCGGCGGTGCTGTTCCTCGCAGGGGCCGCGCTCTACGGCCTGGCGATCCCGCTCTTCTCCGTCGCCCTCGCCACCGCCCTGCACCTCTACGTGCCCTCCAGGCTGCAGGGACGCGTGGGCGCGGCGACGGGCACGCTCACCACGATCACCCAGACGGCCTCCATCGCCACGGGAGCGGCGCTCATCGGGGTCGTGGACTACCGGATCATGTACGGCGTGCTGGGAGTGACCGCCCTGGCCTGCGCGGCACTCGTGGTCTTCCGCCCTGCCCCGGTGCCCGAGGTCGTCCCCTCCATCGCCGACGAGCGGGCCGCGGTGCCCGCGTGAGCCCCGGCTACCTGCGGCCGAGCGTGTTGGACACCTGTTGGGCGACCCTGCGCGGGACGAGCCTGCCCACCGCCACGACCAGCTTGTACCGCAGGTCGGGGATCGAGACCAGCTTGCCGCGTGCCAGATCTCGCATGGCCTCGTTGACGACGTCGTCGGCCTTCAGCCACATGAATCCGGGAATGCCCGAGACGTCCATCGAAGCCCGCTGGTGGAACTCGGTGCGCACGAACCCGGGACACAGCGCCATGATCCGGATCTTCGGGTCGTCCACCTCCATGGCCACCGACTCGCTGAAGTTGACCACCCAGGCCTTCGAGGCGCTGTAGGTGCCGCGGTTGAAGAAGGCGGCCACGGACGCCACGTTGATCACCGCGCCCCTGCCGCGGGAGCGCATGCCGGGCAGCGCGGCGAGGGTGAGCCTGAGAACGGCCTCGCAGTGCACCTTGAGCATGCGCCGCTCCTCCTCGACCGGCACCTCGAGGAAGCGGCCGGGGTGCCCGAACCCCGCGTTGTTGACGAGGAAGTCGACGCCGTCGCGCACGCGGGCCTCGACATCCTCCAGCCCCTGGTCGGTGGCCAGGTCGGCGGGCAGGATCTCGACGGCGACGCCGTACCTCTGCTTGAGCCGGTCGGCGGTCTCGGCCAGCCGGGCTTCGTCGCGGGAGACGAGGACCAGCGAGAAACCGTCGGCGGCCAGGCGGCGGGCGAACGCCGCGCCGATGCCGGCGGTCGCGCCCGTGATCAATGCGGTAGGCATACGGCCAGCGTAACGCCCGCCTCGGAGGGCCCCGCACCGCCCGGACGATCTCCGGCGTGGCATGAGGCGGGGGAGGGGAGAACCTTCGGCGATGAAGGCGAGTAGACGCTGTGTGACGAGATCGCATGAGAGGATCGACGGCGTGCGCCATGCGCTTCCCGCCGCCGCCCTGGTCGCGGTGCTGACCGCCTGCTCGGCCGTCCAGCCAGGGGCGACCCGACCGCCGCAGGACCGCTCGCGGGCCCCCGCGCCGGCACTGTCTCCGACCGCCGTGCCCTCGGCGCAGGTGGGGTCGGCTCCACCGCCCGCGAAGCTGGAGTTCGCCGAGATCGCGCGGTTCGACAAGCCTGTCGCCTTCGCCGTGCGCGAGGGCGACGATGCCCTCTACGTCGCCGAGCAGGGCGGCAGGCTGCGCTCGCTCAAGGACGGCAGGCAGACGGTGATCGTCGACCTGTCCGCCGAGGTCAGCGACGGCAACGAGCAGGGCCTGCTGGGCGTGGCCTTCCACCCGAGCGGCAAGTGGCTCTACCTCGACTGGACCGACGACCAGGGCGACACCCACGTCACCGAGTGGGCCTTCGACGGGGTCAGGGCCCGCGACCGGCGTGACGTGCTCACCCAGGACCAGCCGTACGCCAACCACAACGGCGGACAGCTCGCCTTCGGGCCCGACGGCCACCTCTACATCGCGCTCGGCGACGGCGGCAGCGGCGGCGACCCCCACGGCAACGGCCAGAACCTGCGCACGTGGCTGGGCAAGATCCTGCGCATCGACCCGCGGGGCAAGCCGTACACGGTCCCGAAGGACAACCCGTTCGTGGGCCGGCGCGGTGCCGAACCGGAGATCTGGGCGTACGGCCTGCGCAACCCGTGGCGGTTCACCTTCGACAGGGAGACCGGCGACCTCTGGATCGGCGACGTCGGTCAGGACGCGTGGGAAGAGGTCGACCATGAGCCCAGGGGCCAGGGCGGCCGCAACTACGGATGGAACGTCTTCGAGGGCGGGCGCCGCTACGAAGCGGGCGTGGCGGCGGCAGGCGCCACCGAGCCTGTCATCACCTATCCCCTCCACGAGGACGGCAACTGCTCGGTCATCGCCGGCTACGTCTACAGAGGCGCCGAGATCCCCGGACTGCGGGGCCATTTCCTCTACGGCGACTTCTGCGCCGGATGGGTGAAGGCGGCGCCCGTGACCGACCCGGCCAAGGGCGTCGAGGTGGGGCGGGTCGAGCAGCTGTCGTCGTTCGGGCAGGGCCACGACGGCGAGCTCTACGCCCTCAGCCTCCAGGGCCCGCTGTACCAGGTGAAGGCCCCGTGAGCAGGCTGCTGATCGTCCACCACACCGCCTCGCCCGCCACGCAGGAGATGCTGGAGAAGGTGCGGCAGGGGGCGACGACGGACGAGATCGAGGGCGTCGAGGTCGTCACCAGAGCCGCGCTCAACGCGACCGCCTCGGACGTCTTCGCCGCCGACGCCGTCATTCTCGGGACGCCCGCCAACATCGGCTACATGAGCGGCGCGCTCAAGCACTTCTTCGACACGATCTACTATCCGTGCCTGGAGGAGACGCGGCGCCTGCCGTACGGGCTGTACGTGCACGGCAACAACGACGCCACCGGAGCGCTGCGCGCGGTCGAGGCGATCGCCGGCGGGCTCGGCTGGGAGCGGGCCGCGGCGCCCGTCGTGGTCGTCGGCGCCGTGACGAAGACGGACCTGGAGGCGTGCTGGGAGCTGGGCGCGACGGTCGCCGCGACGATCAGTCCATGAGCACGCGATCGATCAGCTCCTCCACCTGGCCGTTGAGCCGCGCCCCCCGTGCCCACCCCGCGTAGTGGGTGAGGAAGACGACCGTCTCCCTCAACTCCTCCACGCTCAGGTCACCGGTGCGCAACGCCGTCTCAAGCTGCACCTCGACCGCCTGGTCGAGCCCCTGACCGACCAGCAGGCCGATCAGCAGCAACCGGCGGTCGCGGTCGCTGATCGCCTCGCGCGCCCACACCTCGGCGAACAGGTGCTCCACGGTCATGGCGAAGTTGATCGGTTCGTTCATGTCGGGCTCCGAGCGACGCGGGAGGGGGGGTCCGAAGCTCCTTATCCTTCGCCAGATCGGCGCGAAGAGATAGGCCCTTCGCGAAGACATCTTGGCTGCAAACCGGTTGCGCAAACGTTGCAACAGGGTAGGGATGGGCAAGGAGGTCTTGATCCGGACTTTCTACGCCGCTTCGTGATCTGTAACAAACGGAGCCCATAAACGGCGGCAATTTGGTCAAGACTTCTGGGCGCCGAAGAGGAGATTAGCCGCCAAAAACGGGCACAACCAATGCGTTGGCGGGTAACGCGGAGGTAAGCCCTGGTGAAAAAGACACGGGCTTGGATGAAAATGGCCGCGACCACGGTCGCGGCCTTCCTGATGGCCGGAATCGCCGCCTGCGGTCAGGCGGACTACACCTACGTGCGCGACAGGGAAGGGACCACCTATTTCAAGGTGCCCTCCTCCTTCTCGAAGATCGATTCCACGAAGATCGATCTCCTGCTCAGCGGTGACCATCCCAACTCCGAGACGGCCAAGCTGCGCAAGCAGCTCGTCTGGTCGACCGCTTTCGACCAGGCCGCCGAACCGGGCGTGGACCACCTGCTGGGTTCCCAGGACCCGTTCGTCTACTCGACCGTGCATCTGCTGACCGAGCCGCAGCGGAACATGATCTCGCTCAACACGATGCGCGACTTCATCCTGCCCGTGACCGAGGAGATGCGTCAGGCCTACACCCAGCGCCTGACCGAGGCGGGCCAGCAGCCGTCACTCTCCCGGTTCGAGCTGCTCAACGACCAGCCGATCGCGCTCGACGACGGCGCGAGAGGCGTGCGCGTGCGCTTCAACTACCTGATCGGCGACACCATCCAGACCTTCGACCAGACGGCCTACCTCGACAAGACCGGCGGAACCGTGTCGGTGCTGCTGATCCGCTGCACCGCCGACTGCTTCACCAAGAGGGCCGCCGAGTTCGACGGCATCGCCGAGTCCTTCAAGCTGCTCAAGATGCCAGGCTGAGGGAGCCAACGTGACCACGACCCACCATGAGGGCCTGCGCGCTCCCGGCAGCGGCCCCAACGATCCCGACTCCCTGACCCGCAAGAGAATGGCCTTCTGGGATCGCAGCAAGTTCCTGATCGGCCTGGGGCTGGCCTTCCTCGTGCTCGCGTGGAAGGAGATGGCCGACTACGAGGGCATCATGCCCTTCACCGACGCATTACGGCGTATCGGGGAGAACCACCCCTGGATCTTCTACCTGCTTGCCGCCGAGTTCGTCAGACAGCTGCACTTCTTCGTCAGCGAGCGCTCGGCCGGCTACCACCGCTTCTGGAGCAAGAGCGTCTTCGGCGGCTTCGAACGGTGGACCCACCGCAGGTTCAGCGACTGGACGAGGTTCAGGCTCGCCAGAGTGATCAAGATCGCGTTCTGGATCACCCTGCTGGCGCTCGTGCTGGGCGCGGTCCTCGACCGCAGCCCCTTCCTCGCCCTCTTCCAGGCCCCCGCGCTGGCCTTCCAGGCGCTGCCGTACGTCGCCCAGCTGGCCTTCGCGTTCTTCTTCGTCATCTTCCAGTTCGTCGGACTGTTCTGGTTCCTGTCCAGGGGCGGCGTCGAGACCTACTATCCCGACGACATCAAGACCAGGTTCAGGGACGTGTGGGGCCAGGACCACGTCGTCGAGCGCGTCAAGGAGAACATCGTCTTCCTCGAGCAGCCCGACGCCATCGAGGCGCGCGGCGGCTACGTGCCCAGCGGACTGCTGCTGTGGGGTCCGCCGGGAACCGGTAAGACGCTGATGGCCGAGGCCGTGGCCGGTGAGACGGGCAAGCCGTACGTGTTCGTCGACCCAGGCGCGTTCATCAACATGTTCATGGGCATCGGCGTGCTCAAGGTCAAGTCGCTTTTCAGGAAGTTGCGCAAGCTCGCGCTCCGCTACGGCGGCGTGATCGTCTTCTTCGACGAGGCCGACTCCCTCGGCCGCCGCGGCCGCCTGGCCGGGCAGGCCCCTCCGGGGCAGGGCTTCAGCGCCGACGGCTGCCACGGCTTCGGCTACCTGTCGGAGTCGTCGAGGTCGGTCCTGTCCACCAAGGTCAAGCAGCCGGACGCGGAGAGCAGCAAGTTCTTCATGGGCGGCGGCATGAACGGCGGCGGCGGCGACATGGGCACGCTGCAGGCGCTGCTCACCGAGCTGTCGGGCCTGAAGAAGCCGCGCGGCCTGTTCAACCGGCTCGTCCGGCGCGCGCTCGGCATGCGTCCCAAGCCGCCGCCGAAATACCGCATCCTGGTCATGATGGCGACCAACATGCCGGACGCGCTCGACGACGCGTTGCTGCGGCCGGGCCGTATCGACCGTATCTACAAGGTCGGCTACCCGTCCAAGGCGGGCAGGGTCCGCACGTACCAGGGCTACTTCGCCAAGGTCCAGCACGAGCTGACCGACGAGCAGATCGACAAGCTGGCCACCATCACCCCCTACGCCACGGGCGCCACGATCAAGGACCTGGTCAACGAGGCGCTCATCACCACCATCCGCGACGGGCGCGAGGTCATCACCTGGTCGGACGTGCTGCGCGCCAAGCGGCTCAAGCAGCTCGGCCCGCCCGAGGACGTCGAGTACATCGAGCGCGAACGGCACGCGGTGGCCGTCCACGAGGCCTGCCACGCCGTCATCGCCTACCGCACCCGCTACCACCTCGAGATCGACATCGCCACCATCGAGAAGGGCGCCGACTACCTGGGCATGGTCGCCTCGATCAAGCCCGAGGACCAGTTCACCCGGTGGAAGTCCGAGCACGAGGCCGACATCATGGTCTCGCTCGCGTCGCTGGCGGGCGAGCGGATGTTCTTCGGCGACGACAACTCCTCGGGCGTCTCGGGAGACCTGATGTCGGCGACCTACCTCGTCGGCCTGATGGAGTCGCACTGGGGCATGGGCACCGGCATCGCGTCCCTGCCCGCGCTGCAGGAGCTCGGCATCCACGCGGGCAAGGCGATGCGCGGCCAGCCGGGCGCGCAGGAGCACAACCCCGCGCCGCCCGAGAGCGTCATCCCCGAGCACCTCAGCGAGCGGGTCGAGTTCAACCTCGTCAGGCTGCTGGAGCAGACCGAGGAACTGCTGCGCGAGCACAGGCGCGAGGTGCTGTGCCTGGCACACGCGCTGGAGACGCACAAGACCCTCAACGGCGAGGACGTCGTCGCGGTGCTCGAAGGCACGCAGGGGCCGCTGCTCGACGGCTCGATCTACCGGTCGGACGCGCTCGTCGAGGAGATCGAGGAGTACCACCTCGCCGCGGCCAGGGCGCACCGCGAGCACAGCAGGGTCGAGCGCGACCTGCCGGGTCCCGTGACCGTCGAGGCGGAGCTCGTCGAACCGTCCTACGACGTGCAGGTGCTGGCCGCGCCCGGCACGCCCGACGGCGCCCAGGCCCACGGAGGCAACGGAGCCGACGGAGCTCACGGGGCCGCCCTGGTGCCGGACGACCGGCGCCCCGAGTTCGTCCCGTGGGCGCCCCAGACCCAGGGTCCGGCCGCCGGCCCTGCCCACTCCCCGCTGTACGACGGGGGTCCGTTCAGCGCGGACCCGTCCGGTACGGCGGAGCCGCCGCCCGCCCGCAGGTCGCCCGCGACCGTGTGGGTGGTGGTCGGCAGCCTGATCACGCTCGCGGGACTGGCGCTGTTCGGCGCACTGGCCGCCACGGGCGCGACGGGCAGCGCGGTCGGCGCGGTCGGGGCGATGTCGCCGGGTCTGCTGCTCGTGCTGTTCATCATCGTGGTGGCGGTGGTCGTCGGCATCGGCGTGGCGCTCATCGCGGTGAAGGCGGTGCGCACGGCGCAGAAACGGGCCGAACAGGAACGCGACAGGGCCAACGCCCGCGCCCAGCTCCTGGCCGCGGCGATGGACCCGGAGACGGCGATGCGCCTGCTCGGCTACGACGGACGCGGGCCCGGCGAACGCTCCTAGAGTGGCGCGAGGAGCGGGACTGTCCGGAGTCCCGCTCCTTGTCCTTCCTCTCCATGAGGGAACGGTCTCTCCGTGAGGGAACGGTCTCTCCATGAGGGAACGACGCCCGTGCCCGCGGGCCAGGTCAGGCGGCGTGGTCGACCACACCGGGCGTGAGGTCGCCGAGGCCGGGCACGACCGCCGTCGCCAGGGCGAGCGCGTCGGCGGCGGGCGGGTACCCCGGATGGGGGACGGCGATCACCCGCATCCCCGCCGCGGCCGCCGACCGCAGCCCGTTGCTCGAGTCCTCGACGGCCACGCAGTCGCCGGGGTCGACGCCCATCCGCCCGGCGGCCTCCAGATAGCCGTCGGGGGCGGGCTTGCCACGCGCGACCTCCTCGGTGGAGACCGTCGCGGTGAAGAACGCCGCCAGGCCGGTGGCGTCCAGGACCACGTCGATCAGGGCCCGCGGCGACGAGCTGGCCAGTCCCAGCGGCCGCCGGTGCTCGGCCAGGCGCGCGACCGCCTCCTTGGCGCCGGGCATGAGCGGGACACCGTGCCGGTACCGCTCCGCCATCCGCTCGACGACACCGGAGGCGATCTCGCGGGGCGGCAGCCGTACCCCCAGCTCGGCCAGGTAGGCGGCCCACTCGCCGGTGCTCATGCCCATGAGCCTCGACTGCGTCTCCGGCAGCCACGTGCCGCCGTGCTCGGCGACGAACGCCCTGCGGACCTCCTCCCACACCGGCTCCGAATCGACGAGCACGCCGTCCAGGTCGAAGATGACAGGCCTCATGCGCGGTGCTCCATCCAGTACTCGACGAACTCCGTGCAGCGGCCCTCGCCGTCCAGCCGGATCAGCCAGAGGTTGCTGAAGGTGGTGCCGGGGTAGGTGGTGACGCCCTTGACGACGGCCACGTCGGCGGTGACGGCGACGGGCTCGTACTCGAAGGCGGAGGGGCCGCTCTCGTCCTTGCGCGCCAGCCACTCCTTGACGATCGCGTCCCTGCCGCGCCACGGCTGCGCGTGGGGTTCGGGGTAGTAGGCGGCGTCCTCGGCGAACAGCGCGCCGACGTCGGCGGGGCGGTTGGTGGCCCACGCCCTGAGGTAGGCGTCCATCCAGCTCTCGAGCTCGGTCATGGACACCTTTCTACCCGGCCCTGGTGAAGAGCCGCAGATCGCAGCTGGAGGCGATCGCCAGCGTCATGCGTCTAACCCCGCCATCCTGATCTCCATGCCCGCCAGCGGGCCGATGCCCTCACGCACCAGAGGATCGTCGGGGTGGATCTCCTAGTGGTCGCGCGCCACCCGCCCGCCGTTCACGCAGTCGAAGACGCCCCTGCCGGTACTGGAGGAGACGAACAGCAGGTCACGGCCCGCGAACCCGAAGCCGACGTCGGTCAGACCGCCGATCGCGATCGGCGCCAGCGGGCGCCAGGGGGCGGGCGGAGGGAGCAGCGGAGCCTCGCGGAATCGACGACGGAGCGCAGTCCAGTCCATAACCCCCGATTCTTCCGGAAGAATGGGTCGCCACACCTCGATGAAGGGCTATTCCATGACCGACTGGGTCTCCCAACTCGCGGACGACGTCATCGCCGAGTCGGAGCGTCGCGCGCCCGGCAAAACGATCGTCTGCGCCTCGGGTCTCAGCCCTTCTGGACCGATCCACCTGGGCAATCTCCGCGAGGTCATGACCCCGCACCTGGTGGCCGACGAGATCAGGCGGCGTGGCCTCGACTGCGTCCACCTGCTGTCGTGGGACGACTACGACCGCTTCAGAAAGGTCCCCGCGGGCATCGACCCGTCGTGGGCCGAGCACATCGGCAAGCCGCTCACCTCGGTCCCCGCCCCTCCGGGCAGCGCCTACCCCAACTGGGCCGAGCACTTCAAGACCCCGATGATCTCCGCGCTGGCCAGGCTGGGCGTCACCTACCGGGGCATCAGCCAGACCAAGCAGTACACCTCGGGCGTCTACCGCGAGCAGATCCTCCACGCGATGCGCGAACGCGACCGCATCGACGCCGTCCTGTCGCGCTACCGCACCAAGGCCAAGCCGAAGGCCAAGGACGCCGACGAGGCCGCCGCGCTCGAAGGCTCCGGCGCGGCGGAGGAGGAGGCCGGCTACTACCCGTACAAGCCGTACTGCGCGCTGTGCGGGCGCGACCTCACCACGGTGACCGGCTACGACGACGAGACGACCGAGCTGGCCTACACCTGCGAGTGCGGTTACGGCGAGACCGTACGGCTGGCCACCCACGACCGCGGCAAGCTGGTGTGGAAGGTCGACTGGCCGATGCGCTGGGCCTACGAGGGGGTCGTCTTCGAGCCCTCGGGCGTCGACCACACCTCGCCAGGCTCCTCCTTCGAGGTCGGCGGCCACCTGGTCGGCGAGATCTTCGGCGGCGCGCAGCCGATCGGCCCGCGCTACGCCTTCGTCGGCATCAGCGGCATGGCGAAGATGAGCAGCTCCAAGGGCGGCGTGCCGACCGCGGCCGACGCCCTGGAGATCATGGAGGCGCCGCTGCTGCGCTGGATGTACGCGCGCCGCAAGCCCGCCCAGTCCTTCAAGGTCGCCTTCGACCAGGAGATCCAGCGCCTGTACGACGAGTGGGACGCTCTTGAGCGCAAGGTGGCCGACGGGCAGGCGCTGCCCGCCGACCGGCTCGCCCACGCCAGGGCGGTGGGGACGGCCGAGCAGCCGCTGGAGGCGACCGAGCGGCGCGTGCCGTACCGGATGCTGGCCTCGATCGCGGACGTGACCACCGGCGACGAGGAGCAGACGCTGCGGATCCTGCGCGAGCTCGACCCCGCCGAGCCGATCACGGACCTCGCGCTGGTGCGGCCGCGCCTGGACAGGGCACAGCGGTGGGTCAGCACGCAGGTGGCCGCCGAGCAGCGCACCACCGTCAGGTCGGAGCCCGACGAGGAGCTGCTGGCGGGGTTGGAGGAGGGGCAGCGCGAGTCGCTGCGGCTGCTGCTCGAAGGGCTGGACGAGCACTGGTCGCTCGATGGGTTGACGGACCTGGTGTACGGCGTGCCGAAGCGGCAGGCGGGCCTGGCCGCCGACGCTCAGGCGACGCCGGAGCTGAAGGCCGCGCAGCGCGAGTTCTTCGTCCTGCTCTACACGCTGCTCGTCGGCCGTGACACCGGCCCCCGGCTGCCCACGCTGCTGCTGGCCGTCGGGGCCGACCGCGTTCGAAAGCTGCTGGGCGCGTAGAGTCAGGATCATGAGACCTGTGCTCGTGTTCGACGGCGACTGCGGCTTCTGCACCACCTGCGTGCGCTTCGTCGAGCGGCGCCTGCGCACGAAGGCGACGATCATCGCCTGGCAGTTCGCCGACCTGGACGAGCTGGGCGTGACGCAGGCGCGGGCCGAGTACGAGCTGCTGTGGGTCGACGAGCGCGGTGGCGTCTTCGGCGGCGCGCAGGCCGTGGCCAAGCTGCTCGTCGACGCGGGCCTGCCGTGGAAGGCGCTCGGCCTCCTGCTGAGGGTGCCGCCCGTGCGCTGGCTAGCGCACGGGTTCTACCGCGCCGTCGCCAACAACAGGGGCAGGCTTCCCGGCGGCACTCCCGCCTGCGCGCTTCCGGCGGATCGTCGCCCGCTCCAGCGGTAGGAAGGCCGCCAGGCAGATGACGTGCGGCAGGAAGTGGATCGTGATCGCCGCCCACGTCAGCAGGTGGAACAGCCCCCAGAAGGCGACCGCGGCGTAGAGCGCCCTGCCGCGCAGGAACAGCAGCACGGGCGAGGCCGTCTCGGCCAGCAGCACGGTCCACTGCCCGATCAGCAGCGCGCCGGGCACGGAGGCGACGAACTCGCCGAAGAACGTGCCGCGTCTGGAGATCGCCCACTGGAAGGTGGCGCCGTTGGGCCATTCCCAGCCGCCGTGCCTGATCTTGGCGTACGCCGACAGGAAGTAGGCGGCGACGACGGCGATCTGGACGCATCTCATCGCCCACCCGGCCGCCTCCTCGCCCGCGCGGGCGGCGGTCGGCAGCACGAACAGGGCGACGACCAGCGCGAGGTGGTCGTGGTCGACCTTGCCGTACGACATCGCCAGCAGCGCCCAGTACAGATAGCCGGTCGCGACGAGGTAGCCCGCCGCGCGTGGCAGCCTTCCCCATGCCGCCACCAGCGCCGCCCCGACCACCACCGCGAACAGCGTGTAGACCAGCGTGGGGCTCGCGCCCGGCAGGTGCAGCAGGCGGGCGACCAGGACGGGCCGGTACCCGGCCGGGTTCTCGGTATGACCCCAGACGCTGCCGGTGAACAGCAGCATGTCCAGCGGGAGGAACAGGTAGACGATCACCGACAGGACCCGCACGCGCCGGGCGGGGACGGGCGCGAACCACCAGCGCTCTAGCGCACCACCCATGACACCCTCTCCACGTCCTTGGTCCACGCGGGACGGCGGTCCCTGAGCGTGATCACTCTGGTGACCACGATGAGCTTGGCGAGCCGCGGGTCGGCGGGGCGGATCCGCTTGTGAGCGTCCGCCAGGCTCTGTAACAGTTCGGGCCTGGCGAGATAGCTGGTCAGCTGGCCTTCGAGTTCGGCCCGGCGGATGCCGACGTAGTAGGGCTCGATCGGGATCTCGACCTTGGCCCCCGCGACGGTCACCGCCTGCAGGTGGAGGGACTTGATCTCACCGTCGGGCGGGATGCTGAACGCGTACTGCACCATCGGCCCGAAAGGGAACAGGTCGTCGTCGCCCAGCACCGTTCCGTACCCCAGGGCGGCGAGCACGGCCCCCGCCGCTCCTAACCGCCATACTTTGCCCAGCTTTGTCAAGCCTCCCCGCATGCGAGCAAGCTAGCAGATCATGTCCTCAGTGATCATGATATTCCGGACCTTGATCCCGTATCGCCACCACAGGCTCACCTTCCGGTACGGCAGGCCGGCCCCGCGCCGAGGTGGTCCGCCCCCACCGATGCGTTTCGCTGACCTCGACGGTCGCGCCGATTCACGGCAGCTCCGCGAAGCGCTCCACGTTCTCGGTCCTGCCGGAGACCAGGATGACGTCGCCGTAGGAGAGCTCGGTCTCCGCGGTCGCGTAGGTGAACTCCTCGCCGGGGCTCTTGACCGCCACCACCGTCACCCCGAACTTCTTGCGCAACCCCGACGAACCGAGCCGCACCCCCACGTACTCCTTCGGCGGCCGCGTCTTGGCCAGCGCGAAACCTTCGTCCACCTGCATGTAGTCGAGCATCCGGCCGCTGACCAGATGCGCCACCCGCTCGCCCATGTCGTGCTCGGGCAGCACCACGTGGTGGGCCCCGATCCTGGTGAGGATCTGGCCGTGCTGCCTGCTCACGGCCTTGGCCCAGATGTCCTCGACCGCCATGTCGACCAGCAGGGACGTGGTCAGGATGCTGGCCTCGAGGTCGTTGCCGATCGCCACCACCGCGCGGTAGAAGTCGGGAACGCCGAGCTGGGTGAGCGCCTCGGAGTCGGTGGAGTCGGCGATGGCGATCTGGGTGATCTGGCCCGACAGCGCCTGCACCACCTTGGGACGGCTGTCGATGGCCAGCACCTCGGTGCCGCGCCTGGTCAGCTCCAGGGCGAGCGCGGTACCGAACCTGCCAAGCCCGATCACGACCACGGGGTCGTTTCTCATGTCAACCAACTATGACCCGTTCCTCAGGTAGTTCGTAGCGGGTGGAGCGTTCTTTCAGCGCGAGCGCGGAGCCCAGCGTGAGCGGCCCGATCCGGCCCACGAACATCAGCAGGACGAGCAGCAGATGCCCGGCAGGCGGCAGGTCGGAGGTGATGCCGGTGGACAGGCCCGCCGTGCCGAAGGCGGCGATCACCTCGAACAGCACCCTGTCGAGGCTGTGCGGGGTGATCACGAGCAGGATGTAGGTGGAGACGGCCACGAACGCGACGGCCATCAGGCTGATCGCGACGGCCTGCCGCTGCGCGGACTCGGGCAGGCGGCGGTGGCCGATGTTGACCCTGGGCTCGCCGCGCAGCTCGGCCCAGATCACGAAGGCCAGCAGCCCGAACGTGGTCACCTTGATCCCGCCGGCCGTGCCGGCGCTGCCGCCGCCGATGAACATCAGCACGTCGGTGACCAGCCAGCTCGACGGGTGCATCTGGGAGATGTCGAGGGTGTTGAAGCCGGCCGAGCGCGGCATGACGCTGGCGAAGAAGGCGGCCAGCAGCTTGCCGGGGTCGTCGAGAGCGCCGAGGGTGCGCGGGTTGGTCCACTCGGCCACCAGGAAGGCCAGCGTGCCCACGGTCAGCAGGGCGAGGGTCATCCAGACCGTGATCTTGGTGAGGACGGTCCACTTGGCCGGATGCCGCCAGGCGCGGAACAGCTCGAACACGACCGGATAGCCGAGCCCGCCGACGATCACGGCGACGGCGATCGTCAGGCAGATCCACGGGTCGCCCACGAAGCGCATCAGGCCGTCGCTCCACAGGGCGAACCCGGCGTCGTTGAAGGAGGAGATGGCGTGGAAGACGCCCAGGTAGATCGCCTTGCCGGGCGGCTCGCCGTACCCGATGAGGAAGCGCAGGGTCAGGATGACGGCGATGATCGCCTCGCAGCTGAGGCTGAAGTACAGCACCTTGCGCGCGACCCTGCGCATGTCGGCGGTGCCGAGCGCCTTCGACTCCGCCTGCGCCAGCATGCGGGCGCGCAGACCCAGTCGTCCCGACACCAGGACCGTGAACATGGTGGCGAGCGTCATGATGCCGAGCCCGCCGACCTGGATCAGCGCGGCGATCACGATCTCGCCCATCACCGACCAGTGGCCGTCGGTGTCGACGGTCGCCATGCCGGTCACCGTCACCGCCGACGTGGCGGTGAACAGCGCGACGACCCATCCGGCCGACTCGCCCGTGGTCGTGGCCGCGGGCAGCCGCAGTAACAGCGTCCCAGCCAGGACGGCCAGCCCGAACGCGGTCGCGATCACCTGCGTCGGGCTCTGGAACCGTTCGAGTGCGGTCGAGCCTCTCATCCCACGCACTCCACCTTGCCGGACGGCACTGTCACGAATGTCACGACCCAGACCGTATCGGGTGAGAACGGGATGGCGAGTCCGGGGTGAACCCGGAGCGCGCGGCACACGTTTGCAGGGGCATGAGGAATCTGGTCGCGGCGATGGGTGTCCTGTTCGCGCTGTCCGGCTGCGCGGCCGAACGGGCGTGCACGCTGATCGGCACCCCTGTCGGGATCGCGGTGCGCGTCGACGCGCCGCTCGCCGGCAGGGTTTCGGCGGCCGAGCTGACGGCGTGCTGGGACGGCTCCTGCCGTACGGCCAAGGTGGAGCTTCACCCGGCCGGCGGCGTCGCACGGCAGACCTGCGAGGGCGAGGCCTGCACGGCGGAGGTCGAGCCCACGGGCGGTAAGCAGGGCTTCGCGGACGTGGCCGGGCTGCCCAAGGCGCGCGTGCGGGCGACGCTGCGGCTGACGGGGCCGACGGGCGAGGCCGTCGTGGAGCGGGAGCTGACCGTCACGCCCAAGGGCGCCTTCCCCAACGGGCCGGACTGTGGCGAGGGCGGTCCGCAGGCCGCGATCGCCGTCTCAGGCTCGGGCGAGGTCAGCGAGGTGAGGTGACCTCGTGGTGGCGGGTCACGCGGGCTCTTCTCGCAGCGCGCCGTACAGGAAGATCTGGACGAGGTCGGCGGTGGAGAGGCCTTCGTCCTGGCGCGCCTTGCTGAAGCGCAGGTCGAGGAAGAGCGCGGCGATCTGTTCCGCGGGTGCCCGCAGTGACGCGGCCTCCGGCTCGAACAGGTCGGCGGTGGCCCTGATGAGGTCCGTGGAAGGGCCGCGCCTCCTGGGAGGAGCGGGGGCGGGGTCGCGCCGGTGGTGGCCCGACGCCATCAGCGCGCCCGCCACGGCGCCGATGCGCTCGAGGTGGCCGCCGAGCGCGTCGGCGGCCTCGGCCAGGCGGTCGGCGAGCGGCTGGTCCATCGGGATGGAGGCGATCTGCTCGACCGCGTGATCGGGGCGCAGCGCCTCGGCCATGCACGCGTCGAGCAGCTCCTCCTTGACGGAGAAGACGCGGAAGATGGTCGCCTCGCCGATGCCGGCCGCTCGGGCGATCTGGCTGGTGGTCACGGCGGTGCCGTACTCGGCGACCAGGGGGAGCGCCGCCCCGATGATCATCGCGCGCCGCTGATCGGGGCTCATGCCGGGTGCCCGGCGCCTGGGTTGCTCTGTCGTCGTCATGCGGATCACGGTACGGAGTGAGTACTCACTCCGTCAAGAAACCCGATAGGGTGATCCATATGAAGATGCGTTGGACCGTTATCGTGCCCATCGTCGCCCTTCTCGTGCTCGCTCTCACCTGGGGTCGCTCGACCGGTGGTCTCCTGGTCGCGGTCGTCGCGCTGGCCCTGGTCGGCGCCGTCATAGCCGCCGTGCATCACGCGGAGATCGTCGCCCACCGGGTGGGGGAGCCCTTCGGGACGCTGATCCTGGCCGTCGCCGTCACCGTCATCGAGGTCGGCCTGATCGTGATGCTGATGAGCGCGAAGGGTGAGGGTTCGGAGTCGCTGGCGCGCGACACGGTCTTCTCCGCCTTCATGATCGTCTGTAACGGCGTGATGGGCCTGTGCCTGTTGGTCGGCGCGCTCAAGCACCGCGTGCTGGAGTTCAGGGTCGACGGCGTCACCGCCGCGCTCGCGACGCTGAGCGCGGTGGCCACGCTCGCGCTGGTCCTGCCCAACTTCACGGTCGCCACGCCCGGCCCGACCTACTCGACCGCGCAACTGGCCTTCGCCGGAATCGCCTCCCTCACCCTCTACGGCGTCTTCGTCTTCATGCAGACCGTTCGCCACCGCGACTACTTCCTGCCGGTGCGGGCCGACAGCGAGAGGGGCCCTTCCGAGGAGCACGCCGACCCGCCGGCCCCGCGGACCGCCATGACCAGCCTCGGCCTGCTGGTGCTCTGCCTGGTCAGCGTCGTGGGCCTGGCCAAGACCGCCTCGCCCGCCATCGAGGCGAGCATCAGGGCGATCGGCGCGCCGCGCACCACCGTCGGTGTGACGATCGCGCTGCTGGTGCTGCTGCCGGAGACGGCGGCGGCGGTGCGCGCCGCCGCCCGCAACAGGGTGCAGAACAGTTTCAACCTCGCGCTCGGCTCGGCGCTGGCGAGCATCGGCCTGACCATTCCCTCGATCGCGGTCGTGTCGATGCTGAGCGGCACCAGTCTCGCGCTCGGCCTTGGACCGCTCCAGATGGTGCTGCTCGCACTGACGGTGGTGATAACAACTCTGACCGTCGCTCCGGGAAGAGCGACACTCATGCAGGGAACCGTCCATCTGGTGCTTTTCGGGGCTTTCCTCTTCCTTGCCGTCAGCCCCTGATCTCCTTTTTAATCGGATTCTGCGATTTCGGACGGAGATCATTGACCCCGCTTCCAGGCGCCCAGGTCGTCATTCAGACCATCCTGCGGCGCACGAACCTCCTCATGGCGGGCAAGCGTGTAGCGGTCGTGGGCGACGTGCCAGGACTGACCTCCCGCCTGCGCGCCATGGGCGCCCACCCGGGCGCCCCGCTCGCCGAGGCCGACCTCGTGATCGGCGACGACGTCGACCGCGAGGCGCTGCGGCCTGGCGCGATCCTCGCGACCACGCGGCCCGGTCACGGCGAGCGCCTGCGCGAAGGCGTCCTCGCGCAGGGACGGCTGTTCGTGGTGGATCTGACGTGCTGACCGACATCAGACACCCTGAGCGCTGGTCCGAGGGGTTGGAGAAGATCGCGTGGGCGCGCCGGTTCATGCCGGTCATGGCGGCGCTGCGCTCCGGGCTGTCCCTCGACGGCGTCAGGGTCGGCCTGGTGCTGGTCCTGGAGCCCAAGACGGCCAACCTGGCCCTGACGCTCAGGGACGCGGGGGCCGAGGTGATCGTCACCTGCCCCGGCAGGGAGACCATGGACGACGTGGCCGCCGCGCTCGTCCACGAGGGCGTCGCCGTGCTGGCACGCTCCGACGCCGACCGCGCCCAGGACGACGACCTGGCGCGGCGCATGCTCGCCCAGCGGCTCGACGTGCTCGTCGACGACGGCTCGCGGGTCATCAGGCTGGCCCACGCCGAGGACAGGCTCGGCACGCTGAAGGGCGCGGCCGAGGAGACCACCAGCGGCCTGCGCGCGCTGCGGCGGACGGCCCTGCGCATCCCCGTCATCGCCGTCAACGACGCCCGCTCCAAGTACCTCTTCGACAACGTCCACGGCACGGGACAGTCGTGCGTGATGGCCGCGCTCGACCTGACCGGGCTCGACCTCGACGGCGCGACGGTCGCGGTCGCCGGCTACGGCCACGTCGGCCAGGGCGTCGCCCGCTACGCGGCCGCGCTGGGGGCCCGGGTGATCGTGAGCGAGGTGGACGCCCTCGCCGCGCTGCGTGCCTTCCACGACGGCTACGAGGTGCGGCGGCTCGTCGACGCGTGCCCGGAGGCCGACCTGCTGTTCTCCGCGACCGGCGAGCCGTACACGATCAGGCGGCCGCACCTGGAAGCGCTCAAGGACGGCGCCGTCGTCGCCGTCGCGGGAGGCGTCCAGGACGAGGTCGAGCCTGGAGTCGCGGGAAAGTACCGGCTGCTCGCCGACGGCGAGTGCGTCAACTGCGCCGCGGCCGAGGGAAACCCGATCGAGATCATGGACCTGTCGCTGTCTCTGCAGGCCCTCGCGGTCGGACACCTGCTCGCCCACGACCTGCCGCCAGGGCTGCACCCGCTGCCCGACCACCTCGACGAGCGGGTCGCCAGACTGAAGCTCGACGCGCTCGGACTGGAGCTCGACCAGTGATCATCGACATCCGCGACGCCTCCGTCCGCTACCGCACCACGGGCAGGCAGGTGCTCAGCGACGTCTCCCTCCAGGTGGGTCCGGGCGACTTCGCCCTGGTCAGCGGCCCCTCAGGGTGCGGCAAGAGCACACTGCTGCGCATGGTCAACGGCCTGGTCCCGCACTCCTACCGAGCCGAGGTCACCGGCCAGGTGAACGTCGGCGGCGAACCCGTGGCCGGCCAGACGATCAGACGCCTGTCCACGATCGTCGGCACCCTGCTGCAGGACCCGCACAAGCAGATCGTCGGCGCGACCGTCTTCACCGAACTCGCATTCGGCCCCGAGAACCTGGGCCTGCCCAGGGCCGAGATCCTCGCCCGCATCGAGGAGGTCGCCGCCAGGGTCGGCATCACCCACCTGCTCAGGCGCTCGACCCACGAGCTGAGCGGCGGCGAGCTGCAGATGGTCGCCTTCGCCGGCGTGCTGGTCATGCGGCCACGCGTGGTCGTGGTCGACGAGCCGCTGGCCAACCTCGACCCCGCCGCCGGCCGCCGCCTGCTGACGGAGCTGCGCGGGTTCGTCCACGGCGGCGGTGCGGCCGTGGTCGTCGAGCACCGCGTGGAGGAACTGCTGGAGTTCGGCCCCACCCAGGTGCTCTACCTGGAGGACGGCAGGCCCCGCTACACCGGCGACGTGCCGGGCTTCCTGCGCGCGGCGCCCGTCGCGCACGTCAAACTGCCCTTCGAGGCGCTGGTGGCCAGGGCGGACGAGCTGCCCGACGTGCCCGCCGTACCGCCCGCCGCCACGGTCACCCATGAACCGACCAGGCTGCACTACCGCCGGGTCACGCTCGGGTACGGCGAGCGGCCCGTCCTGCGCGAGGTCGACCTGGCGCTCGGCGCGACCGAGAGGGTCGCGGTGCTCGGCCGCAACGGCGCGGGCAAGTCCACGCTGCTGCGCGCCGCCGTACGGCTGGTCGAGCCCTCCACCGGCGAGGTGCGCGTCGACGGCGAGCCCATCGACCGCCGTTCGACGCTGAGCCTGGCCACCACCTTCGGCTACGTGTTCCAGAACCCGAGCCAGGCGCTGTTCTCCGCCACCGTCGCCGAGGAACTCGCCTTCGGCCCCCGCAACCTGGGATGGACGGCCGACCAGATCGCCGAGGCCTCCGAAGAGGCGCTGGCCACCATGCTCCTGAACCACGAGCCCGACATCATGAAGCGCTCGCCGCACACCCTCTCCCACGGCCAGCAGCGCCGCCTCACCGTCGCGCTCGCCCTGGCCATGCGCCCCGAGACGCTCATCCTGGACGAGCCGACCGCCGGACAGGACCTGCACACCACCACGACGTTCATGGAACGGGTGCTCGGCGGGCTGCGCAGCGTCTACTTCATCACCCACGACGTCGATCTGGCGCTCACCTCGGCCGACCGGATCGTGATCGTCGACGGGGGGCGGATCGTCGCGGACGCGTCCCCCGCCGAGCTGGCCCACCGCGAGGAGCTGTGGGCCGCATCGGGCCTGCGAGCCACCAGCCTGGTCCGAGCCGTCCGCGACCGTCTCCCCGGAACGGGAACCATCCCGCACCCCTTCCAATTAGCGCGCCTAACCCCCCAATAGGAAGGACCACCCCCATGAGTACTGAGTCAGTGTCACCAAGGGCTCCCCTGTGGGAGATCAACTCCAGAGTCGTCGTGTTCGCGGCCGTCGGCGCCGCCCTCTACGCGGTCCTCGGCCTGATCAGCTTCACCATCCCCGGCACCCAGAACGTCGACATCAGGCCCGCCTTCGCGCTCGTGCCGTTCTTCGGCATGCGGTTCGGCCCGATCGCCGGGTTCTTCGTCGGGCTGGTCGGCAACATGGTCATCGACCAGATCAAGGGCTACGGCGCGCTCACCTACTGGAACTGGAGCCTCGCCAACGCCCTGACCGGACTGCTCGCCGGGATCCTGTTCGCCCTCGTCGCCTCCCGCCTGCAGAAGGAGGCCGTGCGCCTGGTCGCCGTCGGCGTGATCACCTGGATCGCCATGCTGATCGCCTTCGCCACGACCTTCACCGACATGTGGCTGCAGGACATGAACTTCGCGACCTGGGCGAGCGTCGCGTTCGGTCCGCTGCTGCTCAGCAACACGCTCGTCGCTCTCATTCTCACGCCCGCGCTCGATGCGGTCTGGGAACCGATCTCCAAGCGCATCGGCAGGTAGCCGATGGACGTCACGCCACGTTACCTGGGAGGGGACTCCTTCCTCGGCCGCCGTGATCCGCGCGTGCTCCTGCTGGTCCCGGTGTGCTATCTCGTGGCAGTGGCGCGCCTCGACGACCTGCGGGTCATGCTGCTGTGCGGCCTGGTGGCCCTGACCTACTACCTGTCCGCGGGCATCCCGTGGCGGGCGGTCAGGGCCAACTGGGCGTTCGTGCTGACGCTGATGACGATCACCGTGCTGGTCAACAGCGTGTTCACCGACGCCCTGCAGATCGAGACGACCACGGAGGCCCCGACCCTGTTCACGATGCCGATCACCGGCAACGCGGTCACCGCCGCCACGCTGTCATACTCGGGAACGCTGCTCATCCGGTTCGTGTCGCTGGCCATGATGGGCTTTCCCGTCGCCTTCTGCATCGCGCCGGGGGATCTCGGCGTCACCTTCGCCAGGCTGAAGGTGTCGCAGCGGCTGGCGTTCGGCGTGGACCTGACCTTCCGCTTCCTGCCCTCCACGGCGGCCGGCATGCAGGAGATCATCGACGCCCAGCGGGTGCGCGGGTACAACCATCCCCGCACCAACAACCCGATCAAGCGCCTGAAGTCGCTCAAACCCATCGTCATCCCGCTCACCGTCAACTCCCTCATCGACGCAGAGGACACCTCCAACGCCATGGACCTGCGCGGATTCGGTGCCAAGCACCGCACCTGGATGCGCGAACTGGCCTTCGACCGAACCGACCACCTGCTCCTGGCCGCCTTCGCCGCGCTCACCGTCGCCCTGCTGAGCTACAAGATCTTCGGGAACGACGTCGTATGGGTGCCGTGACCACCTTCAGCGCCCCGCTCGTCATACCCGTCGACGGTCCGCCCGTGCGCGACGGCAGGATCGCGGTGCGCGACGGCAGGATCGAGGCGATCGACACCGGCAGGGGAGCGGTCCACCACGAGGGGATCATCGTCGCCGGGCTGGTCAACGCGCACACCCACCTGCAGTACACGTGCATGGCCGAAGTCGGCGCCCACCTCTACGCCTCCTTCGAGGAATGGGCCGCCGCCTTCGACCGCGCCTACTTCGGTGGCGAGCACGGCAGTTGGAACCCCGCCTTCAGGCATGGCGTGTGGGACTGGGCCGCCGGAGCGATCGACGGCGCGTGGCAGTGCCTGCGCACCGGCACCACCGCCGCCGCCGACATCGTCACCGACGTGGAGGCGCTCGTCGACACCCCGCTCGGCGGCCTGCGCTACCTGGAGGCGATCGGCGACAACGACGCGACCTGGCGCGACGGCGGACGCGAACGCTTCCTCGACCTGCTGGCCAAGGCCGACGCCATCTCGCCGCACGCCCCCTACTCCCTCGACACGGGGGTGCTGGCCGACCTCGGAGCCCTGGCCCGGCAGCGGGACCTGCGGATCCACATCCACCTGGCCGAGTCGGCGCACGAGCGGGAGTTCACCGTCCACGGCACCGGGGCCCTCGAGCAGTACATCACCAAGCTCGGCCTCGACTTCGCCATCCTGCGTGACGGCGGCTCCGGCCTGGCACCCGCCGCCTACCTCGACTCCACCGGCCTGCTCGGCCCCGGCTGCCACGTCGCCCACGGCGTCGACCTCACAGCAGAGGACCGGGCGCTGCTGCGCGAGCGCGGCACCGCCGTCGCACTCTGCCCCCGCTCCAACCACGTGCTCGGCCTGCCAGGGCCTGACGTGGCCGCGCTGCTGCGCGAAGGCAACCCCATCGCCGTCGGTACGGACTCCCTCTCGTCCTCACCCTCGCTCGACCTGCTGGCCGACGTCGCCGCTCTCCGCGAGCTCGCCGTACGGCAGGGCTATCGGGACGACGATCTCGACCAGCGCCTCGTCGAGGCGGCCACCATCGGCGGCGCGCGCGCGATGGGGCTGGAGCACGAGATCGGCGCCCTCACCCCAGGGCACCGCGCCGACTTCGCGGTGTTCGACCTCGACCCTTCGACCGCGAACCCCTACAGGACCCTCACCGAGCACGGCGCAGGCCGCTGCGTCGCGACCGTGGTAGGCGGTTCACCCCTGACCGAAATGACTTGACCCATGCCCTCCCAGAGTCTCCGTTTCAAGCTGTACTCGCTGCTCAGCCTGCCGATCGTGGCGCTCATCGGCCTATGGACGTTCGTGGCGGGGCACGTGCTCGGCGACTTCTTCGAGCTTTCCACCGCGACGGCCGTCTTCGAGGAGATCGGCGACCCGGCAGGAGGGCTCGTCTCCTCGCTCCAGAAGGAACGCAGGGATTCCGCCGTCTTCCTGAGCTCGGGGCAGCCGGACGCGCTGCGGCTCGCCAACGCGCGCCGCGTCACCGACCAGGCCGTCGAGCAGTTCAGGCGCACGGCCACCGGCGAGCGCGCCTCGACGGTGACCACGAAGGAGATGCGCGTCGCCATCGACGCCGTCCTCGACCGCACCAAGGGCCTGTCCAGACTCCGCGAGAAGGTGGACGGCAAGCAGTCGGACAGGCTGGAGACCGTCCAGGCCTACGGCGCCATCACCGACAGCGTCTTCCGCCTGTACGACCAGCTGATCACCGTCCCCCGGGTCCAGCTCTACCAGCAGGCGATCGGCCTGCAGCGCATCGCCCACGCCCGCGACCTGATCTCGCGCGAGGACGCGCTGATCTCCGGCGCGGTGATGTCCGGCAGGCTCGGCCACGAGGAGTACGAGGCCATCGAGGTCCTCGCGCCCAACAGGCAGCTCCTGATGGGCGAGGGCGTCGCCATGCTCGACACGGAGCTGCGCGCCCCCTTCGAGCGGTTGGTCGACGGCGCCGACAACACGCGACTGGGCGCGCTCGAACACGAGATCGTCGAGGAGGCCAGGCTGCCCCGCGACACCGCCGCCTGGCAGGAGGTCGTCACCCGCCTGGGACCCGCGCTCGACCAGCTGCTCGACTCCCGCATCCAGCTGCTGACCGGCAGGTCGGACGACACCGCGGGCGCCATCATCACCAGGATCGTCGTCGTCGGCGGGCTCGGCCTCGCCGCCATCCTCGTCGCCGTCATCTGGTCGGTACGGCTCGGCCGAGGCCTGGTCGAGGAGCTCGACGGCCTGCGCGGCGCCGCCACCGACGTGGCCGAGGTGAGGCTCCCGCAACTGGTCGAACGGCTGCGCAGCGGGCAGACCGCCGAGGCCGACACCTCCTCGCCGATCGCCGTCACCACCCCCACCCAGGAAGTGCGCGACCTGGCCAACGCGTTCGAGAGCGTGCGCCGTACCGCCGTCAGGGCCGCCGTCGGGCAGGCCGAACTGCGCCAGGGGCTCAACCGCGTCTTCCGTAACCTGGCCAGGCGCAACCAGTCGCTCGTCCACCGCCAGCTCGGCCAGCTGGACGCCATGCAGCGCAAGACCGCCGAACCCGACCAGCTCAGCGACCTGTTCCGCCTGGACCACCTCACCACCCGCATGCGGCGCCAGGCCGAGGGCCTGGTCATCCTGTCCGGCGCGCCCGCGGGACGCCAGTGGCGCCGTCCCGTCCAGATGCTCGACGTCGTACGCGGCGCGGTCGCCGAGGTCGAGGACTACCTGCGCGTCAACGTCCAGCCCATGCCCGAGGCCACCCTCACCGGCGGAGCCGCCGCCGACGTGATCCACCTGCTGGCCGAGCTCGTCGAGAACGCGACCGTCTTCTCCCCGCCCAACACCCAGGTCAACATCAGCGGCGAACTCGTGGGACGCGGCTTCGCCGTCGAGATCGAGGACCGCGGCCTCGGCATGCCGGACGCGGAACGCGACGAGCTCAACCGCCGCCTGGCCGACCCGCCCGAGTTCGACCTGGCCGACAGCGACCGGCTCGGGCTGTTCGTCGTCGGGCGGCTGGCCGTACGGCACCGCATCAAGGTCACCCTGCAACGCTCGGCCTACGGCGGCACGACGGCCATCGTCCTCATCCCCAGTACCCTCATGACCGACCCCTCGGGTGACCTTGCTCACACCCACACCGATTAACACGCCGTTCACATACGGGCAAAGACCGCGAAACGGTGCACTGCGAATCTCGGCGTGGCTGTGAAACACCCCGAAAGGACCGCCGTGAGCATCAAGGCTGAGTACATCTGGATCGACGGCACCGAGCCCACGGCTCTGCTGCGCTCGAAGACGAAGATCCTTGCCGACGGCGCCACGCCGCCGGTGTGGGGCTTCGACGGCTCGAGCACGAACCAGGCCGAGGGCCACTCCTCCGACCGCGTGCTCCGCCCTGTCTTCACCTGCCCTGACCCGATCCGCGGCGGTGCCCACATCCTCGTCCTGTGCGAGGTCGAGGAGATCGACGGCGAGGCGCACTCCAGCAACACGCGTGCGCAGCTCCGCCCGATCGCCGAGCGTTTCGCCGAGCAGGAGTCGTGGTTCGGCATCGAGCAGGAGTACACCTTCTTCAAGGGCTCCCGCCCGCTCGGCTTCCCCGAGGGTGGCTTCCCCGCCCCGCAGGGCCCCTACTACTGCGGTGTCGGCGCTGACGCGATCTTCGGCCGTGAGATCGTCGAGCTGCACCTCGACCGCTGCCTGGCCGCCGGCCTGGCCATCTCCGGCATCAACGCCGAGGTCATGCCTGGCCAGTGGGAGTTCCAGGTAGGTCCGGCCGGTCCCCTCGAGGTCTCCGACCACCTGTGGATCGCCCGCTGGCTGCTCTACCGCACCGCCGAGGAGTTCGGCGTCGAGGCCACCCTCGACGCCAAGCCCGCCCGCGGCGACTGGAACGGCGCCGGCGCGCACACCAACTTCTCCACCAAGGCGATGCGCGAGGGCTACGACGCCATCATCACCGCCTGCGAGGCGCTCGGCGAGGGCGACAAGCCGATGGAGCACGTCACCCAGTACGGCTCCGGCATCGAGTCCCGCCTGACCGGTGCCCACGAGACCGCGCCGTGGAACAAGTACTCCTACGGCGTCTCCCACCGCGGCGCCTCGGTGCGTATCCCGTGGCAGGTCGAGGTGGACAAGAAGGGCTACATCGAGGACCGTCGCCCGAACGCCAACGTCGACCCGTACGTGGTCACCCGCCTGCTGGTCGACACCTGCTGCACCGCCCTCGAGAAGGCCGGCCAGGTCTGACGGTCGGGTCCCCCGCCCGCGGCTCGGGTCCGGTCCCGCGCGGGAAGGCTTCCGCCTCTCGTCGACCGGGATCGGAATGTGGACGAAGCCCATCGCTGTTCCGCAGCGGTGGGCTTTCCCGTGTTCCGGCGGTCGCCACATGTCGGCGAAGAGGGCGATTCCCGGCCTTTCAGCGCAGTCGCGCCCGGTACACCCGCCGCGCCTCGTCGATCACCTTCAGATAGTCGTCCACCTGCCCCGGATGGTCGAGCTTGGCCGTCGTCCTCACCAGCTCCTCCAGCAGCTCGATCCACCGCAGGCAGAACAGCACGTCGTCCTCCCTGGCCACCCGCCGGTGCTCCACGTCCAGGTACACCGGGCTCGTGTGCGCGTAGACGTGCGTGAACAGCGACCTGGGGTGCGCGCCGCCGTCCGCCACCGCCACCACGTACGTCGGCGCCCGCACGGTCAGTTCGGCGCTCACCTCCGACCCTGACGAGGACGCCAGCTCCCCGTCGGCCGTCAGCAGCGTCAGCCGCTCCACCTCGGGCCCGATCACCCGGGCCGTCACCCGCACACGCTCGCCCGGCAGCAGGTCGAGCGTCTCGCCGGGCCCCCGCCCCTCCACCAGCAGGTCGAGGAACGGCCCCGTGGTGGCGAACGTGCGGCCCCGCCGTACGGCATCGGCGTAGGAAGCCGCGGTCAGCGGCCCCTCCACCCGCGCGTAGGTGCGCTCCCATCCGATGGGGCTGGCCACCATCTCCATCCGCTGTCTGGTGAAGGTCAGCATCGAGTCGGTGCCCGCGACCGCCGCCAGCCGGTTGCCGGCGCCGATCAGCCGCCGGTAGGCGCGCGCCGACCCGGTCGCGCACGAGAAGTGCAGCAGCTCGAACCCGTCGACCAGGCCGAGCGCCGCGTCCACGACCGCCATCCTGGCGGTACAGCCGGGCGTGCCGACCAGTTGCTCGGGCGTCTCCGTCGGCCCGCGGAAGGCGTGCGCGTAGCCGACGAGCGCGCCGAGCTCTCTCAGTTCCTTCAGCGCCTCCGTCGTCGGCGGCCAGTCGGGCGCGCCCGCGAACCCGGTCGCGTAGAGCGAGGGCGGCCCCGTCGGCGAGAAGGCGTGCAGGTGACCGAACAGGTCGTTGCGGTGTTCGACGCCCATCCTGGCCACGTGGGTGGCGTCCGACCACGGCAGGTCCTGGCCGGCCCAGTGTTCGAGGGCCTCCTTGTCCAGCACACGGTCGCCCGAGACGTTGGCCGCCAGCAGGCTCAGTACGTGAAGGTCCTCGCCGTGCTGGGAGTCGGCCGCCCACTGCGGTGGCGCCACCAGGTCGCCGACGTAGTTGAGGTGGACGTGCAGGTCGCCGCCGTACCACCCCCTGGCCGCCGCGTCGTAGATGCGCTTGGGCGTCAGCTCGACCAGCGTCTCGATGTGCTCGGGTGGGGTGAGCGTGGTCTCCGCGCAGCCGTACTCCATGCCTCTGGTCACCCTGACCGTCAGCGGCTCGGCGGGGACGAAGAGCATCAGATCGTCCCCGTGGAAGTACGGCACGCCGTTGTAGTCGCGCTTGTGCGGCACCCCCGGCGGGTACCAGCCCTGGCCGTCGGCGCTCCACACGCTCCACCTGCAGGGAAATCCGGCACGCAGCCGCAGTGCCGCCCTCGGCGCGGTCCTGGTCAGGCTCGACAGGTCGATGGCGCGGCCGTCGATGCGCACGTCGGCCCCCGTGTCGAGCTCGATCAGTCGGGCGCCCTTCGAAGCCACCTCGTACTCCTGCTCGCCGACCGTCACCCACGCCTCGTGGTCGCAGGCGCTGTCGATCAGCAGCGTGAGCGGCAGCGGCGCGCCCCCCACCACCGCCCTGGTACGGCCACGCAGGTCGTGGCCGTCGGGCGTGAGGCTGAGCACCGCCAGCCCCTCCGGCGGGATGGGGCCGAGCGCGCCGCGCAGCACCTCGTCGTAGTCGAGCTCGCATTCCAGGCGTTGCAGCTCGGCAGGACCCGCCTCGGGGGACTGCTGCCTGGCCAGGCGCCTGGCCTCACGCCAGAAGGGGCCGACGTCCACGAACCGCGACTGGCTCATGACCCTGACATAGGCGATGGGGGGTTCGCCCCATGTCATCCCGTGATCGGCTAGGAGCTGGCGGTACTCCTCCAGCATCTGGGCCACGGGCACTGGAAGCATCGGATCGTCACGCATCGGTTTCTCCCCGTAATCGCAGGCGCCGTCATCGTGACACACACCGGCATTGGCCTGCGGTGGGGCGGATGTGGTTTTTCCACACCCGGGTTGACGCAGCTTCGACCCAGATCAACTCAGATGCGGAACTCCAGGTCGGGCGTGATCTCGGCGACGTCCATCTGCGCCTTCTGGAGCCTTCCCGAGTGGTCCCAGTTCATCGCCTGCCAGCGGGTGAACTGGTCGAGCACCCACATGCCCGACTGGCGGCTGCCGTTGCCCGACTTGCCGTTGCCGCCGAACGGCAGGTGCGCCTCGGCGCCGCTGGTGGAGTTGTTGACGCTGACCATGCCCGCCGAGATGCCCTCGCGGAAGCGGAAGGCGCTGCGCGGGTCGGTGGTGTAGATCGAGGAGGACAGGCCGTACCCGGGCAGGTTGGCCAGCTCGATCGCCTCGTCCAGCGTGCTGAAGGTGGTGACGCCGACGATCGGGCCGAAGGTCTCCTCCATGAACAGCCGGTCGCCGGGCTTCACGCCGTCGACGATCGTCGGGTGGTAATAGATGCCGCCCTCGCCGGTGAAGGATCCGCGCGGGCTGTCGGCGCTGATCCTGCCCTGGTCGGTGCGCACGGTGTGGTGGGGCCGCACCCAGGTCAGGAACTCCTCGAACCGGTCGGCGAACTTCTGGTCCAGCAGCGGGCCGGCCAGCACGTCGCCCTTCGGGTCGCCGATCTCGGCCTCGGCCAGCGCCCTGACGAAGCGCTCGACGAACTCGTCGTGCACCGACTCGTGCACGATGGCGGTGCCGAGGCTGGTGCAGCGCTGGCCGGCCGTACCGAACCCGGCGAACAGCGCGCCCTCGACGGCCAGGTCGAGGTCGGCGTCCGGCATGATCACCATCGGGTTCTTGCCGCCCAGCTCCAGGCACGGCGACTGCAGGTGGCGGCCGCACATCTCGCCGATCTTCCTGCCGACCTCGGACGAGCCGGTGAAGCCGACCTTCTGCACCGTGCCCTCGACGATGGCCGTCTCCAGCCCTTCGAAGGTCTCCCGCCCGTCGGCGAAGACCACGTTGAGCACGCCCTCCGGCAGGCCGGAGGCGGCGAACAGCTGGTACATCGCGTGCGCGGACGCGGCGGCGTACTCGGCGGGCTTCCACACCACGGCGTTGCCGCATAGCAGCGCGGGCACCAGGTACCAGCTCGGCACGGCGACGGGGAAGTTGCCCGCCGTGATCACCGCGGCGACGCCGACCGGGTTGCGGAAGGTGAACAGGTTCTTGTCCGGCATCTCCGACGGCACGGTCTGGCCGTACAGCCTGCGCCCCTCGCCGAGGAAGAAGTCGCAGGTGTCGACGATCTCGCGGACCTCGCCGAGCGACTCCGCGTACGGCTTGCCGATCTCCTCGGTCACCAGCCTGGCCAGCGCCTCGGCATTGGCCTCCACCAGCCTGCCGATCGAGGCGATCACCCTGCCACGGACCGGCGCGGGCGTGCGGGCCCACTCCCGCTGCGCCTCCTTGGCGGTACGGCAGGCCGCGGCGAAGGCGGCCGCGTCCGCGAGACCCACGCGCGCGACGACCTCGGCGGTGTCGGCGGGGTTCGTCGAGTCATAGGTGGTGGTGGAGGCGGCTTCCTTGCCGCCGACTACGGAGACGATCTGACGGGTCACCGGTGACCTCCTCGTGGTTCTTCCTGCCGCAAGCCAATCATTCCGCACGACTTCCGGGAAATCCCCCCATCAGGCGGTGAAATCGGCGAACTCGAATCCTGGGGAGACGACGCAACTGACAAGCACCGCCTCGTCACCCGCGGGCCGCGCCGCCTGCCACACGCCCGCGGGCACCCTGGCCTGCGGCACCTGTCCCTCCTCGACGGCCGGACCCAGGAGGACCTTCTCGTCGCCGATGGTCAGCGTCAGCGGGCCGCCCCTGTGCCACAGCCAGATCTCGTCGGACCTGACCATGTGCGGCACCGACTCCTCGCCGGGCTGGAGCAGGAAGTAGATGCCGGTCGCGCTCGACCTCGGCCCGTCGTAGCCTTCGGGCTCGAAGGTGACGGCGCTCTTCCACGTCTGCCTGAACCAGCCGCCCTCGGGGTGGGGGAGCAGGTCGAGCGCCTCGGCGACGGCCGGACGCTCGACGAAGGCGACGGCTCTGCCGCGGACGTCGCGGCGCAGGAAGCGGGTGCGGTCGAGGACGAGTTGGCCTTCCAGGTCGCTGGCCAGCGCTTCGGCCTCGTCGGCGACCTGGGTGACGGGCCCGTCCGGATAGATCATCAGCTCCATGAGGCGAGTCTAGGTCCGCCGCGCCGCCGGCCCCCGCCTCGGCCGCCGACGACGCGCTGACGCCCGGACGCGAGCAGGATCGCGTGGCGCTGACGCCCGGACGCGAGCGGGATCGCGTGGCACGGGCGGCCCGGCGGAATTGTCGGAGGGGCTCGCTAGGCTGCGGCAGGTGATCGAACGGTGGAGCCAGGAGCCGGCCGACGTCTCCGCTCCCCAGGGTTCTCGCGTCGCGCCCGCCCGCCACGTGAGGGTGGCGGCCGGGCTCGCGGAGCTGGAGAGGTGGCTCGACGACCAGGTGCGCCACGGGCTCGCGGCGGCCGACGAGCGGGAGTGGGCCGAGCTGTCCAGGCGGCTGGTCGACGCGCAGGCTCCGGGAGTGGCGGGCGTCGTGGGAAGGCTGGGCGCGGCCAGGTCCTCGGCCGACTGGCCGGAGCGGCTGCTGGAGGAGTACGCGATGCTCCGGCTGCTCGCCGTCGGGTACCGCAGGGCCGCCGACCTGCCCGCGGACCTGGCCAGGAGCGTGCGGACGAGGGTGGGCTTCCCCGTCTCGCGCGAGGAGGTGCTGGCGGGCCCCGCCGTACGCGACGTGTGGCACGTGGTGGGGCGGCGCGAGGAGACGCGCGACAGGCTGGTGGCACGGCGGGTGTGGCTGAAAGGGCGGCGGACGGGGCGGGCGGCGCTGGTGCTGTCGTTCGCGCCGGTGGGGCACGCCCTCGACGACTCCCTGGTCACGGGGGAGGCCGTCGACGCGTCCATGGCCTTCTACCCCGGCGCCTCCCCGTTGCGGGCCCTGGTGTCTGCTCGCCACGACGAGGCGAGCACGCCTGGCGACGCCGCGTCCTCGGGCCCCTCCCCTGCGGGCGACGCCCTCCCCGGCGCGGGGGTCGCGCCGGGGACGAGCGAGCGCGAGGCTCTCGACGAGGTCGCGGCGGCGCTGGCGGGAGACCCGTGGACCGAGTCGTGGCCGCTGGTGCTGTCGGGCGTCGTCCCCTCGGCGGACCGGCTCGGCGGGCTCAGGCTGCACCCCAGGGTGGAGACCCCGTGGCGGCTGATCGCCGTGTCGGGGGGCAGGCCGCTCACCGTCGCCGCCGAGTGGACGCCGCGCGGGCTGGTCCCCCTGACCACGTGGGACGAGCACGGCCAGGTGGTGATCCTTTGAGCCCGGCATGGGAGGAGCTCGTGTCCGCCGCCCTGGTCGGCACCGACCGCAGGCCCTACGACGGAGACCTGCTGGCCGACGCCGCCGTCGAGCTGGTGCGCCACAGGGCGGGCCAGAGGCCGTACGGCGAGCCGCGCCCCGCCGCCGCGCCCGCCCGCGAGGAGGACCAGGAGGCGGTGAGCCCGGCCGCCGCCGCGCGCCTGGCCGGCATCCTGGGCGGCCGGCACCCGAGGCTGCTGACCGAATGGCTGGCGGAGGCGGCCTCGACCGGGCGGAGGGTGCCGCCGCGGCTGCTGCCCGAGCTGCTCGACAAGGGGGCGAGGGACCGGTCGATCAGGCCGTTCCTCGGCGTGCTCGCGGGGCGGCGCGGCAGGTGGCTGGCCGGGCTCAACCCCGCGTGGTCCTATCTCATGGCCGAGCCGACGGGCGAGAGCTGGGAGCTGGGCGGGCACGGTGACCGCCTGGCCTACCTGGGCGGGCTGCGGCGAAGCGACCCCGGCGCCGCCAGGCGGCTGCTGGTGGAGGCGTGGGAGAAGGAGACCCCGGAGGACAGGGCGGAGTTCCTGGTGCTCATGGGCGAGGGGCTGTCGATGGCCGACGAGCCGTTCCTCGAGGACGTGCTCGACGACCGGCGCAGAGAGGTGCGCCAGCAGGCCGCCGACCTGCTCACCAGGCTGCCGGACTCCAGGCTCGCGGGCCGGATGGCCGAGCGCGCGGCCCGCTGCCTCGCCGTACGGGATGACCGGATCGTGGTCGAGCCGCCCGCGGAGTGCGACAAGGGCATGGAACGCGACGGCGTCAGGGCCAGGCCGCCCAGGGGCACGGGCGAGCGAGCCTGGTGGCTCCAGCAGGTGGTCTCCAGGGCGCCGCTGCGGATGTGGGACACCGCGCTGCTCAGGATGAGGATCCCGGAATGGGACCGGGAGGTGCGTTCGGGCTGGGTGCGGGCGACGGTGCTGCAACGGGATCCCACGTGGGCCAAGGCGCTGTTCGCCTGGGACCCTCTGGCCGACCTGCTGGCCGTGCTGCCGCCGGGCGATCAGGACGAGGTGGCCGCCGACTTCGTGCACAGGCACGGCGTCGACGGGCAGATGATCATGGTGTTGGGTGGGGCCTCGACACCATGGGGGCGGGGGCTGGCGCACGCCGTCCTCACCAAGATCAGAAAGGTGGCCGCCACGCAGCCGTGGAACCTCGACGAGCTGGCCAGGATGGCGGGTGAGCGGATTGACCCCGCCGACCGTTTCATGGCCGACGGGCTGACCGAGGTCTCGAGCCTGCTGGGGTTCCGCGCCGCGATGATGAAGGAGCTCAGGTGACGACCGTTCTGCGACCGCATGCCGAAGACCACTACGCCGAGGAGCTGGCGCTGCTGGCCAAGGAGGACGACAGGGCCAGGCCGCCAGGGTGGCGGCTGTCGCCGTGGGCGGTCACCACCTACCTGCTCGGCGACGGCGACCGGATCACCCCCAAGTACATCGGCGCGCGCCGCATCGTCGAGGTCGCCGTCGCCACGCTGGCCACCGACAGGGCGCTGCTGCTGCTCGGCGTGCCGGGCACCGCCAAGACATGGCTGTCGGAGCACCTGGCCGCCGCCATCAGCGGCGACTCCACGCTCCTGGTGCAGGGGACGGCGGGCACCGCCGAGGAGGCGATCCGCTACGGCTGGAACTACGCCAGGCTGCTGGCCGAGGGACCCTCGCGCGACGCGCTGACCCCGTCGCCGGTCATGCGCGCGATGGCCGAGGGCAGGATCGCCAGGGTCGAGGAGCTGACCAGGATGCCGTCCGACGTGCAGGACGCGCTCATCACCGTGCTGTCGGAGAAGACGCTGCCGATCCCCGAACTCAACGAGGAGGTCCAGGCCAGGCGCGGCTTCAACCTCATCGCCACCGCCAACGACCGCGACAGGGGCGTCAACGAGCTGTCCAGCGCGCTGCGCAGGCGCTTCAACACCGTCGTGCTGCCCGTACCCGCCAGCGCGGAGGAGGAGGTCGCCATCGTCGCCCGCCGCGTCGCCGAGCTGGGCCGCTCGCTGGAGCTGCCCGAGACGTCGGCGGGGATGGCGGAGATCCGCAGGGTCGTCACCGTCTTCCGCGAGCTGCGCGACGGCGTCACCGAGGACGGGCGTACCAAGCTCAAGTCACCCAGCGGCACCCTGTCGACGGCCGAGGCGATCTCCGTGCTGACCGGCGGGATCGCGCTGGCCGCCCACTTCGGCGACGGCGTCGTGCGCGCGGCCGACGTGGCGGCGGGCATCGTCGGCGCGGTCGTGCGCGAGCCGGTCTCCGACAGGGTGGTGTGGCGGGAGTACCTCGAGACCGTCGTGCGCGAGCGCGAGGACTGGCGAGACCTCTACCGCGCCTGCAGGGAGGTTCCGTGACAGTTTCCGTGCTCGGGATCCGCCACCACGGTCCCGGGTCGGCGCGTGCCGTACGGGAGGAGCTGCGCAGACTCGAACCCGACGCCGTCCTCGTCGAGGGGCCTCCCGAGGCCGACGCCCTGCTCGGGCTCGCGCCGGAGATGGAGCCGCCGGTCGCGCTGCTCGCGCACGCCCGCGCTCGCGCCGTCTTCTGGCCTTTCGCGGTGTTCTCACCGGAATGGCAGGCCATCCTGTACGGCGCCGCGGCCAGGATTCCTGTCCGCTTCATCGACCTGCCCGCCGCCGCCACCCTGGCCGCTCCCGACACCGACGCGCACGCCGGCCCGCACTCCGACCCGCTCGGCGAACTGGCCGCCGCGGCCGGCTACGACGACCCCGAACGCTGGTGGGAGGACGTCGTCGAGCACCGAGGCGACACCCCCTTCCAGGTGATCGCCGAGGCCATGGCGGCCGTCCGCGAGGGATACGCCCCGGCCGACAGGGAGGCCCGCCGCGAGGCCCACATGCGCCGTTGCCTGCGCGCCGCGATCAAGGAAGGCTTCCGGCGCATCGCCGTCGTCTGCGGCGCCTGGCACGTCCCCGCCCTGACGGGCCCGCTGCCGCCCGCGACCGCCGACAACGCGCTGCTGCGCGGGCTGCCGAAGGTGAAGACCGAGCTGACCTGGGTCCCCTGGACGTACGGCAGGCTCGCCTCGTGGAGCGGCTACGGCGCCGGCATCACCTCACCCGGCTGGTACCACCACCTGTTCACCGCCCCGGACCGGCCCGTCGAACGCTGGCTCACCGCCGCGGCGGCCGTCCTGCGAGAGGAGGGCCTGGCCGTCTCCTCCGCCCACGTCATCGAGGCGATACGGCTGGCCGAGGGCCTCGCAGCGCTGCGCGGCCGTCCTCTCGCCGGGCTCGGCGAGGTGACGGACGCGGTGCGGGCCGTGCTGTGCGACGGGGACGAGCTGCTGGTCTCGCTGGTCCAGCGGCGCATGGTGGTCGGCGACAGGCTCGGCGCGGTGAGCGAGCGCACGCCGATGGTGCCGCTCCAGCGGGACCTGGCCGAGCAGCGCAGGAAGGTCAAGCTCAAGGCGGAGGCGGTGGACAGGGAGCTCGACCTGGACCTGCGTCGGCCCCTCGACCTGGCCCGCAGCCACCTGCTGCACCGCCTGCGGATGCTCGGCGTGGAGTGGGGGCGGCTCGGGGAGACGCGGGGGAAGGGGACGTTCAGGGAGGTGTGGCGGCTGGCCTGGCACCCGGAGTTCGACCTGACGCTCATCGAGTCGGCCGCTCTCGGCACGACCGTGGAGTCAGCCGCCACCCGGCGCGCCCGCGACCTCGCGTCGGACGCAGGGGCGGGAGCACCGGGGAGGGTACGCCCGGCTCCCGCGGGAACGCGTGGTGTCATGCCTTTTCCAGGACCGCCTTCTCCAGGAGCGCCTTCTCCAGGGGCGGCGGTTCCCGCCGGGGCGGCGGTTTCGCTGGCCGGGCTGACGGGCCTGGTGGAGTTGTGCCTGCTGGCCGACCTGCGGGACGCGCTGCCCGACGTGCTCGCGGCGCTGTCGGCGAAGGCGGCGCTCGACACCGACCTCACCCACCTCATGGCCGCCCTGCCCGCGATGGCCCGCGCCCACCGCTACGGCGACGTCCGCGGCACCTCGGCGGCCGGGCTCGAGGCCGTCGCGGAGTCGATGCTGGACCGGATCTGCGCGGGGCTGCCCGCGGCGGTGGGGGGGCTCGACGACGAGAGCGCGGCGGCGCTGGTCGTGCACGTCGACGCCGTCCACGCGGCCGCCGCCCTTCTGGCGGACTCTGCCGTCGCGTCAACGCCGCGCGGCCCGGCGGAGCCTGTCCCCGCTCCCGCTCCGCGCACCATCGGTGAGGGTCCCGCGGCGACCTCACCGATGGCCGACTCGCCTTCGGCCGAGCCCGGCGCGACGCCTGCCGGATCGCCTTCGGCCGAGCCCGGCCCGACGCCTGCCGGATCGCCTTCGGCCGGTTCCGAGGTACCGGCCGGGCCCGGCGCGTCGGTCTCCGGTGAGGATTGCGGGGCGACACCGTCGGGGGGTGGGTCGTCGGCTGGGGCCGGTTCCGAGGTACCGGCCGGGCCCGGCGTGCTGGTCTTCGGTGAGGATTGCGGGGCGACACCGTCGGGGGGTGGGTCGTCGTCGGTCGGGGCCGGTTCCACCGCGCCGGTCGGGTCCGGCACGTCGACCCACGATGAGGTTTCCCGGGGCAAGGCGTCGCCGAGGGAGCGGTGGCTGGCGACCCTCGGGGCCGTCTGCGACCACGCCGAGCCGCACGGTCTCATCGAGGGCCGGCTCACCCGCCTCCTCCTCGACGCCGGGAAGCTCGACGCCCGCGACGCGAGTGACCGCATGTCCAGGGCGATGTCCCACGGCCATCCTCCCGCCAGGTCCGCCGCGTGGGTCGAGGGGTTCCTCGCCGGCGGCGCGCTCATGCTCGTCCACGACCCCCGCCTGCTGGCCCTGGTCGACGGTTGGCTGTCGGGTCTGACGGGCGACCAGTTCACCGAGGTACTGCCGCTGCTGCGCCGGACGTTCGCCGCGTTCGAGGCACCGGAACGGCGCGCGATAGGGCAGCGGGTGCGCGCCGCGGGTTCCGGTACGGCGAGCCGACCGCACGAGGTGGACGACGACAGGGCGGCGGAGGCCGTACGAACCGTGCAGACGATCCTGGGGGTGGCGCATGGATGATCGGCTGCGCCGATGGCGGCTGGTGCTGGGCGGTGGCGACGCCGACGGCACCGGCTTCGCGCCACAGGGCGCCGACGCCCGGATGGACGAGGCGCTCGCCGCCCTCTACGAAGGCGAGCAGGACAGGACGGGCGGGCTCGGCGCGTCGGCGCCGCGAGTGGCGCGCTGGCTGGGCGACATCAGGTCGTACTTCCCCTCCACCGTCGTGCAGGTCATGCAGCGGGACGCCATCGAACGGCTCAACCTCACCAGGCTGCTGCTCGAACCCGAGATGCTGGAAGCGGTCGAACCGGACGTGCATCTGGTCGGCACCCTGCTCTCGCTCAACCGCGTCATGCCCGACGAGTCGCGCGAGTCGGCGCGGGCGGTGGTGCGCAAGGTCGTGGGCGAGCTCCAACGCAGGCTGACCGAAAGGACCAGGTCGGCGATCGCTGGAGCGCTGGACAGGACGGCCAGAACCCATCGGCCGAAGCGCGCCGCCGACATCGACTGGGACCGCACGATCAGGGTCAACCTCCGGCACTACCTGCCCGACCGGCGCACGCTCGTACCCTCCACGCTGGTCGGCTACGCCAGGCGACAGAGCGCCGTGCGGCGCGAGGTGGTGTTGTGCGTCGACCAGAGCGGGTCGATGGCCGCCTCGGTGGTCTACTCGGGCGTGTTCGGCGCGGTACTGGCGTCGATGCGGTCGCTGAAGACGTCGCTGGTCGTGTTCGACACGGCGGTGGTGGACCTCACCGACCAACTGCATGATCCGGTGGAGGTGCTGTTCGGCACGCAGCTCGGTGGCGGCACGGACATCAACAGGGCCGTCGCCTACAGCCACGAGCTGATCACCCGGCCGAGAGATTCGATCTTCATTCTGATCAGCGACCTGTTCGAGGGCGGGGTACGCCAGGACATGCTGCGCAGGATTTCGGCGATGACGCAGGCGGGCGTGCAGGTGATCGTGCTGCTCGCGCTGTCGGACGAGGGCGCGCCCTTCTACGACCATGACAACGCGGCGGCGCTGGCGGCGTTGGGGGTGCCGGCGTTCGCGTGCACGCCCGACGCGTTCCCTGACCTCATGGCCGCCGCGATCCAGCGTCAGGACCTCACCCAGTGGAAGGAACGCCACCTCGGCTGACGGCCTCGAACCGGAAGTCCGTCGCCGCCGTCGTGCGACCCGCCGAACGGCGGCACCGTTCCCACCGACGGCAGGACCCCATCGAGAGGCGGCACGGTTCCATCGAGGGACCGCGCGGTTCGCTAGAGCGGCGGCGGCGTTCCGAGCGGGGCGGCGCGGCCTTCATACGGCGTGGCCTGGTATCGGCTGGCGTGGTGTGGCCTTGGGCCGGGTGGGCTGGCCTCCGATCGGCGGGGCGTGGTCTCCGAGTGGACGGTTGGGGTTTTGAGGGGGTGGTCCTCGAACGGCGTGGCCTGGTATTCGGCCGGCGTGGTGTGGCCTTGGGTCGGGTGGGCTGGCCTCCGATCGGCGGGACATGACCGTCGCACGGACGGCTTGGGTTCTGAGGGGGCGGCGCGGCCTTCAGGCGGCGCGGCCCTGCTCTCGAGCGGTCGGGCCACGATTGCGGGCAGGGTGGCAGGCCTTCGACTCGGCGTGGCGTCGTCTCCGAGCGGACGGCTCCGGTGACGTGGGGCGGCATGCCCTGGACGGAGTGGCGCGGCCTCCGGCGGTCGGGTTGGCAGCGGTGAGGCGTGACTCCCCGCGTGAACGGCATGGATTTCGAGGGGCGCGGTGTGTCCTCGGGACGGGGTGGCGTGGGCTGCGGCTGGGACTGCGAAGCCCCGGCCGGGCGGGGGCCGGGGCGCGTGCCGTACCTGAGGTCAGTGCGAGGTCTCCTCGCGAGCGTGGCGCGGCAGGAGGAAGGAGAGCGCGCAGGTCACGAGCAGCAACCCGATCTCCGCCCAGACCGTCACCTGCATCGCGTCCCCGAAGCTCCACTGGTTCTTGAGCAGGTTGAAGAAGAGCGTGCCGAGAACCGCGGCGCCCAGCGCGCCTCCCAGTTGTTGGACGGCGGTCAGCGTGCCGGAGGCCGAGCCGGACTCGTGGGGTTCGACGCCCGCCAGCACGATGTCGAAGAAGGGCGCCATGGTCAGGCCCATGCCGATGCCGACCAGCGCGAGGCCGGGTGCGAGCTGCCATGCGCTGATGTCGAGGGCGGCGAAGTGGATCGTCAGGCCGAGCACGCCCGCGCCCGCCGCCATGACGACGGTGCCGATCTGCAGCAGGGTACGGCCGAGCTTGGCGACTAGGGCCATGGCGATGGCGAAGCCGACCACACCGCCGACCGCCTGGGGAAGGCTGGCCAGACCGGCCTGGAACGGGGTGTAGTGCAGGCCTCCCTGGACGTACAGCATGAAGACCATCGACAGGCCGATCATGCCGGTGAAGAACGCGAGACCCGCGATGAGGCCGCCGGTGAAGGCGCGCTTGCGGAACAGGCCAGGCGTGACCAGGGGGTCCTTGCCGGCACGGTGGCGGCGTGACTCGTAGGAGCCGAAGAGCGCGAACATCACGACCGAGCCGGCCATCGAGAGGAACGTCCAGGCGGGCCAGTCGAGCTCCTGGCCCTGGATCAGCGGGAAGATCAGCAGGAAGGCGGCGATCGAGACCAGCAGCATGCCGACCAGGTCGAGCTTGGTGGCGTTGGACAGGCGGAACTCCGGGAGGAACTTCAGCGCGGCGAGCACGGCGGCGATGCCGATCGGCAGGTTGATCAGGAAGATCATTCGCCAGCCCGTGCCGAACAGGTCAGCGTCGACCAGCCACCCGGCAAGCACCGGGCCGCCGACCGAGGAGATGGTCATGACGGGGCCGAACATGCCGAAGGCCTTGCCCATCTCCTCGGGAGGGAACATCTCCTTGATCATGCCGAGGCCCTGGGGGATCATCACGGCGCCGAACAGTCCCTGCAGTACGCGCGAGGCGATCAGCATCTCCGGGCTCATGGACACGCCGCACAGCAGGGAGGCGGCGGTGAAGCCGAGTGCGCCGATCACGAACATCCGCTTGCGGCCGTAGAGGTCGCCGAGCCGTCCGCCGGTGATCAAGCCGACCGCCATGGCGAGGGTGTAGCCGGAGACCAGCCACTGGATCAGACTGGTCGAACCGCCCAGCTCCTTCTGGATGGTGGGCGCGGCGATCTGAGTGATGAGCGCGTCGAGCAGGTCCATGACCTCGGCGGCGAGGATCACGAAAAGGGCGGGCCGGCGCCACCGGTAGGCCGCGGACTGGGCCGCGGCGGAGGCGGTCGTCGTCATGGGGGGACTCCTTCGAGAACGATGTTCTTAAATCGAACTCCGTTCCTCGGGACGAACGGTGTTCGTAGGCAACACTGTTCTATGTACGAACACCGTTCGTGTCAAGTACATTGTTCGTCATGGAGCCACTGCCAGCGCCTCCGTGGCGAAAGACACGTCCGCCCAAGCCGGTGAAGCCGCAGCTCACCCAGCAACTCATCGTGGAGACCGGCCTGCGCATCGTGGACCATGAGGGTCTCGACGCGCTCAGCATGCGCAAGGTCGCCCAGGAGCTCGACACGGGCCCCGCCTCCTTGTACGCGCATGTCGCGAACAAGGAGGAACTGCTGGAGCTGATCTACGAGCGCGTTCTCGACGACATCGAGGTGCCGGCCCCCGAGCCCGAGCGGTGGGCCGAGCAACTACGCGAGGTCGTGCTGGACATGCACACGAAGCTCAACTCCCACGCGGACGTGGCGAGGGTGTCGCTGGCCAACGTGCCTCTGGGAGCCAACTCGCTGCGCGTCGGCGAGGCGATGCTCGCGATCATGATCGAAGGCGGGGTTCCCCCTGCCATTGCCGCCATCGCGCTCGACCGCATCGTCATGTTCGTCGCGGCCGACGCCTACGAAGGGTCGCTCTACAGGACCCGGCAGCGGGACAGCGGGATGGACGTCGAGACGTTCGTCGCCGACTCGTTCGGGGCGATCGCCGACTACGTCCGCAGCCTGCCGGCTGACAGGTTCCCCTATATGGCGCGATACGCGGACGAGTTGGTGGGTCCGGGTGGGGAGGAGCGGTTCGAGGTCGGCCTGGACTTGATGATCACGGGGCTGGTCGCCCACGTCCGGACCGGCTGACCCGGTCACGGAGCCGGTCGTCCGGGCCGGAGGGTTGACGTCCGCGCCGGACGGGCTGGCCTGGTCATGGAGTTGGTCGTCCGGGCCGGAGGGTTGACGTCCGCGCCGGACGGGCTGGCCTGGTCATGGAGTTGGTCGGCCGGGCCGGAGGGTTGACGTCCGCGCCGGACGGGCTGGCCTGGTCATGGAGTTGGTCGTCCGGGCCGGAGGGCTGACGTCTGCCCCGGACGGGCTGGCCTGGTCGCGGGGCTCGTCCTCCGCGCCCGGACGGGTTGACGTTCGCGCCCGGTCCGCGCCTGGACTGGCTGACGTTCGCGCCCGGTCCGCGCCTGGACTGGCTGACGTCTGTGCCTGGACCGGCTGGCCTGGTCACGGAGCCGGTCGTCCGCGCCGGACGGGCTGGCCTGGTCACGGAGCCGGTCGTCCGCGCCGGACGGGCTGGCCTGGTCTCGGGGCTGGTCGTCCGCGGCCGGATCGGCTGATACCCGGAGCGGGTGACATCTTTGGCCGCGGGGAGCCGGTCGCGACGGGGGGCTTCCCAGGCCCAGCGTCCGCGGCTCTGGTCCTTTCCTCGGGTGCTGTCGAACTGTGAGAGGCGACATTCCAGGGTCCCGCGACGTCGTCCCCGCTTATCCCGTCGTGTCTCGGCTCGCGGCTGCCGACTCGGCGGGATGGTGTCGATCAGCCGTCAAGGTCTTGCTGTGACTTCCTCCGGTATCAGTTGCTCGTGGGGCCTGGGTTGCACGGGTCGCTGCTGTGGTCTTGGTGTTCAGGGCGGGCGCAGTCGGGCACCTGCTCGATGCTGCCGGGAGCGGGCCTGTTCGGACCGTTGTCGATGGGGCCCGGGTTGCACGGGTCGCTGCTGTGGTCCTGGTGTTCGGGAAGGGCGCAGTCAGGCGTGCGGGGGGCGTCCGGTTTGTGCCCCGGCGGCCGACAGGGCCGGCCTGCCTCGCGGCCGCGGTGTTGGCGTATACAGGGGCCGACATCGGTTTGAACGGACGGGGCCGTGGCCTCGGTTACGGTGGCGCCGGCGGGGCTGCCCGCAAGTGTCACGGGAAGGGCGAAAGCTGAGGCCGCGATCGCGCTGGCGGCGAGATAGCGCTTGAAGTTGATCATAAGGTTCTCCATGTCTTTTGTGGTGATTCGTGCTCCTTTCTAGTGACATCGCATTTCATATCCCTTTCGTGCACCTTGCAGAGGTCTCGCGGGATGCGGGCTCCGCACGTGGTGTGACCGTCCTGCGGAGTCTTGAGGTGCCTCGATGGCCGCGCCGGTGTGAGGTGGGGGAGTGGCCGGGCGCGGGGGTGGGTCAGCCTAAATGCCTAGGTCCCCTGCCCGATGTGCCGGTCCCCGCCCCGGCCGTACGTTTCCGGCATGACAACGACCCTTGATGAACCCGCACCCCCCGTCAGCGTGGTCTCCAGCGCGTACCGATCGCTCAGCTTCGGCCTGGTCGCGCTCGTGATGCTGGTGGCGTTCGAGGCGATGGCGGTGGCCACGGCCATGCCCGTCGTCGCCAAGGACCTCGACGGCATGCACCTCTACAACCTCGCCTTCAGCGCCACCCTGGCGGCCAGCGTGATCGCCACCGTCCTGGGCGGTCGATGGGCGGATGTGAAGGGCCCGTTGCCTCCTATCGCCGTCGGCGTGGTCACCTTTGTCGGCGGATTGCTGATCGCCGGGTTCGCCCCGAACATGGAGGTGTTCGTCGGCGGCCGCTTCATCCAGGGGCTCGGCGCCGGTTTGATCCAGGTCTCCCTGTACGTCCTGGTCGCCAGGGCCTACCCGCCGGCGATGCATCCCAAGGTGTTCGCGTTGTTCTCGGCCGCGTGGGTGGTCCCGTCCATGGTCGGCCCCGCGATCGCGGGCCTGGTCGTGGAGAACCTCGACTGGCGCTGGGTCTTCCTCGGCGTGGCCCTGATCGTGGTCCCCTCCGCCTTGGTCCTCTGGCGTGGTACGGCAGGCCAGCGGCTCGACACGGGTAACGCCGCGCCCGCCCCCGGCCTCGGCGGCAAGCTCGTCTGGGCGACCGTGACGGCCGTGGCCGCCGCTCTGATCCAGTACGGCAGCGCGCTCGAGCTGAGCGGCGTCCCGCTGCTGGCCGTCGGCGTCGTCCTGCTGGCCGTGGCGCTGCCCAGGCTGCTGCTGCCCGGCTCGCTGAAGGCGGCCCGTGGACTGCCGACCGCCCCCGTGCTGCGCGGCCTGGCGTTCGGCTCGCTGACGGCCTCCCAGGTGCTGATCCCGCTCATGCTGATCAACGAGCGCGGGCTGTCCCCGATCGGCGCGGGCGTCGTCCTGACCGTCGGCGCGCTCGGCTGGTCCACCGGATCGTGGATCAAGGGCCGCGGCACGATCGGGAACCTGGCCGCCCTGCGCGGCGGTGCGCTCCTCGTCGCCCTCGGCATCGCGCTGATCACGCTCGTGCTGTTCGACGCGGTCCCCATCGCCCTCGCCTTCGTCGCCATGGCGATCTCCGGTCTCGGCATCGGCGCCCTGCACCCCACGGTCTCGGTGCTGGTGCTGGAGATGTCCAAGCAGGGCGAGGAGGGTCAGAACACCGCGGCCGTCGGCGTCGGCGAGTCCGTCTTCACCGTCGTGGCCGTCGCCTTCACCGGCGCCCTGTTCACCGCCAGCGGCGAGCACTACGTCGTCGGCTTCGCCTTCACCTTCGCCCTCGCCGTCCTGGCCGCGGCGATCGCTCCCCGTTTGGCGCAGTCCGCTCCTACGGGCACCATGGAAGGAGTCCGTTCTTAGGGGGAAACATGCCGCGAGTGCGCGAGCTGGAAGTCTTCCGGCTGGTCCTGCCGTACGGCAGGCGGCCGGAGACCCTGCTCGTCCGCCTCACCGACCACGGGGGGATGAGTGGATGGGGCGAGATCGTCTCGCCCGAGCCGAAGCTGTGGGGCGCCCTGGAGGAGGGGCTGGCCGCACAGCTCGTCGGCGTCGACTGGGAACATCCCGACCAGGTTCCGGGCTGGGGGAGCGCGGTCGACATGGCGCTGTGGGACCTGTGGACCAGGATGCGCGGCGTTCCCCTGTCCCACGCGCTGGGCGGCGCAGGAACCTCGCTCATGGCGACCGTCCGCCTCGGGCTCGATCCGTCGACCGAGAGCCTCGTCTCCAGGGTGAACCAGCAGGTATGCGGCGGCTACGCGCACGTCACCCTCGACGTGCGGCCCGGGTGGGACGTCGAGCCGGTGCGTGCCGTACGGCAGGCATATCCCGCCCTGAGTCTCGCGATCGACTGCGGCGGTGCCTACACCTCGCCGGAGCAGCTGGTCGCGCTGGACGAGTACGGCCTGGAGGTGATCGAGCGGCCGTTCGACGTCGAGGACGTGTACGCGCACGCCGGCCTCCAGGACAGCGTGCGCGCCTCGATCGCGGTGGAGCCCCGCTCGACGGCCGAGCTGGACGACTACCTGACGTTGCGGGCGGCGAAGGTCCTGCTGCTTCGTCCCGCGGCGCTGCCGTCCCTGAGCGATGCCAGAAGGGCGCACGACAGGGCGGCGGCGGCCGGGTGGGACATCCAGTGCGCCGGCGGTCACGGGGCGGGGCTTGCCCGGGCGGCCGCCGTCGCCGTGGCCAGCCTGCCGGGGTGCACGCTGCCGTGTGACGTGACGCAGCCGCCGCGCAACGCGCAGATCGTGACGCCCGCGGTGGGGGCGTCGGGCGGGATGGTGGCGGTGCCGCTGACCCAGCCGGGGCTGGGGCACATGATCGACGAGGAGCGGGTGCGGCGGCTGGCGAAGGACTCCTTCCGCGGCTGACCGGTCACCCGCGATTCCGGCTACAGGCGGACGATCATCTTGCCGGTGTTCTCCCCGCGCAGCATCCCGAGGAACGCCTCCGGCGCGTTCTCCAGGCCGTCGACGACGGTCTCCTGGTAGGACAGCTTGCCCTCGCGCAGCCATTCGGAGATCTCCGTCACCATGGCGGTCATCCGGTCCATGTGGTCCGTCACGATGAACCCGCGCAACGTCAGCCGCTTCCCGACGGCCAGCGCCAGGTTGCGCGGCGCGGCGGGCGGCTCGGTCGCGTTGTAGACCGCGATCGCCCCGCACATCGCGACCCTGCCGAAATTCCGCAGGGACCCGATCGCCGCCTCCAGGTGGTCGGCGCCCACGTTGTCGAAGTACACGTCGATCCCGTCGGGCGCGGCGTCCTTGAGCTGCTCGGCCACGGGCGCGTCCTTGTAGTTGAACGCGGCGTCGAACCCGATGCTCCGCAGGTACTCGACCTTCTCCGCCGATCCCGCGCTCCCGACCACCCTGGACGCGCCCTTCAGCTTGGCGATCTGGCCCGCGATGCTGCCGACCGCCCCGGCCGCGCCCGAGATGAAGACCGCGTCGCCCTCCTTGAAGGAGGCCATGTCGAGCAGCCCGACGTAGGCGGTCAGCGACGTCATGCCGAGCACCGCGAGGAACGCCGAGTTCGGCAGGCCCTCGATGGGCGCCACCTTCCGCGCCCGCGCGGCGTCGAGCACCGCCTCGTCCCGCCATCCGAGGCCGTGCAGGACGAGGTCGCCAGGGGAGAAGGCGTCCGAGCGCGATTCCACGACCTCGCCCACCGCGCCGCCGTCGAGCGGCTGCCCGATCTGGAACGGCGGGACGTAGGACTCGACGTCGTTCATCCGCCCCCGCATGTAGGGGTCGACCGACATGAACTGGTTGCGGACCCTGATCTGCCCCTCTTCCAGCGGCTGCGAGTCCGCCTCGACCAGGGTGAAGTTGTCGGGGGCTGGCCAGCCTGAAGGGCGTGCGGCCAGGACGATCTGACGAGGCATGGTTGATCCTCCTAAATAGTTGGCGTGCATCAACTATACTCGACGGTATGAGCGTGACACGGGAGGTCGTGGCCCTGATGGCCGAAGTGGCGGCCAGGTACAACGAGGGCTACGAGCAGGCCGCCGCCGACCGCCAGCTCACCGCGCTCCAGGCCAAGGCGCTGGTACTGCTGGCGCGCGAGCCGCTGCCCATGCGGCGGATGGCCGAGCTGTTCCAGTGCGATCCCTCGAACGTGACGGGCATCGTCGACAGGCTGGAGCGGCGGGGGCTGGTCAGCCGCGAGCCGAGCGCGGCCGACCGCAGGGTGAAGAACGTCACGCTGACCGAGGAAGGGGAAGGCGTGGCCGAGGAGCTGAAGGGCGTACTCGGGTTCGCGGGTGCGCCGCTGGCCGCGCTGAGCGAGGCCGAGCGGATCCAGCTGAGGGACCTGCTGCTGCGGATGCTCGGCCGCCAGGCGTGACCCGGCACCGGCGGCCGCAGGGCTAGACGCCGCAGCCGTCCGTGATGCCCTTCGGGGCGGCGAGATCGCTGGGCTTCGGCTTCGCCATGGGCTTCTTCGACGGCCTGACCGCCGAGGACGGGTCGGCCGACGGCTCGTCGGAAGGGGCGGCCGAGGCCGCGCCGGCGCGCTGCGCGACCGAGTCCTTCAGCGCCTTGGCGGTCACCGCGCGGATCTTCACCCAGTCGGGGTAGCCGGTGTTGATCAGCGGCGGCACGAACTGCACGCTGGTCACCTTGGCGTTCTTGACCTTCAGCGCGAGCGGCACCAGGTGCTCCAGCATCCGCCGCGGGATGTCGGTCCTCACCAGCTCCTTGGTGGCGAGGGCGATCTTGTTGAACCTGGTCAGCACCGTCGCGGGGTCGGCCTGGCTCAGCAGCGAGCCCAGCACGCAGCGCTGCCTGCGCATCCTGGTGAAGTCGTCGCTGAAGGTGCGCGAGCGTGCGTACCACATGGCGTCCGCGCCCTTGAGCTTGCGCGTGCCCGCCTTGACCAGGCCCTCGTTGTACTTGCCGAACACGACGTCCTGCTCGACGGTGATCGTGACGCCGCCGATCGCGTCGATGAGCCTGGCGAAACCCCACATGTTGACCAGCGCGTACCAGTCGATCTCGAGGCCGAGCGTCCAGCCGATGGCCTCCATCAGGGTCTTGGCGCCCTGCCCCTTCTTGCCGCCGAAGACCTCCGGGTGCGCGTCGGCGTACTCCCACACGCTGTTGAGCAGGTCGCTGCGCCCGCCGCCCGGGTCCGGAGGCAGCGTGAAGCCGTCGGGGAAGCGCTTGGCCATCGGGGTGCCTGGCGGGAAGCGCACGTCCTCCAGGTTGCGCGGCAGGCTGAACAGGACCGTGTTGCCCGTCTTGACGTCGATGCTGGCCACGTTCATGCTGTCGGTCCGCACACCGATCCTGTTGTCGTCGGCGTCGCCGCCGAGCAGCAGGATGTTCACCCGCGTCCGCCCGGCCCACGGGTCCTCGGGCCGGTGCCTGGCGACCTGCGGCTCCGTCGGCTCCTTGAAGACGCTGTCGAGCGTCTCCTGCGCGCGCAGGAGGTACTGCGTGGTCAGCCCGAACGGCAGGATCACCACCACGGCCAGCAGGCCGGCGATCGATCCTGTGAGGATCTGGCCCCCCTGCGTCAGCCTGCCGGGCGACAGCACCAGGTAGGAGTGCAGGATCAGCGCGAACCACGCCAGCCCGAGCACCGCCGAGACGATGGTGATCGTGGTCATCCACGTCTCGGAGACGAGCGCGCCGAGCATGCCGCCGTCGGCCGTCAGCGCCAGCCAGAGCAGACCGAGCAACAGGGCGCCGTAGCAGCTCATGATCACAAGCCCGGTTCTGCGCCATCCTGCGCGCAGGTGCGCGGCGCCGGGGACGACCACGGCGAGCAGGGTCCAGCCCAGCACCGTGCCCGAACTGGCTGCTCTCGTCCTGTGCCCCACGCCCTACCTGCTTCCCCGTGAGCTTTGTCCTAGGCCGACCGGAGCCTACGGACTTTGTGCGAAATATCTATCTATGCATGGGTGAACATCCAGCAAACCCTGCCGACCGAATAACATTCGGTCCATGCCCTTCACTCAGATCGAGTACGGCGTAGCCGATGGAATCGCCACCCTGACATTGAATCGCCCGGAACGCCTGAATGCGTTCACTCTGACCATGCGGCGTGAGTTGATAGAAGCTTTTGACCTGGCCGATACCGATGACGCCGTCCGCGCCGTGGTGGTCACCGGCGCGGGCAGGGCCTTCTGCGCCGGTGCCGACCTGGCCGGAGGCGGCGACACCTTCACCCGCGCGGGCGACCACGAGGATCAGGAGAACATCGACGGCGTGCCCCGCGACGGCGGCGGCACGGTCGCCCTGCGCATCGCCGCCTCGCTCAAACCGGTCATCGGCGCCGTCAACGGCCCCGCCGTCGGCGTCGGCGTCACGATGACGCTCCCGATGGACGTACGGATCGCCGCCGACACCGCGAAGTTCGGCTTCGTCTTCGCCCGTCGCGGCATCGTCACCGAGGCCGCCTCCAGCTGGTTCCTCCCGCGGATCGTCGGCATCTCCCAGGCGATGGAGTGGGCCGCGACGGGCCGCGTCTTCTCCGCCGCCGAGGCGCTGGAGGGCAGGCTGGTGTCCAAGGTGCACCCGGCCGGTGAACTGCTGCCCGCCGCCTACGCGCTCGCCCGCGAGATCGCCGACAACACCTCGGGCGTCTCGGTCGCGGCGATCAGGCGGCTGATGTGGTCGGGCCTGTCGGCAATCTCGCCGTGGGAGGCGCACGCGGCCGACTCCAGGCTCATGCTCGACCTCGGCCGCGGCGCGGACGCGATCGAGGGTGTGACGTCGTTCCTGGAGAAGCGCCCCGCGCGCTTCACCATGAAGGTGAGCGAAGTTGACGTGCCGTTCTGGCCCGAGAATCCCTATGGTGTCTAGCGTGTACGAGACAACGGTCTTGAAGCTGCCGGCCGACTTCGAGGGCGAGGTCATCGCGACCCTGCTCTCCAGGACAGCCGGCTCGCGCCGCGCGGTCCTCTACCTCCACGGTTTCACCGACTACTTCTTCCAGGACCACCTGGCCGACTTCTACCTCGATCAGGGCGTCGACTTCTACGCCCTCGACCTGCGCAAGTACGGCAGGTCGCTGCTGCCGCACCAGACCAGGGGGCTGATCAGGAGCGTCACCGACTACTTCCCCGAGATCGACCAGGCCGTACGGATCATCCGCGAGAGCCACGACGAACTCGTCGTCAACGCCCACTCCACCGGCGGGCTGGTCGCCGCGCTGTGGGCCGACAGGGTGCGCGGCAGGGGCCTGGTCGACGGGCTGGTGCTCAACAGCCCGTTCTTCGACCTCAACGTCCCCCTTCCGCTGCGGCTGGCCGCCGACCTGCTCAAGACGCCCCTGTCCTACACCACGCGGCCGCTGCCGCTGGGCGTCAGCACCGCGTACGGCAAGAGCATCCACCGCGACCACGGCGGCGAATGGGAATTCGACCTGGAGCTCAAGCCCATCGGCGGGTTCGACGTGCACGCCGCGTGGCTGGCCGCCATCCGCAGGGCGCAGCGCCGCCTGCACCGCGGGCTCGCCGTCGACGTCCCCGTGCTGGTGCTGGCCTCCTCGACCGGCCTGCGCGTGCGCGACTTCGTGCCCGAGGCGCGCTCTGCCGACATCGTGCTCGACCCGCGGCAGATCGCCCGCTGGTCCACCGCGGTCGGCCCGCACGTCACCTGCGTCCGCGTCCAGGACGGCGTCCACGACCTGGTGCTGTCGGCCGAGCCCGTCCGCAAGCAGGTCTTCGACCACATCGAGCGATGGCAGCGCGCCTACCTGTGACTCACCAGGGGAAGGCGAACAGGCCGTAGTAGGCGGCGGCCACCAGCAGCAGGCCCGTGCCGCCGAGCACGCCCGCGATCGCCACGTGCTGCCACCTGCTCGGCCGCATGCCCTCGCGCAGGCCCGACACGACCGCCGCCACGGCCGTCACCTCCTGCAACAGCATGAGGACGGCCAGCACCCGCACGACCAGCCACCCGGCCAGCACGGCGGGCCACGCGCCCGCCTGGTTGATCGAGAACATCACCAGGAGCGTGATGAAGGCGAGCACCGCGGCCAGCAGTCCGACACCCGTCCACGCCATCCTCCGCAGCCTGCGCCTGATCGGCGGCCACAGCCTGGCGTTGGTCTCCTCCAGCGTCGTGTGGCGGCCGCGCAGCCGTACGAACATCACCGCGACGGGCCCGGCGACGTAGCCGACGGCCGCGAGGCAGATCGTCAGCCCGAGCATCGCCCCGCCCGCGTACCAGGGAGCGGCGGGCACGTCGCTGGCCTCGAAACGCTGCACAGGCGTGGCGCCCGCCAGGTGGATCGCGGGCTTGGCCGTGTGGGACAGTCCGAGGATCCAGTTGCCGAGCGTGTCGAGGTAGCCGGGGGTGAACGGGCCGCCGCCGATGCGCATCGCATGGTCGGCCCTGGCCAGGTAGCGGATCGTGTAGCTGTCGTTGCCCGCCTTAGCCAAGCCCTTGATCAGGGCCTCGGTGCTCTCCACGAACGGGATGGACGGATCGGCCGTGCCGTACAACGCCAGAACGGGCTGCTTGATCCCCTCCAGCGCCGGCATCGCGTCGTAGCGCAGGAAGTTGAAGCCCACGCCGCCCATCGCCCTGGTCAGCAGGTCACGCGCGCCGATCGGGGCGTGCAGGCGCAGCAACTGCTCGTTCAGCGCCCACGCGACCTGGCGCAGCGGGGAGACGTTCGGCGAGGAGATCAGCACGATGAAGCCCACGGCCGAGCTCTTGGCCGCGGCGATCGGCACCACCCAGCCGCCCTCGCTGACCCCCCACACGCCGGTGCGCGCCGGATCGACGTCCGGCCTGGCACGCAGGTGATCCACCATGCGCAGCACGTCGTCGGCGAGCAGGCCGAAGTCCCTGCTGCGGAAGTTGTAACCGACCTCGCGCTTGTCGTAGGCGAGCGTCACCACGCCCGCCCTGGCGAGGAACTCCGCCTGGGGGGCGAACTCCTCCCTCGAGCCGTTGCCGGACCCGGACACGAACACCATCGCCGGGTGCCTGCCCGGCGTCATCGGGGCTCTGATCGTGCCGTGCAGCCACTGGCCCTCGGCGGGGACCGAGAACCGCTCGACGCGGAAAGCGCCGGTCGCCCGCACGGGCCGCGTCTCGATCGCGGGCTGCGGCGGCAGCGACTGGAACACCGGGTCTGCCGCCAGGGGCGGGGGATCGAAGGCAGGAGGCAGCGCGTAACCAACCGTGGCGAGAGCCATCAGCACCAGGCCGACCGCCACGCTCAAAGTGCCTCGGCCGGGTCGCATCGGCCTCTCCATGTGATGTGGTGTGCCCGCTGATCTTTCAGCCTACTCCCGGCGGCCCTGCCGATGCTCGCGGTGTCGTTGAGCCTGCTTTTGTCGGTGAGAACTGTTAGCTTCCTGCGACATGCGCCTCCTGCACACCTCCGACTGGCACCTCGGCAGGTCCTTCCACCGCGAGAGCCTCATCGAGGGGCAGGCGGCCTTCGTCGACCACCTGGTCGAGACCGTGCGCGCCGAGCGGGTCGACGTCGTCGCCGTGTCCGGCGACGTCTACGACAGGGCCCTGCCGCCCGTCGACGCGGTCGCATTGTGCAACGAGGCCCTGCGGCGGCTCGTGTCCGCCGGCGCCCGCGTCGTCATGATCAGCGGCAACCACGACTCGGCCCGCCGCCTCGGCTTCGGCGCCGACCTCATCGACGCGGCCGGCGTCCACCTGCGCACCGACCCGTCCCGCGCGTGGGAGCCTGTGGTCATCGGCGACGTCGCCCTCTACGGCATCCCCTACCTGGAGCCCGAGCTGGTGCGCGGTCCGTGGGAGCTGTCCGAGCGCAGCCACACCGCGGCCCTCTCCCACGCGATGGGCCTGATCAGAGCCGACGCCGTACGGCACCGCCGCTCCGTCGTGCTCGCCCACGCCTTCGTGGCCGGCGGCGCGGCCAGCGACAGCGAGCGCGACATCAGCGTCGGCGGCGTCGCCCACGTGCCGCTCGCGGCCTTCGAGGGGGTCGACTACGTCGCGCTCGGCCACCTCCACGGCCGCCAGCGGATGGCCGACCACGTCCGCTACTCCGGCTCGCCGCTGGCCTACTCCTTCTCCGAGGCCGACCACGTGAAGGGCTCGTGGCTGGTGACGGTCGGCTCCCCTGGGGCAGACTTCGTCCCCGCTCCGGTGCCACGCCCTGTCGGCAGGCTGCGCGGCACGCTCGACGACCTGCTCGCCGACCCCGCGCTCGCCGTACGCGAGGACCACTGGCTCCACGTCACGCTGACCGACGCGGTGCGGCCCAAGTCCGCGATAGACCGGCTGCGCGCCCGCTTCCCCCACACGCTCGCCCTCGCCTTCGACCCGCAGGGCGCCGCCCCCGCCAGGCAGGCCGTACGGCTGGCGGGCCGGCCGGAGGCGGAGGTCGCGCTCGACTTCGTCCGCGAGGTCAGGGGCGAGCCCGCCGACGCTATGGAGGAGCGCCTGCTGCGCGAGGCCGTCGAAGCGTCGAGGGCCAAGGAGGTCATGGTCTAGTGCGGCCGCACCGGCTGACCCTCACCGCGTTCGGGTCGTTCCCCGGCACCGAGACCGTCGACTTCGACGCCCTGGCGGAGGCGGGCCTCTTCCTCGTCCACGGGCCGACGGGCGCGGGCAAGACCACGCTGCTCGACGCGCTGTGCTTCGCCCTCTACGGCGTGGTGCCAGGGCAGCGCAACAGCGCCCGCAGCCTGCGCTGCGACCACGCGCCGCCCTCGGTCGGGCCTTCGGTGACGCTGGAGGTCACGCTGCGGGGCCGGCTGCTGCGCATCCAGCGCTCGCCCGCCTGGACGCGTCCCAAACTGAGGGGCGCGGGGGTCACCGAGGAGAAGGCCAAGGTCATCGTCTCCGAGCGGCTGCGCGGGCACGACTGGCAGGGGCTGACCACGCGCGCCGACGAGGCGGGCGACCTGGTGGGCGGGCTGCTCGGGATGAACGCCGACCAGTTCTGCCAGGTCGCGATGCTGCCGCAGGGCGACTTCGCGCGGTTCCTGCGCGCGGACGGGGAGGAGCGGCGGCGGCTGCTGGAGCGCTTGTTCACGGTGAAGGTGTTCACCGCGGCCGAGGCGTGGCTGGCGGAGCGGCGCAAGCAGACGTGGCGGGAGTCCCAGGAGGGGCGGCAGGAGGTCGAGTACGCGGTGAAGCGGCTGGAGGAGGCCGCGGGCGACGTCCTGTCGACCGCCTCCTCGTGGACGTCGCCCCTCGACGCTGCCTCCCCTGTGGTCCCTGGTACCGTCCCGCTCACCGCTCCCACGGACCCCGCCCCGGACGGCGCTTACGGTGTTCCTGCCATGCCCTCGCAGACCGCTCGCGAGGTTCCTGCCCGGTACCACAGCGTTCCCGCCCCGCGCGCCGAGGTTCCGCAGGCCGTTGTGCCTGTCCCGCGCCCCGGCTCCGACGGCGACGCGGTTCCGACGGCCGACAGCGACCCGCTGGCGTGGTCGGGCCTGTTGCGCTCGGCGGCCGAAGCGGTCGTGGGGCGGGCCACCGAGGCATGGGCCGCGAGTGAGGCGGCGGTACGGGAGCATCGCGACAGGTTCGAGCGGGCGAACGCGCTGGCCGAGCGGCAGCGCCGCCACGCGGAAGCGGTGGCGCTGCGCCGGACGCTCGACGACCGGGCGGAGGAGCGTTCGGACCTGCTGAGCGTTCTCGACGAGGCGGCACGGGCCGACCGCGTCCTTCCCCTGATCAACGCCGCCCGCCAGCGTGCCGCGACGGCGGGAAAGGCGAGGGGGCTGGCCGCCGACGCCGTGGCCCGCGCCACGCCGCTGCTCGGCCCGCTCACCTCCGGCCCTCGCCCAGGCACAAGCTCACGCTCGGGCTCGGCCCCATATGCGGATGCAGACTCACACTCGGGCGGGGACCCGCGCCTGGGCTCTGGCCAGTCCACCGTCGACCCTGCGGTGCTCGCCGGGCTCGAGCGGGAGCGCTTGGCCGAGATCACCAGGGTGTCCGAACTGCTCGCCGACGAGAGCAGGCTCGCCCGGCTCCGGCGTGACCTGCGCGAGGTCGGCCAGCAGATCGAGATGTTGTCCGCCGGGGAGCGCGCCGCGGCCACCCGCCTGGACGAACTGCCCGATCTGGTGAAGGCGGCGGACGACGCCGCCGCCAAGGCGAGGCTCGACGCGGCCATGATCCCCGCCGCCGAGGTCGCGAGGTCCTCCGCCGCCGGCCGCCTCGAGGCGATCGAACGCCGCGACCGCCTGATCACCGATCTCGCCGCCGCCCAGACGGACCTGGCGACCCGCCTGCGCGATCCCTCCCTCACCCACGCGCTCACCGACCTCGCGACAAGGCTGAGCGGCCCCGACGCCGACCTGAAGGACCCCGCGGCCCGCCGGCGAGGGATCGGCGTCGATCCGGCGGGTCCGGCGGTACCCGCGCGGGATTCCGACCTCGAAGGGTCGGCGGCCACGACGGTTCACACGGGTGACGGCTCTCTCGCGAGGTCCGGGATCGACGAGCTGAGGTCGCTCATCGGCGGTGACGTGGCAGCCGGGGAGTGGCGGGTCGTGCGAGAGCGGGCGCGGCTGGCCGAACGTGCCATGGGCGACCAGCTCGCCGCCCTTGAGGGGTTGCGCGCCGACGAGTCCAGGCTGGCCGAGCTCGACGCGCGGCTCGCCGTACTGACCGCCGAACTCGACGCGCTCGCCGAGCAGGAAGGCGCGTGCCGCGCGGCCGTGGACGAGGTGCCCGACGCGCTGCACGAGGTGACCGCACGGCTGGCGGAGGCGCGCGCCGCCGCGGGACGCCTGCCGTCCGCGATCGCCGCCCGTGACGCGGCGGCGTCCCTGCTCGCGGTGGCGGGGCGAAGACACGAGCTGGAGGGCGAGACGGAGGCCGCGCGCGCCGCCCTCGCCACGGCGGTCGAGCAGGCCCAGGACCTGCGGGACCGGCTGCAGGAGGTGCGCCAGGCCCGCATCGAGGGGATGGCGGCGGAGCTGGCGGCCGAGCTGTCGGAGGGTGAGCCGTGCGCGGTGTGCGGGTCCGCCGAACATCCCTCGCCGGCCGTTCCCGCCGAGCTCGCCTACGCCGCCGACGACGAGAGCGCGGCGCAGGCCGCCTACGACGCCGCGCTCGCCGACCGGCAGGCGGCCGACGGCCTGCTGTCCTCGCTCTCCTCGCGGCTGGACGAGCTCGCCGACGCTCCCGCGCCTGAGGAGGCCGAGGCCGAGCTGGCCGCCGCCGAGGACGAGGTGGCGACGCTGACAGGATGGGCAGCAGAGGAGTCCGCGTGCGAACGGGCCGCGCTGGCGCTGGAGTCGCAGCTGGAGCAGGCCCGCGACCAGCTCCACGAGACGGAACGGCGGCTCGCGGAGGCGCGGACGGGGTTCGCGGCGTCGGCGGGGGAGCGGGAGCGCATCCACGCCCGGCTGGAAGCGGCGCGCGGCGTCGACGCGAGCCTCGGTGCGCGCAGGCGGCGGCTCGATGGCGAGATCCTCCTCTTGGCGGGGCTGGCCCGGTCGGCCGAGCGGATGGGTGAGATCACCGCACGGCTCGACGACGCCCTCGACACCCTCGCCCGCCTCCTGACCCCGCCCCCGCTCGCCGGTACCCCCGCGTCACGAACGGCGATGGCGGCGGCCACGTCCCACGATCCGACGAAGCGAGCCGCCGAGGTCACCAGGCAGTGGGCCGCCGTTGAGCTCGAGGCGGCCGACCGGGAGGCGGTCAGGTTGCGGGCGGCCGCGGCCGCGCACCCTCGGCTCGCGGCGCGGGCGGCCGAGCTGGCCGACGAACACGTCAGGACCACCGAGGCCTTCCGCGAGCTCGGCCTGCGGCTGGCCGCGGGCCGTACCAGAGCGGACGAACTCGAAGCGGAAGCCGCCCGGCTGGCGGCCCGCATCGACGAGGCCAGGGGCGCGGACCCGACGCTCGCCGCCAGGCTCGACCGGCTGCGCGAGGAGGCGCAGTTGCTCCGCGAGGCTCACGAGGCGACGCGGGCCGCCACGTCCGCCGCCGCCGAGCACCGTACGGCCGTCGAGGCGGCGGAACAGGCGGCGGTGGCGGAGGGGTTCGTGGACGTGGCGGACGTGCTGCCTGCCGTACGAACCGCGGAGGAAAGGGAGGAGAAGGCCGAACGGCTGCGCGAGCTGGACGCCGCGCACGCCGCGGTGACACGCACGCTGGCCGACCCCGAGCTGGTCGCCGCCGCCGCGGAGCCCGCGCTCGACCTGGCGGCGATGGAGTTCGCGAGGGAGGAGGCGGAGCGGGCGCACACCGCGCTCGCCTCGGCCCGTGACAGGGCGGAGCGGCGGGTGCGCAGGCTCGCCGAGCTGCACGAGGAGCTGGCGGCGCGCCTGGGCCGCTGGCAGCCCGCCGCCGACAGGCACCGGCTGGCCGAACGGCTGGCCGCGCTGGCCAGCGGCATCTCGGGCGACAACCAGTGGAGCATGAGCCTGTCGTCGTACGTGCTGGGGGAGCGGCTCAGGCAGGTCGTCGACGCGGCCAACGAGCGCCTCGACCACATGTCGGGCGGCCGCTACCAGCTCCAGCACGACCTGCGGAAGACGGCGGGCGCGCGCGGAAGGGCGGGCGGCGGGCTCGGGCTGCGGGTGCTCGACGCGTGGACGGGTGTCGACCGTGACCCCGCGACGCTGTCGGGAGGCGAGAGCTTCATCACCTCGCTGGCGCTGGCACTCGGCCTGGCCGACGTGGTGAGCGCGGAGGCGGGCGGCGCGGAGATCGGGATGTTGTTCGTGGACGAGGGGTTCGGCACCCTCGACGAGGACACTCTCGACGGCGTGCTCGACATCCTCGACGGGCTGCGCGACGGCGGGAGGGCGGTCGGCATCGTCAGCCACGTGGGCGAGCTGCGGACCAGGATCCCCGCGCAGCTCAAGGTCACCAAGGCGCGGGAGGGATCGACGCTCACCGTCACCGCCCCCTGACCGCCCTCCGTCGCGGTCTGCCGGGGCGCGCGTCGACGGCGTGACGGCACCCGGCCTCGACGCGGTGACGCGCGAGGCGAACCAACGGCCGGCAGGAGGAGCCGGGCGGCCAACCCGTGATGGAGCGTTGCCATGCGCCCTGGCCTGACAGGATGGGTCCATGGTGAGCATTGGACAGGTGGTGCTCGGCGTCACGGAGATGCCGAGGGCCGTACGGTTCTGGACGCAGGCGCTGCACTACATCCCCCGCGCCGGCGCGGTGACGGACACATGGACGATCCTCGATCCGGTGAACGGCCTGGGCGTGCCGGTGGCGCTCGGGCTCAGCTCCTCGCCGGTGCAGCAGGTGCCGCGCATCCACCTGGACCTGTTCGCCGAGACCACACAGGAGCAGCGGGAAGAGGTCGAGCGGCTGGTGGCGCTGGGCGCCGAGCTGGTGCAGTGGGACCTGTATCCGGACAACGCCGACTTCGTGGTGCTGGCCGATCCCGAAGGCAACAGGTTCTGCGTCATCGACCTGAGTCACGAGTGACGACGCCGCGGCCGACCAGGACGCGCATCGCCGCCGCCAGCCTCATCGGCACCGCGATCGAGTTCTACGACTTCTACATCTACGGCACCGCCGCGGCCCTGGTGCTCAACACCGCCTTCTTCCCCGAGATGGACGAGCTGGCCGGGACCCTGGCCGCCTTCTCGACCTTCGCCGTGGCGTTCGTGTCGCGCCCGCTCGGCTCGGCGATCTTCGGACACTGGGGCGACCGCGTCGGACGCAAGTCCATGCTGGTCGTCTCGCTGCTGCTCATGGGCCTGTCCACCGTGGCGATCGGCCTGCTGCCCGGATACACCGCCATCGGCGTGGCCGCGCCCGTGCTGCTGGTACTGCTGCGCTTCACCCAGGGCATCGGGCTGGGCGGAGAGTGGGGCGGCGCCGCGCTGCTGGCCACCGAGCACGCGCCGCCGGGCCGGCGCGGCCTCTACGCGATGTTCCCCCAGCTCGGCCCGCCGGTCGGGTTCATCGCCGCCAACGGGCTCTTCCTCATCCTCGGTGGCCTGCTCACCGACGACGAGTTCCTCACCTGGGGCTGGCGGCTGCCGTTCGTGGCGAGCCTGGTGCTCGTGGCGATCGGCCTGTACGTCCGGCTGAAGATCTCCGAGACGCCGGTCTTCCAGGCGGCGATGGAGGAGCGGAGGCTCGCCAGGGTGCCGCTCGCGGGCCTGATGCGCCACCAGTGGCGCCGGGTGCTGCTCGGCGCGGGCGCGATGGTCATCGCCTACACCCTCTTCTACACCGCCACCACCTACTGCCTGGCGTACGGCACCGCCACCCTCAAGATCCCGCGGACCACGATGCTGTCCCTCACCATGATCGGCGTGGTGTTCATGGCCGCGGGCACGGTCGTCTCCTCGCTGGTCTCCGACCGCGTGGGCCGCCGCCCTACGCTCCTCGTCGGCACCGCCGGTGCGATCGGATGGGGGCTGGCGATGTTCCCGCTGATGGAGACCGCCTCCGTACCGCTGGTCGGGCTCGCGCTCGCCGGCGCGCTGGCGCTGATGGGTCTGATCTTCGGTCCGATGGGCGCGTACCTGCCTGAACTGTTCCGCACCGAGTACCGCTACAGCGGCGCGTCGGTCGCCTACAGCCTGGGCGGCGTCCTCGGCGGCGCGATCCCGCCGCTGATCGCCACCCAGATGCAGGCCGGCGGGCTGCCCGTCTTCTACGTCGGCGTGTACGTCTCCGCCATGGCCGTGCTCAGCCTGCTGTGCCTGCTCGCCCTGCCGGAGACGGGCACGCTGGAGCTGTCAGAAGCCGAGTGGTGACCCGGTCGACGACGCGTGCGAAACCGATCGGTTACCGCCCACTCCCGCCCCCCTCGCCCGCTGTCCCCAGCCTGCCCCGACCGCTCGCCCGCGCCCGGCTCCCAACCCTCGACGCCTGCCTTCCGTCCAGCGCGTGCCCCCGCCCGGCTCCCGCCCCGGCGCCTGCCTCCCGTCCGGCTCCCCGCCCCGCCTGGCGCCTGACCTCCGCCCGGCTCCCAACCCTCCGGCGCCTGCCGTCCGTCCGGCCGTGACCTCCGCCCGCTCCCGACCCGTCCGGCGCGTGACCTCCGTCTGGCTCCCAACCCTCCGGCGCCTGCCGTCCGTCCGGCCGTGACCTCCGCCCGCTCCCGACCCGTCCGGCGCGTGACCTCCGCTCGGCGCCCGTCGCTCCTGGCCCGCCCGTTTGCTCCTGGCCCCACGCGTCGCCTGGCTGCTCGCCGTCCGCCAGCCCCGCTGTCCGCGATCCCCGGCAGCAGCCCGCAGGCCGTTCCACCTCATAGTGGGTGAGCTGGAGCGGGACCGGGGAACGGGAGCGGCAGCACGCCAGGGTCGGCCGCGATCAGCTGACGCTGACCTGGCCGGGGAACAGAAGGGAGAGCTCACGAGGGTAGGCCGCGATCAGGCGGAGCTCGTCGTCGGTCAACGGCCTGCCTGTCATGGCGTTGCAGAGCTGCACCAGCTCGAACGTCAGCTCCTCCTCCTTCACCTCGGCCTCCAGCCCGTCCATGACGTGACGGAACCCGGCCTTCCCGCCGTACTCGCCGGTCAGCACCACGCGCCCCCTGCGCGCGTGCCAGTCCTCAGGGAAGGGGCCGAGGGTGCTCTCGTCGTACAGCTCGTAGTTGCCGTGATCCTTCAGCGCGCCGTCGGCGTGGATGCCGGACTCGTGCGCGAAGGCGTTCGCACCCACCCCCACCTGGTTGAACGGCAGTGCCTGCCCGAAGGCGTAACTCGCCCACATCGAGAACCTGCGCGCCCACGAAAGGTCGAGCGCGTCGCCGATCTCCGCGGCGAGCCCGAAGCCGTGCCTGAAGGCCAGGATCGTCGAGAGCAGGTCGGCGTTGCCAGAGCGCTCGCCGATCCCGTTGACACAGGTGTTGATCCACGCGTCCTGTCCTGCCTCCAGGTCACCGAGTGCGCCGGACACCGAGTTGGCCACCGCCATGCCCAGGTCGTTGTGGCAGTGCGTCTCGATCGGCATGCCGGTGGCGGCGGCCAGCTTGGCGAAGCGCTCGCGGATCCTGCCGGGGGTGTCGCCGCCGATCGTGTCGCAGTAGCGGACCCTGTCCGCGCCCGCCTCCTTGGCCGCGAGCGCGAACTCCAGCAGGAACCCGTCGTCCGTGCGCGAGCCGTCCTCGGCGTTGACTCCGACTGTCTCGGCGCCTCCCGCCTTCGCCACGGCCACGGCCGCGCTCATCTCCCTGATGATGGCGGCCCGGTCGAGCCTGCCCCTGAACTTGTTCTGGATCATGTAGTCGGAGGTCGAGATGGACAGGTTGTAGTGCCTGAGGCCCAGCGGGAGCGCCTTCTCGACGTCGCCGGCAACGCCCCTGCACCAGCCCGACAGCCGCAGCTCGCCGAAAGCGCCCGCCTCCACGAGGGCGACCTGGGCCTTCACGTACGGGACCTCGTGGAAAAGGAACGGGAACCCGATCTCCGACTGCGCCACGCCCAACTTCGCCAGATAGAAGTTGACCATGGTCTTGCCGAACTTGGACAGGCCGGTCCGTGCTGTCTGCACGCCGTCCCTGTTGGTGACGTCAAGGAAGTGAATACGAGGCATGCCGCCACGTTGACATCGTCTATCAAGGTGGATCAATATTGATTTTCATCAACATGGACGAGTGGATCGACGCGGGGACGGCCGCCGAACGGCTCGGGGTGAAGCCCGCCACCCTGTACGCCTACGTGAGCCGTGGCGTGCTGAGACGCAGGCGGGCCGACGACGGGCGGCGCAGCCTGTTCTCCCTGGCCGAGGTCGAGCAACTGGCCAGGCGAGGGCGCCCGCGCAACCAGCCGCCGGAGCTGGTCATCGAGTCGCGGGTGACGACGCTGGGCGTCGACCGGCCGTACTATCGCGGGATCGACGCGCTGGAGCTGGCGCGGACAGCGGCCTTCGAGAGCGTCGCCGAGTGGCTCTGGACGGGGGAACCTGCTCGGGCCGCCCCCCTCGAGTGGGCAGGCGACCCGGAGGGAGTGCGGGCCGCTGTCGCAGCGCAGCTGGCGCTGCCTGAGGGGCTGCTGCCGATCGACAGGCTCCAGGTGAGCACCACCGTGCTCGGCGCCATCGACTCGCTGCGCTACCAGCTCGACCCCGCCTCGGTCGCCGCCACAGGCCGCCGACTGATCGCAGGCCTGATCGACTCCCTCCCCATCGCCGGCCAGTCCTCCGCGTGCCAGGATTCCGGCCAGCAGTCCTCTGCGGGCCAGTCCTTTGTGGGCCAGACCTCCGCTCAGCAGTCCTCCGCGGGCCAGTCCTTCGCTGGCCGGTCCCCCGCCGACCAGCTCTCGACTGGTCTTCCCTCCGCAGGTCTGGTCCCTACCGACTTGCCGGCTGCGGGCCGGGCTCAGACCGACCTGCCGTCCGCGGGCGTGGGCCCGACCGGCCTGCCGTTCGCCAGCCAGGTGACCTCCGCGGGATTGCGGCCGACCGGTCAGTCCGCTGCTGGTCTGTCCTCGACCGGGCCGCCCGCAATGGGCGGTCCGCTCGCGACGGGGGGTCTGTCCTCGACCGGCGGTGTGCCCGCGACGGGCGGTGTGCCCGCGACGGGCGGTCTGCCCGCGACGGGCGGTCCGCTCGCGACGCGCGGTCCGCTCGCGACGCGCGGTCCGCTCGCGACGGGTCTGAGCCAGGCCGGTCAGCCGTTTTCGGGGTCGGAGGGTACGGCGCGGCCTTCCGGTCGTCTGCCTTCCGTGGACGCCCCCGCCGCCGGTCCGGCCACCCCTGATCAACGCCTTCGGGTGGCGGAGGACCTGGCGGACCTGCCCATCGCCGAGGCTACGGGTCACGGCGGGGTGGCCGATCGACTGTGGGCGCGGTTGTGTCCGACGCCGCCCACCCCAGCGTTGCTCGCCGCGCTCCAGGCGGCGCTCGTCCTGCTGGCCGACCACGAACTGGCCGCCTCCACCCTCGCCGCCAGGGTCGCCGCCTCCGCGAAGGCCGACCCCTACGCCGTCGTCCTCACCGGCCTCGGCGTCCTCGGCGGGCCGCTGCACGGCGGCGCGTCCTACGAAGCCGAGCGACTCCTGGCGGAGGTGACGGAGCCCGGCCGCGCCGCCCGCGTGATCGCCGACCGCATACGGCGCGGCGAGCGCATCCCCGGCTACGGCCACAGCGTCTACAAGAACGGCGACGCGAGAGGCGCGTTCCTCATGGAACTGGTCGAGGCCGCCGCCCCGGGGCACGACAGGTTGGACGCCGCCCGGGCTCTCAGGGTCGAGGTGCGCCGCCGAAGGCTGCCCGAGCCGAACATCGACTTCGCCCTCGCCGGGCTGGTCGCGGTGAGCGGCATGATCCCCGGCGCGGGAGAGGCGATCTTCGCGGTGGCCAGGATCGCGGGCTGGCTGGCCCACGCCATGGAGGAGTACGCCAAGGGCACGCTCCTCCGCCTCCGCGCGACACCCCGCTGAGAGTCCGAGCTCTCCGTGTGGCGTCCGGCTGGGAGTCCGAGCTCTCTGTGTGGCGTCCGGCTGGAGTCCGAGCCTTCCGTGTGATGCCCGGCTGGGAGTCCGAGCTCTCTGTGTGGCGTCCGGCTGGGAGTCCGAGCTCTCCGCGCGACACCCCGCTGAGAGCCCGAGCCTTCCGTGTGGTGCCCGGCTGCGAGCGCTTCCGCGCGGTGCGCCGGTGAGAGCGTTTCATCGGGACACCCTGCCGAGAGAGCCGCCGGCACGAGACATCGCGGTGAGATCTCTTGGGCCGAACGCGCGGAGGGCCGCGCGGCGGGCGGGGTGCCCGCACTCTCAGCAAAGCCTCGCCCTCGGTGACAAGCAAGAGCAGGGACGCTGCCCCGGCGGTCAGTAGCCGCGGGTGCGGCGGGCGGCGGGGCGGGTTCTGCGGGCGAGGCCGCGCCCGCGGATGGCCCGAAGGATCTCCGCCCCCAAGATGACCCCAGCGCCGATGCCGACCGCGATCGACAGCGCCTCGACCAGGTGCAGCGCGCCCGCCAGCACGTTGTCGAGGCTCAACTCCAGCATCCCCCTGTACAGCGCGGAGCCTGGCAGCAGCGGTCCGATCGACGGGATCACGAACACCGCCGACGGCACTCGCACCCTGCGCGCGTAGGCGGTGCCCAGCAGGCCTATCACCGCCGCCGCGATCGTCGTCGCGCCGAGCGCCGGCACGCCGTGGGCGGTCAGCGACACGAACGTGAGCCAGATCAGCCCGCCGCCCAACGCGCCCGGCAGCAGGTGGCGCGGTGGTACCAGCAGCGCCACCGCGAAGGTCAGGCTCAGCGCCAGCGCGCCCAGCAGCTGGGCCGGCGCCAGCGACAGCGGCGCCGACGGCACGCTGTCCACGGTGATCGGCACGCCGAGCCTGACCGCGACGGTCAGCGTCGTGCCGATGCCCGCGATGACCGCGGCCACGATGAACACCACCTCTGTCAGCCGTGCCGTCGCCGTGACGTACTCGCCGGCGATGCCGTCCTGCACGCACGCCACCAGCGGCCTGCCGGGCAGCAGCGCGACCACGGCGCCGACCACCGCCGCGGACGCCTCGACGGGGACGCGCTGCCAGATGAGCAGCACCGCCACCACCGAGCCGAACATGGCGGCCACCGCCGTCTGGAAGAACTCGGCCACACCGCGCCGTCCGAGCCATGCGCCCGCCCTGTCGCCGAGCACCGTCGCCACGAACGCCGCCCCCGCCACCGTCGGGCCGCCGCCGATCAGCACCGCCGCCGAGGAGGAGATCAGCGCCGACGACGTGACCACCGCCCACTCGGGGTAGACGCGCACCCGCCTGGTGATCTCCTTCAGTCGCTCGACGGTCTCGCCGAGCGGCAGGTCCTGCGCGTTCACCTCGCCGACGAGATGGTGCACGGCGATCAGCCGGTCGTAGTCGGGCTGGCGCCGGCGCACCCGCCGCTCGGCCGTGGCGGGCGGCCTGCCGTCGGTGGGCACGTGCGACAGCGTGATCGCCGACAGGTTGACGTCCGCCTCGACCTGGCGCATGCCGTACGACTCCAGGATCCTGCGCATGGCGCCCGCGACGTTCTCGGTCGCCTCGCCGCTGCCCAGCAACAGCTCACCGACCCGCAACGCCAGCGCCATGGCACGATGCCCCTCGGCATCCGAAGCGGAGTATGTCATCGCATGGCGTCATACCCGCGCTCTCGCCCTTTGATCGACATCCTCGGGAACGCCCCACCGCGCGCCATGCACCGCGTCGCGGGCGGCGGGCGGCCGGTCAGTGGGCGGGTTCCAGAGCGTGGGGGCGGCCGACGTACGAGGCCAGCGCGCGGACCCGGTCCGCGTGCTCGTCGTGACCGACGATCACCGGCGGCTCGTTGTAGGCCATCGCGTCGGAGCTGCGGCGCAGCTTGATGTACTGCCCGCACGCGTCGATCGCGTAGGGCTCCATGTCGTCCTGCAGCGCGCCGATCACCGTGATCCCGTACGTCTCGCCGATCCTGCGGAACAGTGCCACCGCCTCCCTGCGGTGCTCCTTGCCCAGGTTGCGGCCCAGCTCGTCAAGCACCAGGCACAGGTGGCCGCCGCCCGAGGAGGCGATGGCCGCCGCGCACACCAGCTTGACCGCCTTCTCGTCCATCAGCGCGGTGTTCGCCCGGCGGTTGTACGGCACGAAGCCCTGCCCCTCGCCGCGCCGCCACTTCGGCGTGACCCGCCACTGCCAGCGCTGTTCGGGGTCGGCGGGGGCGGGCGGCACGGGGAACTCCAGCGTCGCGCCGTAACCGCCGTAGGACGTGTCGAGCTTCTCGAACTCCTCGGCCACCCTGGCCAACCGCGCCTTGATCGCCGCCGTCAGCGCCGCCCGGTGCACGGCCGTCGACTGCGCCGCCTCCTCGGCCCCCTTCTCCGCCGCCGCCAGGTCACGCTGCCGGGTCACGATCTGCGACTCGATCTGGCGGCGCTGGTGCTTTTCGTACTCCTCCTGCCCGCGAAGGTAGGAGGCCAGCGACCCGCACACCGCCGCGAACGTCGTCTGCTCCCTGCTCGCCCGGCCCGTGCGCTCGCCCATCAGGAAGCGCAGCTCCTCGGGCACCTCCTCCTCGTCGTCGCCGGGGAAGGTGTCGCGGAAGGCCTGGTCGAGGTGGCGTTCGGCGACCCGCCACCATTCCTCCGCGCTGCGCGGACGCTCCTCCTCCTGCAGCGCCGTCAGCCATGCCCTGGCCTCGTCGAGGGGGCCGCCCCACTCCCTGCCCAGTTCGTCGAGGCGCAGCGCCGCACGCTCGGCCGCGACCTTGGCCGCCGCGTCGCGCGCCTGACCGCGTTCCGACTCGTGCCTGGCCCTGCGGCCCTCCAGCCGTTCGATCTCCATGTCGCGGGTGCGGGCCCGGAAGTCCAGCGCGCCGGCCTGCTGCTCGGCGACCGCCACCGCCGGCGTCAGCTCCTGCAGCGCCTCGGTCAGTTCGGCCAGCTTGGCCCTGCGCTCGGCCAGGCGCTGCTCGATCTCCAGCAGCCGCACGCCCGCCTTGGCGCCGTCGAGCCGCCGCTGCGCCTCGGCCACCCGCTCCTCACCCGCCCTGACGTCCTGTGCCGCCCCCTCCTGAACGTCCCTGGCTCGGTTGAGCCGCTGCTCCGCGGCCTTGATTCGGGCCTCCCTGCCGGTGGCCACACCGTCGAACGCCCCGACCACGCTGACGCCCGCCGAGCTGACCAGCACCGAGCCCGGCAGGTCCTTCAGCGCCTCAGCGGCGGCCTCGAGCCTGGCCGCGTCGACGACCACCGCGTGCTCGGTCGGCCAGCCCCGCAGGTCGACGTGGTCGCGGGCCTGCTCGGCCACGTCCAGGGCGTCGAGCAGGCCGGTCGCGCCCACCCCGGCCGCCGCCAGCGCGGTGAGCTGAGCGGCGGCCGGCCCGCCCTCGGCGTCGTCGAGCGCGGCCTGTGCCGAGGACACCTCGCGGTCGGCCACGCCGAGCGCCTTCAGCGCCTCGTTCAGTCGCCCGCGCGCCTCGGCCAGCTCCCGCTCGGCCGTGGGGACGTCACGCCCGTCGGCCAGCCGCCGCCGCTCCTCCAGCGAGGGCACCATGCCGCGCAGCTCGTCGGCGGAGTTCTCCGCCACCGCCCGGTCGGCGTCGAGCTTGGCGGCCCTGGCCTGCAACACCGCCAGCTCCTTGCGCGCCTCGACCACCCTGCGGTCGAGCGTGTCGTCCTTCAGCGTGGCGATCTCGGCCCGCACCGTCGCGATCGCCTCGGCCGCCGTCTCCTGCGCCGCCTCCAGCGTCTCGAGCTGGGCGGCGAACGCCTCGTCACGATCGGCGGCGTCGGCCAGCCTGCGCGCCTGCCGTCCCCTCCAGCAGCGCAGCGCCTCCGCGAGCCGCACCCTGGCCTGGTCGCGGCGGTCGAACGTGGTCAGCAGCGCGCTCGACTCCGCCTCGAACTCCGCCAGCCGTTCGCCCGCCTGCGCCGCCTTGACCCGCCTGGCGTGCTCGTCGCGGCGCGCCTCACGCTCCTGCTCCAGCTCGGCGTCGAGGCCGGTCAGCGCGGCGATCGCCTCGAAGACCCGCTCGGGGGAGATCTCGTTCAGCGGCTGGGACAGCAGGTTGGTGGCCACCTTGCTGCGTACCGACGTGGACAGGAACGACACACAGCGCACGCGGTCGCCGTACAGGACCTTGGTGAGGTCCCTGGCCACCACGTCGCGGCGGCCCGCCGACCTCGGCAGCGCCGACCACACCTCGTCCGCTCTGGCCACCCGCTCGGCCTCGGAGCTCGCGGCGGCCAGGTGGACGCCGTCGCGCCAGCGGATCTCCAGGTGCGGCGCCTCCTGGTTGACCCGCAACCAGACGGTGATCGGGCCGTTGGCGGTGTCCGGCTCGGGGAAGAGCCCCTCCCCGTCGTCGCCTGATCCGTCCACCTCGATCTGGCCGTCGCCCGGGCCTGACGTCCCCGATCGGCCGCCGCCCTGGGCGCCCGCTCCTGATCCGTCCCCTGCACCGCCCGCCACGCTGAGAAAGTCGAGCGCGCTTCCCCCGGCAGTGTGCGCCGCGCCGTTCGTCTGGGCGGCGCCGTCCATGTGCGCGGAGGGGCCGAAGACGCCCACGATGTAGCCGTGGTCGGCGCTGGCCCACTGCCGTCCGCCGGCGCCGCTGGCCAGCTCGGCGTTGAACAGCAGCTCCGACACCGCCTTCGCGCCGGACGCGAACCGCCACTGCTCGTCCCCGAGCAGCGCCGTGATCGACGCGATGAACGACGACTTGCCCGCGCCGTTGGAGTCCTTCGGCCCCGCGCCCGCCACGACGATCAACGTGCCCGGCACGGTCGGCACCGGATGGGTCGACAACCGTGAGATGTTGACCGCCTGGACGGCGATCAGCACCCGATCCCCGACGACGTTCTCCACCAGAGCCACTTACCCGTCCCCCGTCTTCCGCTGTGCTCGTACGGCCGCCGCCAGAGGCGTGTGCGGCCCCGCGGCGAGGATCAGCTCTTCCTGCAGGCGCCGCCGCGCCGCCTGCGTGAGCCGGTGGAACTGCGGGCCCGGCACGTAACCTCCGGCCTCTTCGCCCGCCTTGACCTGCGAGAGCAGCCCGGCGTGCCGCAAGGTGCGCAGCGCGGCCTCAAGCTCGCCGATGGGCAGCTGGGTGTGGCGGCGCAGCTCGTCGACGGGAGTGGCGTGCGGGGACAGCCACGTGTCCTCGGGCAGCAGCCCCTCCGCACGCGGGATCGCCACCGAGTGCACCAGCACCAGCGTCAGCACCGCGCGCTCGCTCTCGCCCAGCGTCGTGCCCGCCCTGACGGCCACGGCGTCGTCGTAACCCGAGATCCACCGCTCCCGTTGCTGGATCAGCGTCCGTCCGCGCCTGGCGAGCATCTCGGCGAGGGTACGGCGGAGCGCGGGGTCCCTCAGCGCGGTGAAACGCGCCTCCTGGACGGGCTCGGCGGCGAACTCCACCGCCATGAACGCCGCCACCAGCTCGGCCCTGCGCCGCTCGTCGAAGGCGTCGAGCAGGTCGTCGAACTCGGCTCTGGCCGTCTCGACCCTGCCGCCGAGCACCTCGATCTCGCGGGGGGCGTCACCGGCCGCCGGAGCGTCTACGGGGGAGGCGGGTGCTTCCGCCGGGATGGCGGGCGTCTCCTGTGGGGCGGCGGGCACGACCGCCCCAGGAGCCGCGGCGACCAGATCGGCGTCGCGGACCACGGTCAGCGCCGTCCGATCCGCCTCTGGCAGCCGCCTGACCAGCTCCTTCAACTGCCCGTACGACTCCACGGGCCACGTCGCGCACCGCGGCCCGAGCCGGACGAACCCGTCGGCCATGACCACCCACGACGAGTCGTGCAGCCGCCGCAGCGCCCCCACCGCCCAGTTGCGCATCAGGTCGTCGGTCCGCCCGATCAGCGCCCTGTACGTGTCGAGCACCAGCTCCACCGGCGCGGTCGCCCCTGGCCATGGATCGGTGGACAGGTCCACCCAGCAGCACTTCAGGCAGGCCGCCAGCACCCGCCTGGTCTCACCCGACCGCTCGACGCTGGGCGGGGCGACCTGGTGCTCCTCCAGCAGCGAAGGCGTCACCCCGTCGGGCCACACGGGGACGGCCAGCTCGGCCATCCGGACCATGCCCGCGGGAGTCGCCTCGCCGTGGCCGAGCCGCAGCGGGCCCTCCGCCCTGGCGCGGGCGTGGGCGAGGGAAGCGGTCATGCGATGCGCTCCAGGAAGCCGTGGGACAGCCACGTGGGCTCGTGAGAGGGGTCGGCCGTCAGCTCGTCTGACCAGACGAGCCGGTAGGGCAGCTCGGGACGCAGATCGACGCTGGTCAGGTCGGCCAGCAGGCGCCGGGCGGAGGCCCAGTCGGAGCCCAGCAGCCCGGCCAGCGCCACCCTGTCGGCGCCGCCGAGCACCGACTCGGCCACCGACGTCAGCCGCTCGACGGCCGCGCCGGGCGACTGGTCGAGGGAGCCGGACGGCCCTGGGTCGGGCAGGTCCGAACGAGGGGGCGTGGGCTGGGCGGGGGCCGGCCGCGGGCTCTCGTCGACCGCGCGCACGATCGCCGCTGGATCGTGCCAGGGGGAGGGGGCATCGAAGACGAACCCGTCGAGGACGGCCGCGAGCCGTTCCTTCGAGGCCGTCTGCGAGAAGGTGCGCCAGGTCTCGGACGGCAGCAGCGTCAGGTTGCGGGTGGTGCCCGCCGAGTCGGCCAGTCGGCCGGCCGCGCGGCGGGAGGCGTCGCTGTAGGCGTAGATGGCCGCGCGCAGGTCCGTGCAGAGCCTGTCGAGCTCGGGCCAGCGGGTCAGGATCGTGCCGTGCAGGTTCTGGGCGCGACGGGCGATCTCCTCGGTGCCCCACAGCTTGGGCGCCTGCTCGCGCAGCTCCTCGATCGTGCCGGTGGTGAGCGTGATCAGCTCGAGCGCCCACAGGCGGAAGGCCCTGGCCAGGTTGGCCGCGCTCTGCCCGGCCTGCTCCATCGTGGTGCGCGGGTCGGCGACGTTGAGGTCCTCGAGCGCGAGCAGGCGGTGCATCTCCGACTGGCCGCCGTCGTCCATCATCCGCCGGATGAACATCAGCCCGACCACGCTGGTGAAGGAGGCCCGGTAGCGCAGCTGGTTGGGCTTGGGGAACACCTCGCGGATCGCGCCGAGGCCCTTGAGGACGCGCAGCCTGTTGTCGAACTGGTCGGAGGGGAAGGCGCGGCAGGCGAAGCGCATCTGCTCGTGCGTCAACCACTCCTCACCCGCCTCCGCGAACGCGGCGAAGAGCGTCTCGGCGACGTCGACCATGGCGGGATCGTCGACCACCGCGCCGCTGTCGCGGGCCAACGCCGCGAACATCCTGCGGTAGGTGGACAGCACCGCCTCCTCCGAGAGGGCGGCGTCGAGGGTCAGGGGCTGTTCGGACACGCGCTCTAAGGTAGAGGTTCCCACCGACACTTCGCTCAGGTGACGACATCGGGAAGCCCGTGCGCGTCGGCCCTGCCGCGAACATCCCGACCAGCGCGGATCGCGACATATGCGGACCGGTGAGAGCGCCGCGAGAGAGTCGTCGGCGCGGTGGACCGCCGGTCGCCGACGAGCGCGTTGGGCTGCCGGGTGGTGCGGGATCACGCTAGGGTGAGGCCCGGTAACAGGGGGACATAGGCGTATACGGGCGGAGTTACCGTGCGTGGGGATAAGGTCACCGCGCTCGTCGCGGGCGGGGTCGTGGCGATCCTCGCGGTCGCGGCGGCGGTCTTCGGCGTGGGCGTCTCGTCCGCCAACCCGAAGCTGGCGGACGTGGGCGCGTGGCTGTGGTCCAAGGCCAAGGGCAGGGTCGTCCACGTGAACGGCCTGTCGGGCGAGGTCGACGGCTACCTTGACGACAAGCCCGGCAAGTCCATGAAGGTCGTGCAGGACGGCACGAACGTGCTGCTCGTCGACAGCCGCACCGGCTTCGTCGGCAGGATCGAGCCGAGCCAGCTCACCGTCTCGCAGACCAAGAACTTCGGCGCCGCGGGACTCCAGCTCGTCGTCAGCGGCTCCGACGCGTACGCCGTCGACCCCCGTGGCAGGGTCCAGCGGATCGACCCCGTCACGCTCAACACCACCGGAACGCCGCTCGACCTGCCGGGCCCGCTCGGCTCCGCGCGCATCGACGGCGGAGGCCGGCTGTGGGTGCCCGTCACCGCGACCGGCGAGGCCGTACCCGTCAGAGCGGGTGTGAAGGAGCGCGCGGTCAAGGTCGGCGAGGCAGGAGAGGAACTCGCGATCACCATCGCGGGCGGGCTGCCGGTGATCACCAACACCCGGGCGGCCTCCACCGTCATCATCGGCGCGGACGGCGGCGCGGGCGAGATCACGCTCCCCAAGGAGGTCGCCCAGGCCGGCAAGGGCGGCGTGCTGACGCCCGCGTCCACCGAGGGCTCGCTGGTGCCGATCCTCACGCCGGGCCGCGACGGCCTGCTCGTCGTGATCGACACCATGTCGAACGCCGTGCAGACCACCGACCTCTCGGTCAGGGAGGCGGGTGTCCCGCAGGTGCTCGGCACCAAGGTGTACGTGCCCGACCAGCGGGCCGGCGCGATGATCGTGTGGGACACCGCGGCCGGCGGTGACCCCGTGCGGATGCAGGTGGCCGACCGGCCGGGTCCGATCGAGGTGTTCGTCAAGGACGGCCTGCTCTGGGCCAACGACGAGAACGGCGACAGGGCCGTCGTCATCGATCCTGAGGGCCGCAGGCACGCCGTGGACAAGGACGACACCGACGTGCCGGGACCCACGCGCACGCCCAAGCCGCGCCCCACGCCGACGACGGTGCCGACCAGCACCGTGCCGGATCCCGACCCCGAGCCAGAGTCGACCAGGACGGTGCCCGACCCCACGGAGGAGGCACCCGAGCCGACCAGGACCGCGCGGAAGAAGCCGACGCCGAGCCAGACGCCCACGCCGTCCGAGACGCCCACTCCGACCCCCAGCCCTTCCGCTCCGGGCGCGCCGGGATCGGTCTCGGCCAAGTCGGGACCCGGCAAGGTGGATGTGACGTTCGGCGCTTCGACGGGTGGCAAGGTCGAGAAGTACACGCTCAAGGCGTCGGGCCAGGGCAAGGTCATCCCCGAGTCGGTGGGCCCTGAGGGGCCCTTCCAGTTCGAGTACGCCTCAGAACAGTGCGCCGAGGTGAGTTTCACCGTCGTCGCGCACTGGGCGGGCGGCGAGGTGGAGTCGCAGTCGTCCGCGTCGGCCATGCCGTGCGTGGCGCCGGGCGCGCCGACGAACTTCCAGGCCAAGGCGAAGAACAAGGGCGCCGACCTGACGTGGGGCGCCCCCGAGAACGCGGCGGGACAGGGCGTGACCTACGTCCTGTCGGGCGCGGCGAGCAACAACGGGATCGAGGGCACCTCGTTCAGCGCCGAGGGGCTGAGGAACGACGCCAAGCACGAGTTCTCGCTGAAGGCCAAGAACGCGGCGGGGGAGAGCCAGACCGCCACCACGGCCACCGCCGACCTCGCCTATCCGAAGAAGGCCTACCAGAACGCCAACAACAACCAGACCGACTCGTTGATCCAGTGCGGTCCTCAGGGCGGCTGCGAGGTCGGCAGGATCCCGAAGGGCCAGTACCGGTCGCTCACCGTGATCTGCCAGACGAAGGGCCGATCGGTGTCGGAGAGCGAGAGCGGCGAGAGCAGCGACGTCTGGAACAGGATCGAGTGGAACGGCGGCGTGGCCTACATCAGCGACACGCTGATGGCGATCCCCGGCAGCGGCCTGGCGGCCGACGGGCTCTACGAATGCGAGAACTGAGTTGAGCTACCCTGACACCGCCTCGATGGCGGGCCAGTTCGCGCAGCGCTTCCAGCTCCTCGCGGGCAACATCGAACACGTCATCAGAGGCAAGCGCGAAGCCGTCGAACTGGCCCTGGTCTGCCTGTTCTCCGAGGGACACCTGCTCATGGAGGACGTCCCAGGCACGGGGAAGACGACGCTGGCCCGCTCGATCGCCGCCAGCGTCGACGCCGAGTGGCGGCGGATCCAGTTCACGCCTGACCTGCTGCCCAGCGACATCACCGGGGTGTCGATCTTCAACCAGGCGCACCAGAAGTTCGAGTTCCACCACGGTCCCGTCTTCGCCAACATCGTGCTCGCCGACGAGATCAACCGCGCCTCGCCCAAGACCCAGTCGGCCCTGCTGGAGGTCATGGAGGAGCGGCGTGTCACCGTCGACGCCGAGCCGCACCCCGTGCCGAGGCCCTTCATGGTGGTCGCCACCCAGAACCCCGTCGACATGGACGGCACCTACCCGCTGCCCGAGGCCCAGCTCGACCGCTTCCTCATGAAGATCTCCGTCGGCTACCCCGACCACTTCGCCGAGGTCGAGATCCTCAAGGCGGGCGCGCAGGTCGAGCGGCTGCCGCAGGTCGCCCGCGCCTCCGACGTCGCCGCGATGATCGACTTCGCGACCCAGATCCACGTGGCCGACCCCGTCTACGACTACATCGTGGCCCTGGTCGCCGCCACGCGCGCCAACCCCTACCTGCGCCTGGGCGCCAGCCCCCGCGCCAGCCTCGCGCTGCTGCGCGCGTGCAGGGTCAGGGCCGCGTCGACGGGCCGCCACTACGTGGTGCCCGAGGACGTCAAGGCCCTGGCCGTCCCGGTGATCGCGCACCGGCTCCTCCTCACCCCCGAGGCGGAGCTGCGCGAGCGGACCGCCGCCGACGTGCTGGGCGAGCTCATGGCCGGAATGCCGGTACCGCAGGCGGCCTGACATGCTGACCCCGCTGGGCTGGGGCACCCTCGCAGGGTCGCTCCTCCTGTACGTCGCGGGCTTCGGCTTGGGCTACAGGGAACCCGTGGTGCTGGCCACCGGCGGCCTGCTCGCCCTGGCGGGCGCGCTGGCGTGGACGGCGCCGAAGCCCAAACTGGAGGTGCGGCGCGAGGTGACGCCGCTGAAGGTGCCGCGCGGCGACGCGGCGGTGGCCGTCCTCCAGGTGAGCAACCTCGGCGGCATGGCACTGGCAGGACTGTGGGCGCGCGACAGGTTCGGCGCGAGCGACCACACCGTCGAACTGCCCCGCCTGCCCAGGGGCGCGGCCAGGACCGTCTCCTACTCGCTGCCCACGGGCGTGCGCGGCGAGATCCCGGTCGGCCCGCTGCTGATCGTCCGCGCCGACCCGCTCGGCCTCACCCGCAGGGTCCGCGAGTACGGCGAGGCCGTCACCCTGCTGGTACGGCCTCGCACGGTCGCCCTGCCGGTCCCGCCGTCCGGACGCGCGCACCATCTGGAGGGCCCGACGAGCGACAACGCGCCCAGCGGCACCGTCACCTTCCACACGTTGCGCGAGTACGTCGTCGGCGACGACCTGCGCCATGTCCACTGGCGCTCAAGCGCGCGCACCGGCACGCTCATGGTCCGCCAGCTCATCGACGCGAGCCTGCCGACCACGACCGTGGTGCTCGACACCCGCGACCTGGACGAACTGTCCGTGGACGCCGCCGCCTCCGTCTCGCTCGCCGCCGCGCGCGCCGGCTTCCCCGTCAGGCTGATCACGGGGGAGGGGGTGCTCGCCGAGACGAGGGCGGACGCCGACCTGGTCCTCGACCGGCTGGCGCTGGTCGGCCCCTCCGACTCCCATGAGGGGGTGCGGCTGGCGCGCGGCGGCGGCTCCCTCGTCCTGGTGACCGCCGACCCCGCCGAGGCGGCCCGCGTGGCTGGAGTCAGGAAGCGGTTCGACAGGGTGATCTGCGTGTTCACCGGCCAGGCGGAGGTCAGCGTGCCGGGCGTGACCACGCTGCGCGTCAGGGACCTCGAGACCCTCCCTTTCGTCTGGGCGGCCCGATGAGCGCCCTCCCCTTCGTCTGGGCGGCCCGATGAGCGCCCTCTTCCGCGTCCGGGCGAGCCGATGACCGCGCCCACTCCGAGCCCGGCGTGGCGGCGGCTCGCCGCGCTCGCCGTCGTCGCCGCGATCACCGGCACCGCCGGATGGGGATTCCACCGCGTCTTCCCCACGACGGACCTGCTCGCCGTCGTGGTCCCCGCCGCGTGCGTGCCCGCCCTGGTCGCCGCGCTCACCAGGACCAAGCCGTTGTGGCGCCCGCTCGTCCTGAACGTCCTGCTCTTCGCCGCGGCCACCGTCCCCCTCTACGGCGGCCTGGCCCCGCACTTCCCTCTCGACCTCGCGAACGCCTGGCAGGCGCTGCTCACCACCCTGCTGCCCGCGCCGGCCGAGCCCAGGCTGCTCGTCCTCGTGCACGCGCTGGTCTGGCCGGCGGCCATCGCGGGCGCGGAGACGATCACCCGCACCAGGCTGAGGCTCGCGCCCGCCCTGCCGGCCTTCCTCGTGTACGGCGTGGCGCTGCTGCTCGGCGTCGACGGCGAAGGCTCCAACCTGGCACCGACGGCCGTCCTGCTCGTCCTGTCCGGCGTCCTGCTGGTCCTGCGTGAGGATCGGCCCGCCACGTGGCTGGTCGCGGCGCTGCCCGCCCTCGGCGTGGTCGCGCTCGCCGCCTCCCTGCTCGGTCCTCTGCTGCCGATGGCGCGGGAGCCGTACAACCCTCGAACGGACGCCGAGCTGCCGCCGCCGGTCAGGGTCGGCAGCGTCAGCCCGCTCGACAGGGTGTCGGCGTGGCTGCAGATCCCCGACCGGCCGCTGTTCACCGTGAAAGCGGACAAGCCGCTGAACTGGCGGCTGGCCGTACTCGATCGCTACGACGGGGTGCGCTGGACGTCCGGCGCGCGTTTCCAGCCGACGGGCGGCAGGGTGCCGTCCGACGAGTGGACGGGCAGGACCACGACCGTGCGGCAGACGGTCACCTTCGAGCAGCTGCAGGGCACGTGGATGCCCGCCGCCGAACGGCCCGCCGAAGTGACGGGCGCGCGCGGCCTGGCCGTGGACCCCGACAGCGGGGCGTTGCTCACCTCGGCCAAGACGGGCAGGGGGTTCCGCTACCAGGTGGTCTCGCGCGTGGCCGCGCCCACGAGGGAGGACCTGCTGGCGGCGGTTCCCGCGGCCGACCCCGCCCTGACGGCCTTCCCTCCCGGTCCGCAGGAGGAGCTGTTCAGGAGGACGGCGCGGCAGGCGACCAAGGGGGCGGACACGCCCATCGGCCAGGCCTACCGGTTGCAGAAGTTCCTGAGGACCACCGCCAAGTACGACATCACGGCGCCGCCTGGGCACTCGCTCAAGGCTCTGGAGTTCTTCATGGACACGACCTATCGGGGCACCTCCGAGCAGTTCGCGTCCGCCTTCGCGCTGATGGCCAGGACGCTGGGACTGCCTGCCAGGGTGGTCGTGGGATTCAGGCCAGGCGCGCCGGAGAACGGCGTCTACCACGTGCGCTCAGGACATGTCCTGGCGTGGGCCGAGATCAAGTTCGAGAAGCTCGGATGGCGGCCTTTCTACCCCACGCCCGGCAGGAGCGGGGCGAAGGACGACCACGACGTGGTGTCGGCGGAAATCCAGGAGAGCGAGCAGCTCGAGGGAGAGTTCGGCCAGGGCGGCACCTCGAAGGCCAAGGAGCCTGCGGCGAAGAAGACGCCCGTCGGGCCCGTGGCCTCGGACGGGGCGTCCCCGTGGTGGTGGACGGCCGCCGCGGTCCCGCTCTTGTACCTGGTCGTGGCGGCGGCGCTGCCGTGGTGGCGGCGTCGATCCCGCCGTCGCGGCGGGACGGCCGCCGACCGGGTCATGGGGGCGTGGCGTCAGGCCTGCGACGACCTCGGGCTGGGCGGAGAGCGGACGCTGACGGCCGCGGAGGTGGTGGCCGGGCACCCTGACGCGCGGGAGCTGCGGCCGCTGGCCGACCTGGCCAACCACGTCAGGTACGCGCCGGACACGCTGGGCGAGGAGGGGGCGGAGGCCGCCTGGCGCTGCAGCGACGCGGTGCGCGCCCATGCCCGCCGTACGAGGTCCGTCCGCGCCCGCCTGCTCCGTCGCCTCGACCCCCGCGCCTTCACCCGCTCCTGACCCGTCCTCCCCGGCCCGCGCGCTCCCCCGCCGAGCCGGTGGCGGAGGTTCTGTCGGCGCCGCCCCGTAGGCTCCCCCTGTGCCGAACGATCTGCGCAGAGCCCGCCTGTCAGCCCAGCTGCTGCACCGCCCGTCCGTCCTCGACGCCGGCGAGATGGTCCGCCACCTGCTCGCCGTCCAGGCGCAGGACGTCCCCTCGACGCTGCTCGCCTTCCGCGCCAGGTCGGCCTCGGTCACCGTGAAGGAGATCGAGGCCGCATGGGAGGACCGCGAGATCGTCAGGGCGTGGGGACCGCGCGGCACCCTCCACTTCGTCCACCGCGACGACCTGCCCTGGCTGCTCGCCCTGACCCGCAACGACACCGGCACGATGCGCAGGCTCGCCCAGGAGGGCGTGACGGGCGACGACCTGCCCGCCCTGATCGGCGACGCGCTCGCGGGGCAGGGCCCGCTGACCAAGGCCCAGCTCGAAGCGAGGCTCGCGGGCCGCGCCAAGGGCCAGGGGGTCGTCCACCTGGTCGCTCTCGCCGCCTTCCATGGTCTGGCCGTCCTGGGCCCGCTCCACCGGGGCAAGCCCACCTACGTGCACGCGGTCGACTGGCTCGGCGCACCCGTCACCTTCGAACAGGACCGCGACAGGGCGCTGGCCGAGCTCGCCCTGCGCTACCTGCGCGCGCACGCCCCCGCCACCCCCGACGACCTCGCCGCCTGGTCGGGCCTTCCGCTGGGCACGGCCCGCGCCGCCTTCGACCTGATCGCCTCCCGCCTCGAGGCGGCACCCCTCGGCGGCTTCACGCTTCGGGACGCGGACGCGGAAGCGGGCGGGCAGACCAACGGCGCGGTACGGCTGGCGCCCGCCTTCGACGAGTACCTCCTCGGCTGGGCCGACCGCGCCCTCATCCTCGAGGAGCGGCACCGCCGCGCGGTGTTCCCCGGCGGCGGGATCCTGCGCCCTGTCATGCTGGCCGACGGTGTCATCGAGGGCACGTGGTCACGCAAGGGCGAAGAGGTGACGCTCGCGCCGTTCGAGCAGCGGGATCCGGGCCCGTGGAAGGCGGAGGTGGCCGACGTCCGCGCCTACCTCAGCGGGTCACCGCGCCCCTGATGCAGTACGGCTTCGACCACGCCACCGTGCTCTTCTGGCTGATCTCCAGCGCCGCGCCGACCAGGAAGCAGTAGCCGGTGTCGGGGTCCAGGCCCACCACTCTGGCCGTGGTGTCGCCCGCCTGGAGCGAGGCGAGCTGCTGCCCGTCGGCCGGCTCGCGCTGCAGGATGAGCGGGTAGCGGCGGGCGTCGGCGGGCAGCGTCCAGCGGAGGGTGACCACGGCGCCCCTGTCGGCGACCATGCGCAGCCCGCGAGGCGCGAGGGCGTCGCGCGCCGCCTTGCCGATCTCGGCCGGCTTGGCCGACTGAGGATCCTTGGCCGGCTGCGGCTCCTTGGCCACCGGCGGCTTCGGCTGCGTCCCCGGGTCCTGCGGCTGTCGCCCGGGGAGGAGGAGGACGAGGAGCGCGCCGGCCGTGGCGACTGTCGCGACCGCACCGCCGATGAGGAGGCGTCCGCGCAGCGGCGACCGGCCTGAGCGGGCGGGAGCGGTGAAGGCGTGGCGCGCCTCGGCGTACCCGGGTGCCTCGGCATGCCCGCGCGGCCCGCCGTCGGGCCGGTGCCCGGGAGGCGCGGGATGCCCGGGGTGGACCGCGCCGGGCGCGTGCGGTGGACCTGCCGCCACCGCGGAGGAGGCGACGCCGGGCGGCACGGTAGCGGGGGCCACTGAAGCGGGGGAGACAGATGCGGGCGCCGCTGAAGCGGGGGCCACGGGGGTGGGTGCCATGGAGCCGGGGCCGGGGGGAGATCCGGCGGGGGCGTACGGCGAGCCGGATGCCGGCGCGGCGGGCGGCGCGTGCACGGATGGCGACGTCGCGGGTGGGGCGTGCACGGATGGAGACGTCGCGGGAGGGGCGTGCACGGATGGCGACATCGCGGGTGGGGCGGCCTGCCGTACGGGGAAGGTCGGCTCGCCTCCGGGGGCGGGCTCGGCGGCGACGAGGTCGGTGACCGGCAGGCCGAGTTCCTGCTGCACCTCCCGCAGTCGCCTGGCGAACGCCCACGCCGACTCGTACCGTGCCGAGGGCGCCTTCGCCATCGCGCGCACGATCGCGCCCGCGACGGCGGACGGCACGTCGGCTCTGTTGATCGGCGGTGGTTCGGCGCTCAGGACCCTGAACATCAGCGGCGCGATCGAAGGGTCGGTCGCCGAGTGGAAGGCGGGCTGGCCCGCGAGCAGGTGGTACAGCGTCGAGCCGAGCGAGTACACGTCGGTGGAAGCGCTGTGCGGCTGCCCGCTCAGCACCTCGGGCGCGGCGTGCAGCGGCGTGAACGCCTGTGCCGTGGCCGACGTCTCCGAGGAGTCGACCACCCTGGCCACGCCGAAGTCGGCGATGGCGGGCTCGCCGTACCGGGAGATGAGGATGTTCTGCGGTTTGATGTCGCCGTGCAGCACCCCGGCCTCGTGCACCGCGGCCAGGGCGGCGGCGAGCTTGACGCCGGTGCGCAGGACGTCGGCCACCGGCAGCGGCCCCTGCGCGCGCACCCTGTCGCGCAGCGAGCCGTTCTCGAAGAACTCCATCGCGATGTACGGCTTGCCGGAGCGGGTCGTGCCGGTGTCGAACACGGTGACCACGTTCGGGTGGCCGGTCAGCCGCCCGGTGAGCTGCAGCTCGCGCTGGAACCGGCGCATGGTGCGCGCGTCGACCCTGTCGACGGTCAGGACCTTGAGCGCGACGACGCGGTCGAGACGCTCCTGGTAGGCCTTGTAGACCACGCCGAAGCCGCCCTGGCCCGCCGTGTCGAGCACCCGGTAGCCCGGCGCGTCCTCCCCTGGCAGCACGTCCCCTCCCCCCGTCCCGGGCGAGTTTAGTGTGGTTTCAGGTGACTCGCGGGGCGTAGGGGCATTTCAGGTCACCACCAGGGGACGTCGGCGGCGGGGATCATGAGCCAGGCTCCGCCGGCCACCGAGGCGCCCGCCACCAGCAGGAAGAACAGCACGTAGAAGCCGCCGGGCAGGAACGTCAGCCGGGCGAGCTGGTCGGCGTCGGAGTCGGGCGCGTGGCCCCTTCGCCGCTTGTGCTGCAGCTCCAGGATCGGCCTGACCCCGCCGAACAGCAGGAACCACACCGCGATGTGCGCCACGATCATCTGGATGTCGCCGGGGGCGTACATGGACAGGGCGAACACCGCGCCGCCGGTGACGAGCAGGATCAGCGCGCCGTACAGGTTGCGGATCAGCAGCAGCATGCAGACCAGGAAGCCCAGCACGGTCCAGACCAGCAGCGTGACCCGCCCCTCCGCGGTCAGCCACGCGCCTGCCAGCCCCAGCAGGGACGGGGCGAGATAGCCGGCCAGCGCGGTGAAGATCATGCCGGGGCCCGTGGGCCTGCCCCTGGTGAGGGTCACGCCCGAGGTGTCGGAGTGCAGGCGGATGCCCTGCAGTTGGCGGCGGCTGAGCAGTGCCACCAGCGCGTGGCCGCCCTCGTGGGCGATCGTGACGAGGCCTCGCGAAAGGTGCCACGAGGGGCGGTAGGCGACGATCGCGAACGCGGCCAGTGCCGAGAGCGCCACGACCCACAGCGCGGGCGGCGACTGAGCCTCGACCAGGTGGGCCCATAGCTTGTCCATCGAACCCGACCCTATCCGGTTGCCCCTGCTCCTGTTGAGCGGATGACGCCTGGAGGCCGGGGTTTCCGGCGCGATGCGAGGTGTGCGAGGAAGGCCGGGCTCGGCGGTGCGAGCTCGCGCGCCAGAGAGCCGCCGGAGAGCTTCCGCGACCGCGAGGGGCCTTGGGTAAGGTCGCCGTGTGGGGATAGAACAAGATTCTGCCATTCCTGCCTGGTGGCAGGCGCTCGGCCTGCCGGGCATCATCGACCTGCACGTCCACTTCCTGCCCGAGCGCATGGAACGCCGGGTCTGGCACCACTTCGACCACGGCGGCCCTCTCATGGGCGACGGCTGGCAGATCCGCTACCGGCAACCGGTCGAGGAGCGCGTCGCCCTGCTGACCTCCATGGGCGTGCGCGCCTTCCCCGCCCTCGCCTACGCGCACAGGCCGGGCATGGCCGCCGACCTCAACGCCTGGACGCTCGACTTCGCCCGCAAGGTACCCGAGTGCCTGCCGTCGGCCACTTTCTTCCCCGAGCCCGGCGTCCTCGACTACGTACGGCAGGCCCTGGACGACGGGGTCAAAATCTTCAAGATCCACCTCCAGGTCGGCGCCTTCGACCCTCGCCTGCCCGAGCTCGACCCCGTCTGGGGCCTGCTCGCCGACGCGGGGGTCCCCGTGGTCGTGCACGCCAGCTCCGTTCCCGTCCCCGGCGGCTGCGTGGGCGTCGAGCCCGTCGCCGAGGTGATGCGCGGCCACCCACGCCTGCGCATGGTGATCGCCCACCTCGGCATGCCCGAGTACGAGGACTTCTTCGCGCTGGCCGAACGGCACGAGCGCGTCGCCCTCGACACCACCATGGCGTTCACCGACTTCGCCGCGCGGCTCATGCCCTTCCCCGCCGCGCTCAGGCCCCGGCTGCGTGAACTGGGCCTTGCGGGGAAGGTGCTGCTCGGCAGCGATTTCCCCACCATTCCGTACGCCTACGCCCACCAGCTCGACGGCCTGGACAGACTCGACATGGGCGATGACTGGCTTCGCGCGGTGTGCTGGGAGAATGCGGTACGCATGATCTGAATTGGAGGGGGACGTCATGGACAACCGGCACATGGCCTTGATCGGCGCCTTCTACGAGGCGCTCGCCAAGGGCGACACCACCACCATGGAGCACTGCTACCACCCCGACGTCAGCTTCGGCGACCCCCTGTTCCAGGAGCTCGAAGGCCGCGACAGGGTCATGGCCATGTGGCGGCTGATGCTGTCCAGGGGAAGCGGTGTCGCGGTGACCTTCCGCGACCTCGCGGCCTCCTCCCACGCGGGTAGCGCCCATTGGACCGCCCGCTATACCTTGACCAGCACGGGCCGCGAGGTCGTCAACGAGGTGGAGGCCTTCTTCCGCTTCGAGGACGACCTGATCGTGCGCCACCGTGACGACTTCGACTTCCGCCTGTGGTCCAGGATGGCTCTCGGCAGGCCCGCGGGGCTGCTGCTCGGCTGGACCCCGATGTTCCGCAAGACCATCCGCGATCGCGCCCACCGGGCTCTCGACGAGTTTCAGCTGTCCTAGGAGGTCGGGTATGGCACGGATGAGGAGCTTCCTGCGCAGCGGCGTCCGCGAGCCCGCCCCCGAGCACTCGATGGATCCGCGCGCCGACGAGGACTCGCCCTACCGCCCCACCGTCATCGACAACGCCCTCTACCTCGACGGCCACCGCATCGGCACGCCCGCCTCCCTCGCCGACGCCTTCGACAGCCTCAAGAAGACCCCCGGCAGCATGGCGTGGATCGGCCTCTACCGGCCGAAGGACTGGGAGCTGGCCAAGCTCGCGGAGGAGTTCGGCCTGCACGAACTGGCCCTCGAGGACGCCATCGTCGGCCACCAGCGCCCCAAGGCCGACCGCTACGGCGAGATGCTGTTCGTGGTGCTGCGCGCCGCCACCTACCTGGACGACGTCGAGGAGGTCGCGTTCGGGGAGGTGCACGTCTTCGTCGGCGCCAACTTCGTGATCACCGTACGGCACGCGGAGTCGCCCGACCTGAGCGCGGTGCGCCGTCGCATGGAGTCCGACCCCGACCTGCTGCGCCAGGGGCCGCAGGCCGTGCTCTACGCCATCCTCGACGCGGTGGTCGACGGCTACGCCCCCGTCGTGGCCGGGCTGCAGAAGGACATCGAGGAGATCGAGGTGCAGGTCTTCGGCGGCGACCCCTCAGTCTCGCGAAGGGTCTACGAGCTGTCCGGCGAGGTCATCGAGTTCCAGCGGGCCACCAGCCCGCTGCTGCCGATGATCGACGGGTTCATCGCGGGCGCCTCGAAGTACGGGGTCAACCAGGAGTTGCAGAGCTACCTGCGGGACGTGGCCGACCACGCGATCACCGTCTCCGAGCGGGTGGCGGGGTTTCGTCAGCTCCTGCAGAACATCCTGGTGATCAACTCGACGATGGTGGCGCAGGAGCAGACCAGGGCCAGCTACGCGCAGAGCGAGGAGGTCAAGAAGATCTCCGCGTGGGCGGCCATCCTGTTCGCGCCGACGCTGGTCGGCACGATCTACGGCATGAACTTCGACCACATGCCGGAGACGCACTGGGTGGCCGGGTACCCGTTCGCGCTGGTGTTGATGGCCGCGGTGTGCCTGGTGCTCTACCTGGTCTTCAAACGCCGCGACTGGCTGTGACCCCACCTCGGGTGTCGCGGGTACGGCGGGCGCGGGCCGCCTGCCGTACCCGGGAAAGGGTCAGCCGAGCAGCTTCCTGGCGGCCTGCTCGATCTCGGCCTCCGACAGCAGCACGTGGTCGGCCGCCTCGCCCAGCGGGATGAAGCTGTCCGCCGACGTCACCCGGGCGATCTGTCCGGAGAAGCCCGCGTCCAGCATCTCGGTCATGACGCCTTCGGAGACCCCGCCGGTCCGCCTGCACTCGTCGGCGATCAGCACCTTGCCGGTCAGCTCCGCGGCCCGCATGAGGTCCTCCAGCGGTAGCGGCGCCAGCCACCTCAGGTCGAGCACCCGGCAGCTCACCCCGTCCTGGGTGAGCTTGACCGCCGCGCGCAGGCTCATCCGCACGCCGTTGCCGTACGTCACGATCGTCAGGTCGCGTCCGTCGCCGTAGCCGCGCGCCCGGCCGATCGGCACGTGCGTCTCCGCCCACCTGGACGGCGGCGCGTACGGCGCGAGCCACCCGTTGTCCCCGTCGTCGAACAGGTCGCGCGTGTTGTAGAGGGCGATCGGTTCGAGGAACACGCACACCGAGCCCTCGGTGCGCGCCGCCGCCAGGCAGGTGCGCAGCATCGCGGAGGCGTCGTCGGGCCTGGACGGCGAGGCGATGACCACGCCGGGGATGTCGCGCAGCGCCGCGACGGAGTTGTCGTTGTGGAAGTGCCCGCCGAACCCCTTCTGGTAGGCGTATCCGGCCACGCGCACCACCATCGGATTGCGGTAGGCGCCGCGGGAGAAGAACGACATGGTCGCCGCCTCGCCGCGGATCTGGTCGAGCGCGTTGTGCAGGTAGGCGAGGTACTGGATCTCGGGGACCGGCAGCATCCGCGACACGCCCGAGCCGAGCGCGAGACCGAGGACGGCCTGCTCGTCGAGGAGCGTGTCGAAGACCCTGCCCGCGCCGAAGCGCTTCTGCAGGCCGCGGGTCACACCGTAGACGCCGCCCTTCTTGGCGACGTCCTCGCCGAAGACCATCATCTCGGGGTAGATGGCCAGCGCGTCGGCCAGTGTGCGGTTGATCGCCTGGGACAGCGTGAGCGGCTTGTCCTCCTTTTCCGGGAGCTGTCCCGCGAAGGCCTTCTCCCTGGCGGAGGGCTCGGCGGCGACCGGGCTGATCTTGGCGATCAGGTCCGCCCTGCGCGGCGCGAGCGGTTCGGCGATCTCGCGGGCGGAGGTGAGCTTGGGTGTGCGGGTGGTCTCCATCGCCATCCGCAGCAGGTGCTCGCGCTCGGACTCGTAGCGCTTGAGCAGCTCCTCGGGGGTGGCGAGCGCGGCCTCGACGAGGAGGGCGGCGGTGCGCACCAGCGGGTCGCGCTCGTAGTCGGCGCGGATCTCGCGCTGGGTGCGGTAGGAGGATTCGACGTCGGAGCCGGCGTGGCCCATCAGCCGCACGGTGTCCAGGTGGAGGAAGGCGGGCGCGCGTGTCGAGCGGACGTGGTCGGCGGCGCGGGTGGCCGCGTCGTAGGCGTCGGCCAGGTCGCAGCCGTCGGCGTGGAAGTACTCGATGCCGGGGCGGCGGGCGGCCGTCTCCACCCATCCCTTGGGCGTGCGGACCGAGATGCCCAGGCCGTTGTCCTCGCACACGAACAGGATGGGCAGCGGCTGGCCCTGGTAGGTGGCGTAGGAGGCGGTGTTGAACCCCGACAGTGCGCTCGCGTGGTTGGTCGAGGCGTCGCCGAAGCTGCACACCGTGATCGCGTCATCGGGCCACGGCGTCGGCACGCCGATCGCCTTGGCCCGCTCGATGGCCAGCGCGACGCCGACCGAGCGCGGCAGGTGACTGGCGATCGTGGAGGTCTGCGGGATGATCGCGAGGTCGGGATGGCCGAAGACCTTGTGCCTGCCGCCCGCGATGGGCTCGTCGGCTGAGGCGGTCAGCCCCAGGAGCACGTCGCGCAGCCCCTGCTCGGGCAGGCGGCCCGCCATGGAGGAGCGGGTCAGGTAGAAGGCGCCTGAGCGGTAGTGGAGCAGCGCGGGGTCGGAGGTCCTGACGGCGGCCGCCACGGCGGCGTTGCCCTCGTGGCCCGCCGAGCCGATGGTGTAGAAGCCCTCGTTCTGCTCGCGCAGCCATCTGGCGGCGACGTCGAGCAGCCGGCTGCCCAGTTGGCGGTCGAACAGCTCGCGGCAGCGTTGCCCGGTGAGCGTGGTGCCGTCTCTGACGGGCCCCGCCGGGTCTCTGGGAGCGCCCGCCCTGAGCGTCGCAACCGCTTCGGTGAAATGAGTCTCAACAGTGTCGCGCGCCACAAGCCCGATTATGTCGCGCGCATGGTCCCTTCGTCTGCCCGAACGTGAGGACGAAGTTTTTGTCTGACCGATCTGAATGACAGTTTGTCAGCTTTTCAAACGCTTTACCTGTCCTAAACGTCTACTTTAAGTACGACGTGGCACCCTCATGCCGCGTTTCAACCACCGGGGAAAGGAACGGAGTACCCGAATGTTGCAACGCTTCCGAGCGACAGCTGTTGCACTCGCGGTTGGAGCAGGGGCCCTCGCCCTGACACCTTCCGCGATGGCGGCGGCGGCACCGAGCATCTCGAAGGTGGATGTCTCACCATCACCGATCGTCGTGACGGGCGACCAGCGGGTCACCGCGACGTTCTCGTTCTCGACCAGGGGAGCGGGCAAGGCCGAGCTGCAGCTCAAGCCCCCTGGCGACGCGAGTGTCGGGTCGCCGGTCGACCTCACCGCCTCGCCGCACGGTCAGTGGACCAGGTGGACGGGCAAGAAGACCTTCGACGCCAAGAGCGAAGGCAGGTGGAGCTTCCTGGCGATCGCCCATGACGGCAATGGCGGGGAGAGGTCCACCGACGGCACGTTCGCCGTCGAGGTCAGGAAGACCGCGGCGGACACCAGGATCGTCGATTTCGGCGCGCATCCCGACCTGGTCTCCGCGGGCGACCACATCTCCGTGTCCGGCCGGCTCCAGCTGGAGCGCGGCGGCTGGCAGGGGTACGGCGGGCAGCGCGTCACCATCACCTTCCGCGAGAAGGGCACCGACGCCTACCGGCACATCACCACGGTCGACACCAGCCGCAGCGGCTGGTTCGCCACCAAGGTGAGGGTCGAGGCCACCGGCTGGTGGCGGGCCGAGTTCGGCGGCAACGCCGACACCAAGGGCTCGGTCAGCGACACCGACAGGGTCGACGTCAAGGCCAGGTCCCGCGACAGCAGGATCGTCGGCTTCGACGCCTACCCCGAACCGGTCGACAAGGGCGACAGGCTCGCCTTCAGGGGAACCCTCCAGGCGGAGGGCTCCCACGGCTGGGAGGGCCTGTCGGGCCAGCGGGTGGCCATCCTGTTCAGGGCCGAGGGCTCCAGCCGCTGGGAGCGGGTGACCGGTGACTGGACCGGCCGCGACGGCCGCTTCTGGGCCGGCGCCACCGCGCAGGCCTCCGGCTGGTGGCGTGCGGTCTTCGAAGGCGCCAGGGGCGTCGACGGCTCCAGCAGCGACAGCGACTGGGTGAGGGTCGTCAAGCCCACCCCGCCGCCGAAGGACACGAGCAGGCTGGTCAAGTTCAACGCCTACCCCGAGCCGGTCAAGTACGGCAAGTACCTGCGGTTCAGGGGCGTGCTCCTGGTCGACGGCGGTGGCTACGAGGCGAAGGTCGCCCTGTACTTCCTGCCCAAGGGCTCGAGCAAGTGGCAGTACGTCAAGACGACCAACTCCACCGGCAGCGGCAAGCTGTACACCAAGGTGAAGGCCTACAAGTCGGGCTACTGGAAGTTCGTCTTCGGCGGTGACGGAGACACCTACGGCTCCCAGAGCGGTAGGGACTACGTCCGCGTCAAGAGGTAAGTGACCGAGAAAGGGGCCTGGTCGCCAGACCAGGCCCCTTTCCCATGGCCGTCAGACGGGCCGCTACTCGGCCTTCCTGAACTGGGCGATCGCGATCCCGAGCAGCGCCAGGCCGAGCAGCGCCACCAGGCCGATCTCCATGCTCACGGGCACCTGCCAGCCGAACCACTGCACGCCCGGGTTGAGCAGCGCGTTCACCTGGGGAGGCAGGGAGAGGTGGGAGAAGACCGCCTGCCGCATGGGGTCGACCGCGTAGGTCAGCGGGTTGACGGTGGTCAGCACGTGCAGCCACGAGGGCAGGTTCGCCAAGGGGAACATCGCGCCGGACAGGAACATCATGGGCATGATCGCCATCTGCATCAGCCCGAAGAAGGTCTGCATGTTGCGCATGCGGGCCGCCAGCGTCACACCGAAGGCGGTGATGGTGAACGCGGCGAGGAACATCTCCGCCAGCAGCGTCACCATCAGCTCCGGCGAGTACGGCACGCCCACCAGCCCGGCCATCGCCAGGATGATGACGCCCTGCCCGACGGCCACCACCGCGCCGCCCAGGCACTTGCCCACGACGATCGACCCGCGAGAGACGGGCGCGACCAGCATCTCCCTCAGGAAGCCGAACTCCCTGTCCCACACGATCGACCCGGCGGAGAACATCGCGGTCATGATGACCGTCATCGAGATCATGCCGGGGTACATGAACGTGCGGAAGTCGACGCCGGGGATCGAACCGCGCACCAGCGTGCCGAGACCGGTGCCCATCACGAACAGCCACAGAACCGGCTGGATGAGCATCGACAGCATGCGCGTGCGGTCGTTGACGAAGCGCAGCATCTCGCGGTGCAGCACCACCTTGACGGCGCGCAGGTCGTGCGCCATGCCGCGCGCGGGCATCCGCACGCTCACCACGTCGGTCGCCATCAACGCCTCACCATCGCCTTCATCCACTCGTTGCCCGAACCGGACTCGGCGTCCCTGATCGTCGAGCCCGTGTAGGACATGAACACGTCGTCGAGGGAGGGACGCGACACGCTCACCGACCTGATGGGCAGCCCGAGCTCGGCGAACAGCCGCGGCACGAACTCCTCGCCCGAGGCGACCGCGAACGTCACCGCGCCCTCGTGGACGGCCGCCTCGATGCCGAACCTGCTCTGGAGCGCCGCGATGGCCCTGGTGTCGTCGCCGGTGTGGATCTGCACCCTGTCCTTGCCGACGCTCGCCTTCAGCGCCTCAGGGGAGTCGATGACGACGATCTCGCCGTGATCGATGATCGCGATCCTGTCGCAGTACTCGGCCTCGTCCATGTAGTGCGTCGTCATGAAGATCGTGATGTCCTCCTTGTGGCGCAGCTTGTTGATGTAGCCCCAGATGGCCGAGCGGGTCTGCGGGTCGAGGCCGACGGTCGGCTCGTCGAGGAAGAGCACGCGCGGCGAGTGCAGCAGGCCGCGGGCGATCTCCAGCCTGCGCTTCATGCCGCCGGAGAACGTCATCACCTTGGCGTCCTTGCGGTCCCACAGCGCGACCATCTCCATGACCTGCCGGATGCGGCCGGGGACCGCGCTCTTGGGCACGCCGTACAGCTCGGCGTGGAAGCGGAGGTTCTGCTCGGCGGTCAGATAGCCGTCCAGCGTCGGGTCCTGGAAGACCAGGCCGATGTTCTGGCGGACCTGGTCGCGTTCCCTGACCACGTCGTGGCCCGCGACGCCGGCGGTGCCGCCCGTGGGGTTGACCAGCGTGCACAGCATGCTGATCGTGGTGGTCTTGCCGGCGCCGTTGGGGCCGAGGAAGCCGAAGACCTCGCCCGCCCGCACCTCGAAGTCGACTCCCTTGACGGCCTCGACCTTGCCGTAGGTCTTGGTCAGGCCCTTCACCGTGACCGCGCTCATTCGCCCTCCGCCAGAATCTTGAAGATGGACCTGCGGGTTCGCTGGAGCAGTTGCTTGGCCGCGGCGACCTGGCGGTCGTCCGCGATGCGCGCCAGATGTCCGAACGCCTCGCTGACCTGTCCCCACAGCAGCCGCAGCTCGTGCCTGTCCTCAGGCACCGAGCCGGCCACCTGCTCCCATGGTGACAGCGTCTGCGCCCGCTCGCTGAGGTGTTTCCGCCCGAGCTCGGTGAGCCGGTAGGTACGGCTGCCGCCGGCCTCGTCACCGGTGAGCAGCCCCTCGTCCTCGAGCTGCTGGAGCGCCGGGTAGACCGAGCCGGGGCTGGGCCGCCACACGCCTCTGCTGCGCTCCTCGATTTCCTGGATCATCTGGTAGCCGTTCCTGGGCTCCTCGCCCAGCAGGCTGAGCAGCGCAGCCCGCACATCACCCTTGCGCACTCGAGGTGCGAAATCCGGCATGTCGCTCTCCAACTATCGAGATACCCGAAAGATATATCTAGATAGTTGGCAGAACAACCCGTTTTCGGGACGGCTACGGGGATGTGGCGCCGAAGGCTCGCTCGGGGGCCGGGTCAGTCGTTAATGGTCGTTAACCGAGGGTGGCGAAGGCGGCCGTCGCCATCCCGCGCAGCAGGTCGCGCATCGCCTCGGCGGGCAGTTCTCCCGCGCTGTGCGGCGTGGAGTTGAGCAGCCCGAACACCGCGTGGGTCGCCGCACGCAGGCGCGGCGGAGGGCAGGAGGGGTGCAATTCCGCCAGCACGGTCACCCACTCCTCGACGTAGAGCCGCTGCAACCGCCTGATCTGCCGCCGGTGCGGCTCGGGCACGTTGCCCAGCTCCCTGTCGTGCACCGTGATCAGCGCGGGCTGCTCGAGCGCGAACGTGATCTGCACGTCCAGCAGCGCCTCCAGCGCTGACGTGGCGTCGTGGGCGCTCGTCACGACGGCGACCGCGGCCTCGCGCAGGCGCGTGCTGATATCGGTGAGCATCTCCACCAGCAGCGCCTCCTTGCCGCTGAAGTGGCGATAGAGCGCGGGCCCCGACACTCCGACCGCGCCGCCGAGGTCCTCGATGGACACGCCGTGGTAGCCGCGGGCGGCGAACAGCGTGGCCGCGGCCTCCAGGATCTCGCCTCGGCGATTGCGGGTAGGAGTGCTCACATCCCACATTCTAGACACAGACGTTAATGATGATTAACCTTCAGGGCATGTTCAAGCGCAACGCCGAGGTCAACGAGCGGCTGGCGGCCGAGCTGCGCGAGCGCCTGGCCGAGGCCGCGAAGGGTGGTCCCGAGCGGTCCAGGCAGCGCCACGTCGAGCGCGGCAAGCTGCTGCCACGCGACAGGGTCGACGGGCTGCTCGACCCCGGGTCCCGCTTCATGGAGCTGTCGCCGCTGGCCGCCAACGGCCTCTACGACGACCAGGCTCCCGCGGCGGGCATCATCACGGGGGTCGGCAGGGTCTCGGGCCGCGAGTGCGTGGTCGTGGCCAACGACGCGACGGTCAAGGGCGGCACGTACTACCCGCTGACCGTCAAGAAGCACCTGCGCGCGCAGGAGGTGGCGCTGCAGAACCACCTGCCCTGCCTCTACCTGGTCGACTCGGGCGGCGCGTTCCTCCCCAAGCAGGACGAGGTCTTCCCCGACCGCGAGCACTTCGGCCGCATCTTCTACAACCAGGCCACGATGTCGGCGCGCGGCATCCCGCAGATCGCCGCCGTCCTCGGCTCGTGCACGGCGGGCGGCGCCTACGTCCCCGCCATGAGCGACGAGGCCGTGATCGTGCGCAACCAGGGCACGATCTTCCTCGGCGGGCCTCCGCTGGTGAAGGCCGCCACGGGCGAGGAGGTCACCGCGGAGGAGCTCGGCGGGGGAGACCTGCACGCGCGCGTCAGCGGCGTCACCGACCACCTGGCCGAGGACGACGCCCACGCGCTGGCGATCGTCCGCGACATCGTCTCCACGCTCGCGCCCAGGCAGGCCGCGCCGTGGGAGCGCCGGGCACCCGAGGAGCCGCACCTCGACCCGCAGGAGCTGTACGGCATCGTGCCGCCCGACACCCGCACGCCGTACGACGTGCGCGAGGTGGTGCGCAGGATCGTCGACGGCTCCCGCTTCCTCGAGTTCAAGGCCGAGTACGGCACGACGCTGGTCACCGGGTTCGCCCACATCCACGGCCACCCCGTCGGGATCATCGCCAACAACGGCATCCTGTTCGCCGAGTCGGCGCTGAAGGGCGCGCACTTCATCGAGCTGTGCGACCGGCGACGCGTCCCCCTGGTCTTCCTGCAGAACATCAGCGGCTTCATGGTCGGCAAGGCGTACGAGGCCGGCGGCATCGCCAAACACGGCGCGAAGATGGTCACCGCGGTGGCGTGCGCCCGCGTGCCCAAGTTCACCGTCGTCATCGGCGGGTCCTTCGGAGCGGGCAACTACGCCATGGCGGGCAGGGCCTACTCCCCGCGCTTCCTGTGGATGTGGCCGAACGCCCGCATCTCGGTGATGGGCGGCGAGCAGGCCGCCAACGTGCTCACCACCGTCGGCACAGCGGACGCCGACGCGATCAGGGCCCAGTACGAGGACCAGGGCAACCCCTACTACTCCACGGCCCGCCTGTGGGACGACGGCGTGATCGACCCGATCGACACCCGCACCGTCCTGGGGCTGGGCCTGTCCGCGGCGGCCAACGCGCCGCTCGAACCCATCGGCTACGGCGTCTTCCGGATGTGATGATGTTCAGCACCGTACTGATCGCCAACCGGGGCGAGATCGCCGTCCGGATCATCAGGACGCTCCGCGCCATGGGGATCACCTCTGTCGCGGTCTACACGGAGTCCGACTACACCGCCCCTGACGCGGCCCCGCTGCACGTGCGCATGGCCGACCAGGCACTCCAGATCCCTCACTACCTGGACATCGAGGCACTGGTCGCGGCGGCCAGGGCGTCGGGCGCGCAGGCCGTCCATCCCGGCTACGGCTTCCTCGCCGAGAACGCCGCCTTCGCGCGCAGGTGCGCCGCCGAGGGGCTGGTCTTCATCGGGCCGCCCGCCGACGCCATCGAGGCCATGGGCGACAAGATCCGCGCCAAGCGGACCGTCTCCGAGGCGGGCGTGCCCGTCGTGCCCGGCGGGATCGGCGCCGACCTGGAGACGTGGACCGACTTCCCCGCGCTGATCAAGCCATCGGCGGGCGGCGGCGGCAAGGGCATGGTGCTGGTGCGCACGGCGGGCGAGCTGCCCGAGGCGCTCGCCTCGGCCCGCCGAACGGCGGAGGCCGCCTTCGGCGACGGCACCCTGCTCATCGAGCGCTACATCGAGAACCCCAGGCACATCGAGATCCAGGTGCTCGCCGACACCCACGGCGGCGTCGTCCACCTGGGCGAGCGCGAGTGCAGCCTGCAGCGCAGGCACCAGAAGATCATCGAGGAGGCGCCCTCGCCCTTCGTCACCGAGGCGATGCGCGAGGGCATGGGCGCGGCGGCGGTCGAGGCGGCCCGCTCGGTCGGCTACACCGGCGCGGGCACCGTCGAGTTCATCGTCGACGGCGTCTCCGGCGACTACCACTTCATGGAGATGAACACCCGCCTGCAGGTCGAGCACCCCGTCACCGAGCTGGTCACCGGACTGGACCTGGTCGAGCTCCAGGTGCGGGTGGCCGCGGGCGAGCCGCTGCCGTTCGGACAGGACGAGGTACGGCTGCGCGGCCACGCCGTCGAGGCGCGCGTCTACGCCGAGGACCCCGCCCGCGGCTTCCTGCCGACCGGCGGCAGGGTCCGCGCCCTGCGCGAGCCCACCACGGTCAGGGTCGACTCCTCGCTGGCCGAGGGCGTGGTCGTCGGCAGCCACTTCGACCCGATGCTGTCGAAGGTGGTCGCCTGGGGCGAGGACCGCGCCACCGCGCTGCGGACCCTCGACAGGGCTCTGGCGGAGACGACCGTGCTCGGGGTGACGACGAACATTCCGTTCCTGCGGGCGCTCGCCGGGCACCCCGACGTCGTCGCGGGTGAGCTGGACACCGGCCTGGTCGAACGGGTGCTGCCGGCGCTCGAACCGACCGCGGACGTCCCCGACGACGTCGTGGCCGCCGCGGCGCTGCTGTTCCACACCGCGCCGCCCGCCACGGACCCGTGGGAGGTCGCCGACGGCTGGCGGGTCGGCGAGCGGGCGTGGACGACCTGGCGGCTGGAGTCGCGCGACGGCGTCCACGAGGTCGCGGTGCGCGGCCTGCCCGCCTCCGGCGCCGAGGTCCGCCTGGAGCCCACCGGCGTCACGAGCGCCAGGGCGGTCGTCGAGGGCGGCGAACTCGCCGTCACGCTCGGCGCCCGCTCCCTCCGGTTCGTCGTGGTCCGCGAGGGCGACACGGTATGGCTGGGGCGCGAGGGCGCGGCCTGGACGCTCACCAGGCACAGGATCGGCGACCCCGGCGACAGACCGGGAGCAGCGGGCGGCGGCGACGGGATCGTGCGCAGTCCCATGCCAGGCACCGTGCTGCTGGTCAAGGTCGCGGCCGGCGACCAGGTGAGCGAGGGGCAGCCGCTGGTCGTCGTCGAGGCGATGAAGATGGAGCACACCGTCACCGCCCCCGTCCAGGGCACGGTCACCGAACTGCCGGTCAGGGCCGGCCAGCCCGTCGACATGGACGCGGTACTCGCCGTCGTCTCATCGGAGGAGTGAGTCGCATGCCGTACGCCATGGACGGGCTTCCCGAGCGGGTCACGGTCTACGAGGTGGGGCCGCGCGACGGCCTGCAGAACGAGAAGGCCGTCGTCCCCGTCGAGGTCAAGGCCGCCTTCATCGACAGGCTCGCCGACGCGGGACACTCCGTGATCGAGGCGACCAGCTTCGTCCACCCGAAGTGGGTGCCTCAGCTGGCCGACTCGGCTGAGCTGCTGGCCATGCTGGAGCGGCGCCCCGGCATCCGGTATCCGGTGCTCGTCCCCAACGAGCGCGGGCTGGACAGGGCGCTGGAAAGCGGCGTCGACGAGGTGGCCGTCTTCGCCAGCGCGACCGAGACCTTCGCCAACAAGAACCTCAACCGCGGCCTGGACAGCCAGTTCGAGATGTTCGAGCCGGTCATCGCCCGCGCCCTGGCCGCGGGCGTGAAGGTGCGCGCCTACGTGTCGATGGTCTTCGGCGACCCGTGGGAAGGCCCGACGCCGGTCGAGCAGGTCGTGCGGGTCGGCACCCGGCTGCTCGACCTCGGCTGCCACGAGCTGTCGCTGGGCGACACGATCGGCGTGGGCACCCCGGGCCACGCCACCGCGCTCATCGAGGCCTTCCCGTCGCCCGACCGGCTGGCCGTCCACTTCCACGACACCTACGGCCAGGCCCTGGCCAACACGCTCGCCGCGCTCAAGGCGGGCGTCACCGTCGTCGACGCCTCCACCGGAGGCATCGGCGGCTGCCCCTACGCCGAGTCGGCCACAGGCAACCTCGCCACCGAGGACCTGGTGTGGATGCTCCAAGGACTCGGCGTCGACACGGGACTCGACCTCGGCAAGCTCGTCGCCACCAGCGTCTGGCTCGCCGAACGGCTCGGCCGTCCCAGCCCGTCCCGGGTCGTCCAGGCCCTCTCGAAAGGCTGAACAACCATGCTCAACGACGAGTACGAAGAGCTGCGCAAGACCGTCGAGGCCTTCGCCCGCGACGTGGTCGCCCCTGTGATCGGCGATTACTACGAGCGCGAGGAGTTCCCCTACGACATCGTCCGCCAGATGGGCGCCATGGGCCTGTTCGGCCTGCCCATCCCCGAGGAGTACGGCGGGATGGGCGGCGACTACTTCGCGCTGTGCCTCACGCTGGAGGAGCTCGCCAGGGTCGACTCCAGCGTGTCCATCACCCTGGAGGCGGCCGTCTCCCTCGGCGCCATGCCGATCTACCGGTTCGGCACGGCCGAGCAGAAGGCTCAGTGGCTGCCCGAGCTGACCTCGGGACGCATGCTCGGCGCCTTCGGGCTGACCGAGCCCGGAGGCGGCAGTGACGTGCCCGGGGGCATGCGCACCACCGCCGTGCTGGACGGCGACGAGTGGGTGATCAACGGCACCAAGGCGTTCATCACCAACTCCGGCACCGACATCACCGGCGTCGTCGCCGTCGCCGCGCTGACGGGCGAGCGTGAGATCTCCACGATTCTGGTGCCCTCGGGCACGCCCGGCTTCACCGTGTCGAAGAAGTACTCCAAGGTCGGCTGGAACGCCTCCGACACCCGCGAGCTGTCCTTCGCCGACTGCCGCGTGCCGTCCGCCAACCTGCTGGGGGAGCGGGGCAGGGGCTACGCGCAGTTCCTGCAGACGCTCGACGAGGGGCGCATCGCCATCGCCGCGCTGAGCGTCGGCCTGGCGCAGGGCTGCGTGGACGAGTCACTGCGCTACGTCCGCGACAGGCGCGCCTTCGGCCACCCCATCGGCCACTACCAGGCCATCCAGTTCAAGGTCGCCGACATGGAGGCCCGCGCCCACACCGCCAGGCTCGCCTACTACCACGCCGCCTCGCTCATGATGGCGGGCAAGCCGTTCAAGAAGGAGGCGGCCATCGCCAAGCTGGTCTCCTCCAACGCGGCCATGGACAACGCCCGCGACGCGACGCAGATCTTCGGCGGCTACGGGTTCATGAACGAGTTCCCCGTGGGTCGCTTCTACCGCGACGCGAAGATCCTGGAGATCGGCGAGGGAACCAGCGAGGTGCAGCGGATGCTCATCGCCAGGCAACTCGGCATGGCGGACCTCTGATGCCCGGATCGGGGGCATATGCTCGTGATTCTGGAGTTCCGAATTGGACGACCCAGTGGGAACGATCTATGGTCCACGTCATGACCTCAGACGATCTGCACATTCGGAGGGCGGAGCCGAGCGACGCTGATGAGATCTTCGCGCTTGCGCGGGAGTTCGGGCTGACCTTCAGGCCCGAGCGCGCGGCCTTCGACCTGGCCTTCCCGCAGCTGCTGGAGAACAAGGACGCGCTGGTGCTCACCGCGGTGGCCGAGGGCCGCGTCCACGGCTACCTGCTCGGCTACGTGCACCTGACCCTGTTCGCCAACGGGCCGGTCGCATGGGTGGAGGAGGCCATGGTGCAGACCGGGTTCCGCAGGCAGGGCATCGGCCGCGGCCTGCTGGAGGAGTTCGAGGTCTGGGCACGGGAGAAGCAGGCGGGCTACGTCGCCCTCGCCACCCGCCGCGCCCCTGAGTTCTACCGGGCACTGGGCTACGAGCAGTCGGCGAGCTTCTACCGCAAGGTGCTCCGCTGAGTTTCGTCAGTATCTGATGGCATCCTGTTGGGCGTGAGCATCAATACGGTGAGTCCCCGGTTCGTCGGCCGCACCGACGAACTGGCCGCTCTGGAGTCGGCGCTGCGCCGTGCCCGCGAGGGCGCGTCCTCCACCGTCCTGGTCGGCGGGGAGGCGGGGGTCGGCAAGACCAGGCTGATCAGCGAGTTCACCGAGCGCGTCACCGATGCCAGGGTGCTCGTCGGCGGCTGCCTGGAGCTCGGCACCGACGGCCTGCCGTTCGCTCCCTTCACCGCGGTGCTCCGCAGGCTCGTGCGCGACCTGGGCCGCGACGCGATCGCCGCGATGGTGCCCGGCGGCTCCACCAGGGGCCTCGGCCGGCTGCTCCCCGAGTTCGGCGAGCCCGAGGGCGACGGGCCCGAGGCGCGCGCGAGGCTGTTCGAGCAGGTCCTCGGCCTGCTGGAGGGGCTGGCCGAGCGGGAGCCCACCGTCCTGATCGTGGAGGACGTCCACTGGGCCGACCGCTCCACCCGGGACCTGCTGTCCTTCCTCGTGCGTTACCAGCGCTCCGACCTGCCGCTGCTGATCATCGCCACCTACCGCGCCGACGACCTGCACCGCACCCATCCGCTGCGGCCGCTGCTCGCCGAGCTCGGGCGGGTCGCCTGGGTCAGGCGCCTCGAGCTGCGCAGGCTGAGCCGCCGCGAGGTCGTCGAGCAGGCCACGGGCATCCTGGGCAGGCTGCCGGGCAGGTTCGACGTCGACGACGTCTACTCCCGCAGCGAGGGCAACCCGCTGTTCGTCGAGGCGCTGCTGGCGGGCGACGGGCACGACAGCGTCCCCGAGTCGCTGCGTGACCTGCTGCTGGCCAGCGTCGAGCGGCTGCCCGACGACACCCAGGAACTGCTGAGAGTGGCCAGTGCGGGCGGCGCGCGGATCGATCACGCGCTGCTGACCGCCGTCGCGGGGCTCGACGACGGCGACCTGTCGAGGGCACTGCGCCCCGCCGTGGCGGGAAACGTGCTGGTCGTCGACGGCGAGGGCTACTCCTTCAGGCACGCGCTGATCCGCGAGGCCGTCCACGACGACCTGCTGCCAGGCGAGCGCACCCGCCTCCACACCCGCTTCGCCAGGACGCTGGAGGACAACCCGCTGCTGCTCCCCGCGACCAGGGCCGCCATCGAACTGGCCCATCACTGGCACGCCGCCCACGACGTCAAGCACGCGCTGGTCAGCGCGTGGCGCGCGGCGGCCGCGGCGCGCAAGGCCACCGCCTACGACGAGCAGCTCACCATGCTCACCCGGGTGCTGGAGCTGTGGGAGCAGGTGCCCGACGCCGCCGAGCTCATCCAGATCTCCTACATCGACGTCCTGCGGGCCAAGATCATGGTCTCCCATCTGGCGGGCGAGTTCGAACGGGCCATCTCCCTCTCACGGGCCGCCCTGCGCCTGGTCGACGCCGACAGCGACCCGATCACCACCGCCAAGCTCCTGCGCCACAGGGGCCTGGCCAGCTACGACCTCGGCCGCAAGGGATACGTCGACGACCTGCGCGCCGCGGCGCGCCTGGTACCCGCCTCGCCGCCGACACCGCTGCGCGCCAAGATCCTCGAAGCCCTCGCGCGCATGCTCAACACGCCGGACGTCTGGACGGAGAGGCAGACGCACGCCGAGGAGGCGCTGCGCATCGCCCGCCGGATCGGCGACGGCACCACCGAGGCACAGGCTCTCATCACGCTGACCTGGGCTTCCAGCCACAACGCCGAGGCCGACCAGCAGCTCGGCGGCTACACCGAGGCCAGGCGGATCGCCGGCGCGGCGGGCGCCTACAACGCGCTGATGCGGGCGGCCATCTCCGAGTCCGACACGCTGGAGGGCTGGGGGCGCCACGAGGCGGCCGCCGTCGTCGCCAGACAGGGCATCGCCCAGGCCGAGGACTACGGCCTCGCCCGCACCTCGGGCGCGTTCCTCGCGATCAACCTGGCCGAGCCGCTGGTCTCGCTCGGTCGCTGGGACGAGGCGCTCGAGGTCATCGAGCACGCGCTCGACCTGGCGCCGCCGCCGCCGTACCGGGCCAGCCTGCTGGGGTTCGCCACCGACATCGCACTCGCGCGCGGCGACGCAGACCGGGCGGAGACGCAGTTCAAGGAGGCCGCGGGGCTGCTGTCCTCGGGCTTCTACCGTGACCAGACCATCCTGCCCAACCTGGGCAGGGAGCTGAAGCTCCGGCTGGCCGGCGGCCGGCAGGAGGCCGCGCTCGAGGTGATCGCGCGGGCGCTGCGCACCCAGGACCTGCCCGCCAGCCCGCGCTACGCGTGGCCGTTCATGGTCGCCGCGATGCACGCCCTCACCACCGTGCCGCCACGGGGGCTGGCCGGGTATGCAGGCTCGAGCGCGGACCCACGGTTCGGCCTGTCCGACCCCGCCGAGCCCGTGCCGTCAGCCGACGAGATGGTGGCGGCGCTGAGCGGGATCGCGGCCAAGGTCGACGTCAAGGGCGACCTGCAGCGGGCGCTGCGCCTCAACTTCGCGGCCCTGCTCGGGCACGACGTGGCGGCGTGGGACCTGGCGGCGGGAGCGTGGGAGGCGCTGGACCAGCCGTACGAGCGGGCGGTGGCGCTGCTCGGCGCGGCCCACGCCGCGATCGCCGACCCCTCGGCCCAGCCGGTCGGCACCCCCGGATCCGGCGCGACTCCGGGATCTGGCGGTACCCCGGGATCTGCCGCGACTCCGGGATCTGGCGGTACCCCGGGATCCGGCGCCGCTCCGGGATCCGGTCGCATGCCAGGATCCGATGCCATGCCGGGCGGCCTGGCCGTGGGCGGCACGGACGGCTCGGGCTCGGACGGTGGCTCTGGCTCTGGCTCGGGCGGCTCTGGCTCGGGCGGTTTCTCTGGCGCGGGCGGCTCGGGCTCGGGTGGTTTCACGGCTTCGAGCGGCAGGGAGGCGGCGGCCGAGCGGCTGTCCGTGGCGCGGACGCTGGCCGAGCGCCTGCTCGCCGCACCGCTCCTGGCGGAGATCGACTCGCTGGCCCGGAGGGCGCGCATCCCGCTGACGGGCGAGGCGCCGGTCGAGGACAGCAGGCTGGGGTTGACCGCGAGGGAGTTCGAGGTGCTCAAGCTGGTCACGCGCGGGCTGAGCAACAAGGAGATCGCGGCCGAGCTGTTCATCTCGGTGAAGACGGTCAGCGTGCACGTCTCCAACATCCTGGGCAAGCTGGGCGCCGCGTCCCGGGGCGAGGCGGCCGCCACCGCCCACCGCCTCCACCTGTACGACACCCCCATCCCCTGACCACTCACCTCGCCTGCCTCGCAGTGACCGGCGCGGCCTGTCCCCGGGTGACGCGCCCTGACTGGCCCGTAGCGATCGGCGCGGCCGGTCGCCGGAAGACTCGCCCTGCCCGGTCCGTAGTGATCGGCGCGGCCCGTCGCCAGGCGACTCGCCCTGACTGGCCTGTCGCGGGGTGACGCGCCCTGACTGGCCCGTAGCGATCGGCGCGGCGTGACCGGCGCGGTCTGATCCATCGCACCGCTCCGCGGAGGCGCACGGAGCGAAGGGGCACGGCCGTCCCGAGGCTCGCGGAGTCAGGGAGGGGACGCTTCGAGGGGGCCGCGGGGGATCGTAAAGATCGGGAGTAGACCTCTTGGGGGTGCCCGGGCCCTCCACGGGAGGACCCGGGCAGTGGAGGGGACGGCGGTGGAGGGGACGTTCGGGTCGTGGGGCCCTCGGCGGGGTGAGAGCCTGGGGTCAGCTGGTGAGCTGGGCGTCGAGGCGGTAGCCGTCGACGGTGACGTAGACCTGGTCGCCGGGCCGGGCGTTCAGGCGCATCAGGACCGGCTGCAACGAGTCGAAGACCGGCTGCTGGTCGCGCCACACCAGGACGACCGCGTTGTCGCCCGGCCCTGTCACCGACAGCAGGGTGCCCGGGCGCATGCCGAGCTGGGCCGCGTACCCCTCGGGGACGGCCACGGGCCCGCCGCGCAGATGCTCGGGGGTGACGTCGATGCGCTGCCAGCGGCGCGGGTCGGAGGTGGGGCTCGGCGGCGGGGGCGGCGGCGAGGAGGGCGCGCCGGCCAGCAGCGGGGGTGGTGCGGAGGCTCCTGCCAGCAGCGGCGAGCGCCCGCCTGACAGCGCCGACAGCGTCGCCAGCGCGGCGCTCGGGTCGATCTGTCCCTGGGGCGTGGGCGGGACGGGCTGGCCGCCCCTGTGGTGGTGACCGTTGGCCCCCGGCGTACGGCGCGGCAGCGGCTGCTGTACGGCGGGCTGAGCGAAGGCCGCCTCGATGGGCGCCTCGGCGGGGAGGGCGTCGAGCCATGCCTTGGCGGAGTGCCGCCTGATGCCGAGTTCGCCGAGCAGTTCCTCCACGTCGGCGTCGGCGGGATGGGCCGCGAGGAGTTGCCTGGTGCGCGCCTGCAACCCGGTCAGGTCGCCGACGACGAGCCAGCCGTCCTGCAAGCGGCGGTCGGGCATGAGCGTGACCAGCACCCGCCACAGCGGGCTGCGCAGGGTCGGCACGATGACGGGGTGGGCGGGGTCGGCGCCGATCAGCTGTTCCTCGGTGGCCGCGGTGCCGAGCCACTCGGTGAGGCGGAACATGTGCCCCGTGACGGGCGCGGACTCCGAGGAACGCAGCCAGTGCAGGACGCGTTCCTCGGCGGTGCGCTGGGACTGGGACAGCACGTCCCTGTCGACCAGGAGTTTGTGAGCGAGGGTGCGCAGCGTGTCGGGCTCGGCGGCGAACAGGCGGTTGACCGCCACCGCCAGCTCCAGCCGGTCGAAGGAGCGGAACAGGCCGTCGACCACGCGGACCATCGGGTAGTCGTCGTCGGGAGTCCCCGCGGGAGCCGACACGGGGGGTGCCGCGAGGGGCTGGCTCGGATAGGAGCCGCCCTGCTGCGCGGCGAACGGCGAGGTCTGGCTCGGCGGGGGAGCGGCCGCACCGCCCTGCTGGGCGGGCGGGGGAGCGCCGGTGCCCTGCCCGGGCGCGCCTGCGGGCCGGCCGGGCATACCAGGCTGCCCCGGCCCACCAGGCTGCCCGGGCATGCCGGGCTGGCCGGGCCTACCAGGCTGGCCGGGTGCGCCAGGCTGGCCGGGCGCACCGGCTCCGGGCACGCCGCCCGGCTGACCCGGCTGACCCGGCTGGCCTGGCTGACCCGGCTGGCCTGGCTGACCCGGCTGGCCTGGCTGACCCGGCTGGCCTGGGGCCCCGCCGGGCTGGGCGGGGAAGGCCCCGGTCGAGGGCCTGCCGGGAACGGCCGGGAAGGACCCCGTCGAGGGACCGCCGGACGGGGAGGGAGAGGAGCCTGCGGGCGTCCTGCCCGGGACGGCGGGGAAGGAGCCTGTCGAGGGGCCGCCGGGCTGGGAGGCGAACGAGCCGGTCGAGGTCCGGCCGGGAACGGCGGGGAAGGACCCGGTCGAGGGGCCGCCTGGAACCGCGGGGAACGACCCGGTGGAGGGCTCGCCGGGGCGTGCGGCGGCGGGGTCCTGCGCGCCGGGTCGCTGGGGTAGCCCCGGCCCCTGGGCGCCGGGCCGCTGGGGAAGCGGGGCGCCCTGTCCTGGGTCTTGACCCTGCTGAGGGGCGAAGAACCCGCCCTCAGGCGGCTGCGACGGCGTCTGCGGCCGCTCCGCCGGTCGTTGGGGGAGCGCTCCCGCGGGACGTACGGCTGAAGCGTCAGAGGTCGCGGGGATGCGCCCCAGTACTTCTCTGAACACCGATTCCACGACGACCTCGGTCGAGGCCGACGAGGCCGGAGAGCCCAGGTCCCCGGTGCTCAACCGGCGCAGCACCCGCCACCCGCCGAGGTCGGAGATCACCGTCCTGGCGGGTTCGGGCCAGCCGGGCAGCGAGGGGTCCACGTGGTGCACGTGCAGCGCGGGCAGCACGTCCGCCAGCGGCAGGTGGTCCCATCGGGAGGCGGCGAGTCGCGCGAGCCGCTCGCACATCCACTCGACGCCGGTGGTGCCGAGCGCCCGCGACAGCGAGAGCGAGCCCCACCAGCCGGTGGGGAGGCGAGGGTCGGCCAAGGCTTCGGCGACCTGCTGAGGACGGCTCCAGCGCAGCGCTGGGACCAGGTCGCTCAGGCAGATCGATGACTCGACGTCCATCGGCGGACCGCATCCTCCCCAGAAAGTTGTGACGCGTGTGGCTAATGGTGCAGCCTACGCCGCAAGCTATCAATCGGTGTGAATAGGGTAAAGACGGTTGGCACCCAAACCGTACCGTGGGCGTCCCCCGACGATGGCCACAGCGTCGGCTCCCGCGTCGCATCCGGCGTCGAGAGATGCCAGGTCATCGGCACCGGCGAGCATCGCCGTGAGAAAACCCGCGGCGAAGGCGTCTCCCGCTCCGGTGGAGTCGACCACGGCGCGTTCCCTGCCCTTGGTCGTGGCCGTCACACGTCCATTTCTGGCCAGGATCGCGCCGTCCGCGCCGAGCTTGACCGCCGCCGTGCCGTACAGGGTGCTGAGCCTCTCGGCGGCCGCCTCGGGAGAGCCGGCGCCGCTCAGCAGGAGCGCCTCGTCCCTGTTGGGGATGACCAGTCCCGCCGGGGCGGTCTCGGTCAGGAAGCGTTCGACGCCGAACTCGCGCAGGGGGCCGGTCGAGGCGGGGTCGACGCTGATCGAGAGGTTCAGCTCCGCCGCCGCCCTCATGGCCAGCCTGGCCAGCTGGAGTCCTGGCTCGGCGAACAGCGTGTAGCCGGAGATGTGCAGGTGACGCACGCCGTCCAGCAGGTCGGGTGACCAGTCGTCGGCGGAGATGCGGCCACCCGCGCCGCGGTTGGTGAGCATGGAGCGCTCGCCCGTGACGTCGACCATCGCGATGACCACAGCGGTCGGGTGGTCGGGGTCGACGCGCACGTGCGGGCGCACGCCGACCTTGGCCAGCTCGGCGGTGTGCCACTCGCCGGTGTCGAAGCCCACCCTGGTCAGCAGCCGCGAGTCGGCGCCCAGGTGGGCGGCCCACGAGGCGGTGTTCGCGCCCGAGCCGCCGGGTCGTAGCACGATGTCGGCCGCGGTGTCGGTGCCCGTGCGGACCGGGGAGCCGTGGATGGCGACGACGTCGGTGACGACGTCGCCGATCACCAGGAGTCCGGCGCTCATCCCCGTGCCCACGCGACCGCGATGTCGCCGGCGACGCGGACGTTGCCGCGGACGGCGGCGAGATTGGCCTCCAGGGAGGCGCCGTCGGTGCCGCGCACCAGGTAGGAGAGCAGGAACGGGGTGATGGCCTGGCCGGTCACGCCCTCGCGCTCGGCGGCGGCCAGCGCCTCGGCCAGCACGCGGTCGTGCAGAGCGGGGTCGAGCTGCTCGGCCACCGGCACGGGGTTGGCGACGATCAGGGCCGTCTCGGGGCCGCCGAGGGCGTCCTGGCCGCGCATGATGGCGGCGGCCTGCTCGGGCGACTCGATCCGCCAGTCGATCGGCTGGCCGGAGCTGTGGAGGTAGAAGCCGGGGAAGGTGTCGGTGCGCAGCCCTGCGATGGTGACGCCACGCGTCTCCAGGCGCTGCAGGGTGGCGGGCACGTCGAGGATCGACTTCACGCCCGCGCAGACGATGGTGATGCGGGTGCGGGCGAGGGTGTCGAGGTCGGCAGACTCGTCCTGGTCCTGCGTCCAGCCGCGGTGCACGCCGCCCAGGCCGCCGGTGGCGAAGATCCTGACGCCCGCGCGGGCGGCCAGGAAAGAGGTCGCCGACACGGTGGTCGCGCCGCTGGCCCCGAGGGCCGCGGCGACGGGCAGGTCACGCTGACCCAGCTTGCGTAGGCCGGGCTCGGTGGCGATGCGGACCAGCTCGTCCTCGTCCAGGCCCACCCTGGCCACTCCGTCCAGCACGGCGATCGTGGCGGGCACCGCGCCCGTCTTGCGGACGATCTCCTCCAGCTCCCTCGCGACCTCCAGGTTCCGCGGCTGGGGCAGGCCGTGGGAGATGATCGTGGACTCCAGGGCCACCACGGGCGCGCCGGAGGCGAGCGCCTCCGCGACCTCGGCGGACGGGCGGAGGATGGGGTCAGTCGTGCTGGGCATGAGGTGGTTCGTGCTCCTTGGACGCGCTGGTGCTGGTGTCTTCTGGAACGGGCCAATGGCCGGGAATTGTTCCAAAAGGAGCAGGTTACCCCTGGTCAGACGAGGAGCGCCACGCCGCCCAGCGAGAGCACGACGATCATGGTGGTGGCGATGCCGCCGAGCAGCAGCGCACGCCCGCCCCTGGCGAGTTTGCGCACGTCGATGCCGGTGCCGAGACCGAACAGCGCGGCGGCAAGCAGCAGGCCGCTGATCTGGGGCGCGACGTCGGTGATCGGCTGCGGGACCAGTCCTGTGCCGCGTACCGCGACCATCAGCAGGAAGCCGAGCACGAACAGCGGGACCAGCGGCGTCGTGCGCTTCCTGTCCGCGCCCACGCCCTGGCCACGCAGGCGCAGCGAGGTCAGCGCCACCAGCGGTGCGAGCAGCACGACCCTGGCCAGCTTCACCGTCACCGCCACGGCGAGCACGGCGGCGCCGCCGGCCGCGCCGATCGCGGCGACCTGGGCGACCTCGTGGACCGACGCGCCCGCCCACACGCCCAGCTGGTGCGCGGTCAGGCCGAGCCACGAGGCCATCAGGGGGAGCAGCACGATCAGCGCCGTGCCGTACAGGACGACCACGCTCAGCGCGCCGGCCACGTCGTCGTCGTCGCTGACGCCGCCCTCGCCGCCCGTGGCCTCGTGCATGCCCGCCACCGCCGCGGCGCCGCAGATGGAGACGCCGGTGGCGACCAGCAGCGAGGTGCCCTGCGACAGGCCGAGTCGCCGGCCGATCAGCGGGGTGAGGGTGAAGGTGACCCCGGTGGCGAGCGCGATGACCGCCAGCGGCTGCCAGCCGAGCGCCAGCACGTCCGGCACGGCGATCTGCACGCCGAGGACGACGATCGCGACGCGCAGGACCGTCCGCGCGGCGAACCTGACGCCAGGGGCGAACGCGGCGCCCACGCCGACGGTGTTGGCCAGGGCCGCGCCCAGGACCACCGCGACGATGGCCGGGCTGACCACCGGCACGAGCCTGTTCACCGTCAGCGCCACGACGACCGCGGCGGCGGTCAGGCCGAGCCCTGGCAGCAGCCCGCGGACGTTCGAGGTGCGGGCGCGGGCGGCGGGTGGGCCGGCGGTGAGAGTCATGCTCCCAGTCTTCGGGCCGGTATCGGCGTTCAGTAGGCCGATCTTGACTGGGAGGTCATAGCCTGAGGCTATGAGTGAATTGCCCGACTTGGAGTCCTTGCGGCTTCTGGTCGACGTCGGCGGGCTCGGCAGCCTCGGGCAGGCGGCCAGGGCCGCGGGCATCGCGCAGCCCTCGGCCAGCAAGCGCATCGCCAGACTCGAACGCCGCCTCGGCGTGCCGCTGCTCGAACGCACGCCTCGCGGCTCGACGCTGACCGCCGAGGGCAGGATGGTCGCGGGCTGGGCGGCGCAGGTGCTGGACGCGGCGCACGAGCTGATGCGCGCGGTCGAGGCGGTACGGCAGGGCGAGGCCGCCCAGCTCCATGTGGCGGCCAGCATGACCGTGGCGGAGTACCTCGTGCCGCGCTGGCTGGGTGAGCTGCAGAGCCGCGAGCCCGACATCCAGGTGGGGCTCGACGTGATGAACTCCGCCGACGTGGCGGTACGGGTGCTCGGTGAGAAGGTCGAGCTGGGCTTCGTGGAGGGGCCGTCGGTCCCGGACGGGCTGGCCAGCAGGGTGGTGGCCACCGACCGGCTGGTCGTCGTGGTCGCTCCGGGGCATCCGTGGGCGCGCCGCCGTACGGTGCTGCGGATGGCGGAGCTGGCAGGTACCCCGCTGGTGGTGCGCGAGCCGGGATCGGGCACCAGGGAGACCCTGGACCTCGCCTTCGCGGGGCAGCGCGTGGCCAGCCCCCGGCTGGAGCTCGGATCGAACGCGGCGGTGAAGGGCGCGGCCCAGGCGGGGGCGGCGCCCGCGGTGCTGAGCGGGCACGCGGTGGAGGCCGAGGTGGCCACGGGGCGGCTGGTGGAGGTGCCGCTGGCCGGGCTCAACCTGGTGCGCAACCTGCGGGCGGTGTGGCGTCGAGGCAGGTCGCTGACCGGGCCGGCCGCCACGCTGCTGGCGATCGCCTCCCGTCCGTGACGCCTTGACGGTTCGAGGCATATCTAGGACAAATAGGTCGTATGTCATATGACGTCGTGATCGCAGGCGCCGGGCACAACGGCCTGGTCGCCGCCGCCTACCTGGCCAGGGCAGGGCGCAGCGTGCTCGTCCTCGAACGGCAGGACCACGTGGGCGGCCTGGCCATCTCCACCAGGGCCTTCCCCGGCGTGGACGCCCGCCTGTCGCGCTACTCCTATCTCGTCAGCCTGCTCCCCACGAAGATCGTCAAGGATCTGGGACTCCGCCTCGAACTGCGCAGGCGGCGCTACGCCTCCTACACGCCCGTCGGCGACGGCGGCCTGCTCGTCGACAACGCCGACGACGAGCGCACGGCCGCGTCGTTCAGGCGCGTCACAGGAGGAGAGTCCGACTACCGGGCATGGCAGGAGTTCTACGCCATGACGGCGCGCGTCGCCGAGCGGGTCGCCCCGACCCTTCTCGAACCGCTGTGCTCCGCGGACGAGCTGCGCGCGACCATCGGCGACGAGGCTGCCTGGCGCGACCTGTTCGAGCGGCCCATCGGGCAGGTCGTCGACGAGCGGTTCGCCGACGACACCGTGCGAGGCGTGGTGCTGACCGACGCGCTCATCGGCACGTTCGCCGATCCCGCGGAGGACCTGCTGGCCAACCGGTGCTTCCTCTACCACGTGATCGGCGACGGCACGGGCGAGTGGAACGTGCCGGTCGGCGGGATGGGCGCGGTCACCGGGGCGCTGGAGGAGGCCGCCAGGCAGGCTGGCGCCACCATCAGGACGGGCGCGGAGATCGTGGGCATCGACCCCTCGGGTGAGGTGACCTTCCGCGACGCGGAGGGCGAGCACGCGGTCAACGGCCGGCACGTGCTGGTCAACCTGCCCCCCGCCGTCCTCGACCGGCTGACGGGACGCGCTCCGGCGACCCCCGAAGGCGCGCAGCTCAAGGTCAACATGGTGCTGAGCAGGCTGCCCAGGCTGAAGGACGCCGACGTCGACCCGCGCGAAGCCTTCAGCGGCACCTTCCACATCAACGAGAGCCGCGAACAGCTCGCTCGCGCCTACGCGCAGGCCGCGGGCGGCGAGGTGCCGGACCTGCCGCCCGCGGAGGTCTACTGCCACTCGCTCACCGACCCCTCCATCCTGGGACCGGGCCTGAAGGCGGAGACGATGACGCTGTTCGGCCTGCACATGCCTGCCAGGCTGTTCCCGGAACATCGTGACGAGGCGGTGGCCGCGACCCTGCGGTCGATCAACTCCGTCCTCGCCGAGCCCCTGGAGGACTGCCTGCTCATCGGGCCCGACGGCGAGCCGTGCATCGAGGCCAAGACGCCGCACGACCTGGAGACGGAGGCGGGGCTGCCCGGCGGCCACATCTTCCACCGGGACCTCACCTGGCCGTACGGCGAGACGGGCACCTGGGGCGTCGAAACCGAGAACCCGCGCATCCTGCTGTGCGGCGCGGGAGCCAGGCGGGGCGGCGGCGTCAGCGGCATTCCAGGACACAACGCCGCCATGGCGGTTCTGACCGGACCTTCATGACGTTCTCATGAAGGCGGTCTACCGTTGGTGACCATGAGTGATGGCGCGCGGTTGCTGGTGGTGGACGACGAGCCCGCCCTGCGGGAGGCGCTGCAGTCGAGCCTCGAGTTCGAGGGCTACAGGGTCGCCACCGCCTCCGACGGCCAGGCCGCGCTCGACGCGCTGGCCCGCGAGGGCTACGACGCGGTGCTGCTCGACGTCATGATGCCGCGCCTGGACGGCCTGACCGCGTGCCGCAGGCTGCGCGCGGCCGGCAACCACGTACCCGTGCTGATGCTCACCGCCAGGGACGCGGTCGGCGACCGCGTCTCGGGCCTCGACGCTGGGGCCGACGACTACCTCGTCAAGCCCTTCGAACTGGACGAGCTGCTGGCGAGAGTGCGGGCGCTGCTGCGCCGCAGCTCGCTCGGCGGGCCGAACACGGACAACGCGCTGGCCTTCGGCGACCTGCGCATGGACGGCTCCACGCGCGAGGTCACCAGAGGCGGGCGCCGCCTCGACCTGACCAGGACCGAGTACCTGCTGCTCGAACTGCTGCTCGCCCATCCGCGCCAGGTGCTGACGAGGGAGCAGATCCTGACCGAGGTGTGGGGCTTCGACTTCGAGCCGACCTCGAACTCGCTGGACGTCTACGTGATGTACCTGCGGCGCAAGCTGGAGGCCGAGGGCGAGCCCCGGCTGATCCACACCGTTCGAGGAGTGGGGTACGTGCTGCGGGCCGCCACGTGAGGCGACGCAGCCTGCGCTCGCGGTTGACACTGCTGGTGACGCTGGCGGTGGCGGCCGCGATCGCCGTCTCGGCCGTCGGCTGCTACGTGATCGTCGAGCATGAGCTGTACGACCAGATCGACCGGACCTTCGACGAGCAGCGGACCAAGCCGGCCTGGATCAAGCAGCAGGACGTGGACCGCCTGCTCCACGAGTGCCGGCCGACACCCGACTCCACCCCGCACTACGGCGGCCGCCCTCCGCAGTCGACCATGGTGATCTACGCGAACAGGTCACGCCACGACTGCTACATGGGCCCCGGACTGACCGTCCGTCCCAAGGACCTGCGGATCGCCGCCGAGGGCGGATGGGACCTCTACGACGGCACCACGGCCACGGGCAAGCCGGTGCGCGTCTTCGTCGAGTCCCCACGCCCCGGCATGGCGATCATGGACACCCGGCCGCTCGGCGAGATCCTGGGCACGCTGCGCACCCTCGCGGTCCTGCTGACCACCGTCGCCGCCATCGGCGTGCTCGGGGCGGCCTCCGCCGGCCTGCTCGTCTCCCGTACGGCCCTGCGCCCCGTCGGCCGCCTCACCAGAGCCGTCGAGCACATCGCCAAGACCGAGGACCTCAACACCAGCATCCCCGTCGACGGCACCGACGAGATCGCCAGGCTCAGCCGCTCCTTCAACGCCATGACCGCCGCCCTCGCCGGATCCCGCGAACGCCAGCAGCAGCTCGTCGCCGACGCGGGACACGAGCTGCGCACCCCGCTCACCAGCCTGCGCACCAACATCGACCTGCTGCTGCGCAGCGAGCACACCGGCAGGGCCATCGAGCCCAAGGCCAAGGAGCGCCTGCTCGTCAACCTCAAGGCGCAGTTCGAGGAGCTGTCCACGCTGGTCGGCGACCTGCTGCAGCTGGCGCGCGGCGAGTCCGACCACGAGCCGCACGTCGAACTGGCCTTCCACGACGTCGTCAACGCCGCCGTCGCCCGCGCCAGGCTGCGCGGCGCCGACGTCACCACCGACCTCGAGCCCTGGTACGTCGAGGGCCACCCGTCCTCTCTCGAACGCGCCGTCATGAACCTGCTCGACAACGCCGCCAAGTTCAGCCCCGGCGGCAAGGTCGAGGTGGAGCTGCGCCAGGGCGAGCTGACGGTCCGCGACCACGGCCCCGGCATCCCGGCCGACGAGCTCCCGCACGTCTTCGAACGGTTCTGGCGCTCGCCCTCGGCCCGCAGCCTGCCCGGATCGGGGCTCGGGCTCGCCATCGTGGCGCAGGCCGTACAGGAGACCGGGGGTGAGGTCCGGCTGGACAACGCCCACGGCGGCGGCACGATCGCGCGGATCACGCTGCCAGGCTCGCCCGTTCTCACTCACTCTTAAGAGCGACCTCAGTCGCGTCCAAGACGCTGTCGCGACCTTGTACACATGAAGACAGCACTCAGGACGCGCCTGGTCGAGGTGGTCGTCCCGGTACACAACGAGCAGCGGGCGCTGCCGGTGTGCGTGGCCCGGCTGCACGAGCACCTCACGACCTCCTTCCCCTACGGCTTCCGCATCACGATCGCCGACAACGCCAGCTCGGACTCCACCTGGCGGATCGCGCAGGAGCTGGCCGCGCACTACCCCGAGGTGCGAGCCGTCCACCTCGACGAGAAGGGCCGCGGCAGGGCGCTGCGCAGCGTGTGGGCCGGTAGCGACGCCGACGTCGTGAGCTACATGGACGTCGACCTGTCGACCGATCTGGACGCCTTCCTGCCGCTGGTCGCGCCGCTGCTGTCAGGACACAGCGACCTGGCGATCGGCACCCGGCTGGCCAGGACGGCCAACGTGGTGCGCGGGCCCAAGCGCGAGTTCATCTCCAGGGTGTACAACCTGCTGCTGCGCGGGGTCATGGGCGCCCGGTTCTCCGACGCGCAGTGCGGATTCAAGGCCGCGCGCACCGAGATCGCCCAGGCGCTGCTGCCCGCTGTCGAGGATCAGGAGTGGTTCTTCGACACCGAGCTGCTGCTCCTGGCCGAGCGGCACGGCCTGCGCATCCACGAGGTGCCCGTCGACTGGGTGGACGATCCGGACACCAGGGTCGACATCGTGAAGACGGCCATGGACGACCTGCGCGGCATGACGCGAGTGGCCCGCAAGGCGCTGTCGGGAGCGGCCAACCTCACCGTCCCGCCGCGCGTGCAGCAGGCCGAGCTGCCCCAGGGCATGGCACGGCAACTGCCCAGCTTCGCGGTCATCGGTGTCGTCAGCACGGTCAGCTACCTGGTGCTCTACTCCCTGCTGCGCCTGGTCGTGCCCGCCTTCGCCGCAAACGCGGTCGCGCTGTTCACCACGGCCGTGGCCAACACCGCCGCCAACCGTCGCTTCACCTTCGGCGTGAAGGGGAGCGCAGGCGTGCTGCGCCACCAGGTCGAAGGGCTGATCGCCTTCCTCGTGGGGCTCGCGCTGACCACAGGCGGGCTGGCCATGGTGCCCGAGGGCGCGCCGCACTGGGCGGAGCTGATGACGGTCATCGTCGCCAACGGGCTCGCCACGCTGGCACGCTTCCTGCTCCTGCGGGTGTGGGTGTTCAACCCGAAGCGGAGGAACGCCCGATGACCGTCACCGCGCAGCCGCCCTCCCCCGGGGCCGAGGCGAGCCGTGGATGGCCCGCCCGCGCCCTGCTCGGCCCGGTCGACGATCCGCGCTGGTCGCGGCCCGCCCTGTGGGGCGTGCTCGCCGTCGCCTTCGTCCTGTACGCGTGGGCGCTGAGCGGCATGGCCAACGAGTACTACGCCGCCGCGATCCTGTCGGGGACCAAGAGCTGGAAGGCCTTCTTCTTCGGCGCCCTCGACGCGGGCTCCTTCATCACCGTCGACAAGCCGCCGCTGGCGCTGTGGGTGATGGGCCTGTCGGCGCGGGTGTTCGGGTTCGGCACCTGGAGCATGCTGCTGCCCCAGGCCGTGGCGGGCGTGGCCGCCGTCGCCGTCGTCTCCTCCGCGGTACGGCGCAGCGCGGGCCACGCCGCGGGGCTGGTCGCGGCGCTCGTCATGACGCTGACGCCGATCACGGTGGCGATCAACCGCGACAACAACCCCGACACCGTCCTGGTGCTGCTCCTGGTGACGGGCGCCTGGTTCGCCCTGGAGGCGGTCAGGCGGGGACGGCCGCGCTCGCTGCTGCTGTGCGCGCTGTTCGTGGGGCTGGCGTTCAACACCAAGATGTTGCAGGCCTACCTGGTCGTGCCCGCCTTCGCGCTCGCCTACGCGGTGTTCGCCCGGGCTCCGTTCGCGAAGCGGCTCCTTCACCTGTCGGCGGCCGGCGTCGTTCTGGTGGCCTCCAGCGCGTGGTGGATGGTGATCGTCGACCTGTGGCCCGCCGCGTCACGGCCGTACGTGGGCGGCTCGACGGACAACTCGGTGTGGGACCTGGTCATCGGCTACAACGGGCTCGGCCGGATCTTCGGGCAGGGCGGCGGGCGGGGCGGGCCCTCCTTCGGCGGCGAGCCGGGAGCGGGGCGACTGTTCAACGACGTCATGGCGGGGCAGATCTCGTGGCTGCTGCCGTTCTGCGCGGTGGCGCTGGTGTTCGCGGCGGCGAGGTGGCGGGCGCTGCGGGGGCAGGGGGCGGCATGGGCGGTGTGGGGCGGCTGGCTGCTGGTCCACTACGCGGTGTTCAGCTTCTCCAGCGGCACCTTCCATCCGTACTACGCCACCGCCATGGCTCCGGCCGTGGCCGCGGTGACCGGGATGGGCGGGGTGCTGATGTGGCGGGCCTACGGGGAGTCGAGGGCGTGGGCGTGGGTACTGCCTGCGTCGGTGGCGCTGACCGGTGCGTGGGCGTTCGTGGCGTTGCGCCGTACGCCCTCGTTCGTGCCGTGGCTGGCGTGGGCGGTGGCGGCCGCGGCGGCGCTCGCGGTCGCCGTACTGATCGTCGCCGCGCTCGGGGCGGGTGCGCCGCGTGCCGGCGGGTCGTGTGCGGGTGGGCCGCGTGCGAGTGGGCCTTGGGCGGGTGCGCCGCATGCCGGCGGGTCGGGGCGGCGGGGGCCGTGGCGGCCGGCGGCGTGGGCGGTGGCCGTGGCGCTGCTCGCGGGGCTGGCGGGGCCCGCGGCGTACGCGGTGACGCCGCTGAGCTCACCGGTCAACGGGACCAACCCGACGGCGGGACCTTCGGGCGGAGCTGATCGTTTCGGCGGCGGCCCTGGCGGGTCCGGCGCGATGGGCCGCCCGCCTGCGGGACAGCAGGGCCAGGACGGCCCGCCTCCCACAGGCCAGTCCGCCCAGTCGGACCAGACCGGCCAGTCGGGCGAGGCCGCACAGCTCGGCCAGTCGGGGTGGAGCGGCCAGTCGGGCGAGGCCGCGCAGGACGGCCAGCCGGGGTGGAGCGGGCAGGACGGGCGGCGGGGCGAGAGCGGGCAGGGTGGGCAGGATGCGGGGCGGATGCGGGGTGGTGGTCCTGGGTGGGAGATCAGCGACGAGCTGACCGCCTATCTGAAGGAGCACCGGAACGGCGCCACCTGGCTCGTCGCGGTCGGCAGCGCGGGGCAGGCCTCGTCGCTCATCCTGGAGACCGGCGAGCCCGTGATCGCGATGGGCGGCTTCACCGGCGCCGACCCCGCGATGACCGCCGACCGGCTGCGGGAGCTCGTCTCCTCAGGGCAGCTGACATACGTCCTGGCCGGCGGTGGCGGCGGGCGGGACGGCGGCAGCGCAGAGGTCACCGCGTGGGTGGAGGAGAACTGCCCGCCCGTGGAGGGACAGGAGGGTCTGTACCGCTGCAGCCCGTGACCCCTCATGACCCAGGGCGGCCTCGGGCGCCGGCCGTTCCGCCATCGGCTACTCTTGGCCGGTGCGACGTGCGGACAGTGCCCGAGGCAGCAGGGCGGACCAGGCTGACCAGCGCAGGGCCGAGCTGCTGGAGGCCACCCGCAAGGTCGTGCTCGAACGGGGGCTGGCCAACACGAGGGTCGCCGACATCGCCAAGGCGGTCAACGTCAGCGGCGGGCTCATCCACTACCATTTCGCCACCAAGGACGAGCTGATCACCGCCATGCTGCGGGCCACGCTCGACATCGAGAGCGCGCGGCTCGACCAGCTCGTCTCCGGCGAGGGCGACGCCGTCGAGCGCCTCGACAGGGTGCTGCGCTTCTACATCCCGCAGTCGCGCTCCGACCAGAGCTGGCTGCTGTGGATCGACGCGTGGAACGCCGCGCTCAGGGAGCCCGCGGTCCGCACAATCGTGCTGGAGCTGGAGACGACCTGGATGCGCGCCCTGGAGCAGGTGATCTCCGAGGGCGCCGACTCCGGCGAGTTCACCTGCGAGGATCCCGCGGGGGCGGCCGAACGCATCGACGCGATGCTGGACGGGCTCATCATCCGCTACACGCTCCACCCGAACGTGCTCTCCCGTCCCAGGCTGCTCGAACACGCGCACATGGCCGCGGCCCGCGAGGTCGGCATCTCCCCCGACGCCTTCGCCCCCAAGCCCTGACGCCCCAGCCGTGACGCCCCAGCCGTGACCCGCTGACGGTGACCGCGCTGACGGTGGCCGCGCCGACTGTGAAACGAGTGACCGTGTCCGTTGTGACCGCGTCTGTTGTGACCGCGTCCGATGTGATCCCGCCGACCGTGAGCCGTCGGCCATGACCGCACCGGCTGAGTCTCCGCGAGCCCTGATCCCGTCGGCCGCGAACAGGGCCCCGCTGGAGCGCGCGGGGCTGGTCTGCGCGACTCTCGCGGCTCTGCCGCTGTCCGCGCACGCCTGGTTCCTGTGGACGCTGCGCGAGTGGCTCGTGGGCGCGCCGCTGGTCGTGGCGCTGTCGCTGACCATAGGCGTGCCTTTGTCGGGCCTGTGCACGGGACGGCTGCTAGCGACGGGACGTCCCAGCGACGAGCGGGTGTTCGCCATCGGCCTGGGGCTCCTCCTGGGCAGCCACGTCCTGCTCGTCACCGGCCTGTTCGTCGCGACCCAGGTGCTCTTCTCCGTCTGAGGCGTCGGTCCGGATGGGCCGGGGCACCGTCGCGCATCCGCGGCACGCGGTCGCACAGCGACGGCAGCAGGACGGCGTCGTGGCTGACGACCACCACAGCCGTCCACCGCCTGCGCACGGTCCAGGTCCGGTGTTGATCGCATCTCCGGACCCGCGGACGGTCTGGCGCGAACCTGTCAAGCGGCCGTGCGGACGCAGGTGACGTCTTGGTCTGGTAGGACACCGTACCGACGATCAACACCGATGCGGAGTCGCCGATCCTGGTGAGCGGTTCCAGCGGGGTGGCGGGCCAGAACGCGCGTGGGGAGATGTTGCGGGCGAGCGGCCCGACCAGCGCCGGCCCAAACCGTTGTCTTCGCTTACGAGACCGGCCTGATCATCCCCGGATCCAGCCACCACGCCTGAGAGGGGTTGCCGTCGTGCTCGCCGATGGTCGGGCGGATGTGGCGTGATCGGCGGTGATCTGTCGAAAGGCCGCCGGACGTCCTCGGTGGACCGGGTAGCGTGGGGAGACCCTCGTGATCGTCACGCACGACGAACGGGTCGCGGCCACCGCGGACCGGCTGATCTCCATGCGTGACGGGATGTTCGTCGACGACACCCGGCTGGCCGGCTCCTACACGCGCGGGCTCGGCGGGCTGATCGGGCTGGAGGGCTGAACGTCATGGGCTCCATCGTGCTCGTCATGCGTCTGGTGCTGGCTGACGTGCGCCGGCACAAGGTCCAGGCCGTGATGCTCCTGCTCGCGGTGACCGTGGCCACCGCCACGATGGCCCTGGGCCTGTCCCTGCGCGGCGTGAGCGAGGCGCTGTACGAGCAGACCCGCGCGGCCACCGCCGGGCCGGACGTGGTGGCACTCTCCGGCGACACGGGCCCAGCCGTGACCTCGGCCCTGGTTTCGCTGGCGAACGAGCCCGAAGTCATCGCCCGCCATGGCCCCTATCGCATCGTCTACGCCGACCTCACCACGCGCGATTCCACCTCGTCCCCGTGGTGGTGCACGGCTTCGCCGACAAGCCAGGCGCGGTCAACCGGTCGCTGGTGACCTCGGGTCAGTGGGTACGCTCCGGCGGCACGGTCCTCGAACGCGGCTTCGCCTCCGCGCTGGGCGTCAGCGTCGGCGACCACGTCACCATCGCCGGCCGGTCGTATCCCGTCGTCGGGATCGCCGTGACCGCGGCCACCTCCATCTACCCCTGGGCGGCGCAGATCGGCCCGGGCGGTGGTCCCAGCGACTACAGCGGCCTGGCCTGGATGACCCGATCGGACGCCCGGACATTGGCGTCGTCCCAAGATCTCCCGGTGACCTTGGCCCTGGACGTCAAGCTGCGCGCTGGGGCTGGTGATCGCCCGACTGACCGTGCCCGCCGTCGCCAGCCCCACCGCCAGCCGGATCGGCGACGCGGTCGGGCCCGGCGGCGCCACCGTTGCCACGGCGACCGTCCTCGCCGTGGCGGTGGCGGTGCTGTCCACGTTGCGTCCCACGCTGCGGGCCATGCGTATGGCGACCGTCACGGCGCTGGCCGCCACCGCGCGCCAGCCCCGTCACCGCCCCTGGCTCACCGCGCTGTCCGCGCTGCTGCCCACGCCGCTGCTGCTCGGGCTGCGACTGACCGCCCGCCGGCCGGGCCGCGCCGTGCTGCAGGCATGCTCCACCGCCGCCACAGTGATCGCGATCGTCGCCCTGCTGACCCTCTACGCCCAGCCGGAGAGGGGCTACGGCCTGGACGGCTCCGCCGCCCTGCCCAACCTGCGGGGCGAGCACGACCGCCGGCTGATGCTCGCCGTCACCATCCTGCTGATCGCACTCGCCGTCGTGAACACCATCACGTTCACCTGGACCACTGCCATGGAAGCCCGGGCGAACATGGCCATCGCACGTACCCTCGGTGCCACCCCCGGACAGATCGCCAGGGGACTGTCCACCGCCCAGCTTTTGTTCAGTCTCCCCGGCGCCGTCATCGGCGTCCCTCTGGGCATCGGCCTGCTCTCGTTCTTCGCCGCCGGGAATTCGGCGGAACCCCCTTCCTCCTGGCTGCTCGGCGTCGCACTCGCGACCCTCCTGGCGACGGCGGTACTCACCGCTCTCCCCGCACGCCTGGCGGCCCGCCGGCCCGTGGCACAGACCCTCAGCGCCGAAACGGCCTGACCGCCAGCCCAGTACGCGTCAGCCGTCCTGGCCCGTGTCCGGGGTCGTCCGGCCGCACACCGGACGGAGCTCCGGCCACCGATGTCGCGCACCCGGGTTCCGGGCGCCATGCGATGATTCTTTACATCATGTAGTGGTCACGTTACGGTATGTAATCACGTGCACTCGAGCAGGAAGGCAGTACATGCCGTTCAGGACCCTCATGGCCGTCGCGGCAGCCGTCGCGTTCGTCGCCTCTCCCCTCTCCGGCGGGCCGGCCGCCGCCGGTACGGCGAGCGTGGCCGCGTGCGGATACATCCCGCCGACGTTCACCGACGACCCCGCCTACGAGCACTGCGCGACCGACACCAACGTGTGGATCCGGGTCGATCGCTTCATCCGCGGCGACTACGAGCGCTGCGTGGGCCCGGGCAGGACGAAACTCGACAAGGACGCGGTCAACGCCTGGTACATCGGACAACTCTGCTCCCACCCGGGGGACACGCGCGGCGTGAGCTGACGAGGTTCACGTCCCCAACGGCGGAGCGGGAGGCGAGGTCCCGCCCGCCCGCGGGGGCGTCAGGCGGGAAGGGCGGCCAGGAGGTAGGCCAGGCGGGCGGCGGCGCTGTCGACGTCGTCGATCGTGCCGAGCCGGTAACCCCACGAGGTGACGTAGGCCCCTTCGGGCGAGCAGGTCACGGTCTCGGTCAGGGTGAGCGAGAAGCGGTTGACCACGGAGACGAATGCCGGCTCGCTGGCCAGTGCGAGGTTCTGAACCCGCAGGTCGGCGTGGGTCCCCGCCGCCCTGGCGAATGCCTCGAGGCACAGCATGGTGTCCAGCATCGTGCATCACCTCCGCATCAACTGTGCGCTAGGGTTGCACGATCTTGCTGCGGAATGCAAGCAATTGTGCCCATTAATGTGGCGATTGTTTGCCGTATCCGTTAAGGACGCGCATGATGACCGCTCGACCGGCCTCGTCGAACTCCGCGACCTTGCAGTAGTCCTCGAACAGCCGGCTGTAGAAGCCGATTTCGTGCAGCTCGGTGAGCCGCACCTCCTTGGTGCGCGTCGGCACCAGGACGATTTCCTCGTCGAACATCCAGAAGCCGGTGATCGGCGCCGACGGCATGTCGTGCTCGAAGGGGATGATGCCGAGCCGCACGTTGGGCAGCGTGCTGACCGCGAGCAGCCGGTCGTACTGGCCGCGCATGACGTGGTCGGGCCCCATCTTGGTGCGCAGCGCCCCTTCGGTCATGACGAAGCGGAACGTGCGCGAAGGGTCGTAGAGGATCTCCTGCCGCTGCATGCGCACGCGGACCGAGGAGTCGACCGCCTCGGTGGTCTGGAAGGCGTGCTTGAGGCGAAGCAGCACGTTGCGGGCGTACTCAGCGGTCTGCAGCAGCCCGAGGACGATACCGCCCTCGAAGACCCGCATGGCCTTGGCCTTCGACTCCATCTCCCGGATGTCCTCCTGGATGGAGGCCATCCCGCCGCGATCCTGCTGACCCCAGTCGGCCTGGCGTACGCCGAGGGCGACGGCCAGCGCGAGCAACTGGTCGACGGCGTCGGCGGGCGCGCCGACGCCCTCCGCCCATGCGAGGACGTCCTCCTCGGTCGCCGTCTGGCGGGCGTTCTCCAGGCGCGAGACCTTGGAGGCCTGCCACTGGAGGCGGGCGGCCAAATCCTTGCCCGACAGCTTGGCCGCCTCGCGTAATTGCCGCAATCGAAGCCCGAGGTCGATGCGCGCCTGCTGGAACGTCGTCACGCCGACAGAGAGTAGCCCCGGGTTCGGTTGTCGAACCAGGGGCAGTTTCGCAATCGTGATCAAGCAGTCACAACACTCGGCGGGCGATGTCGACCAGCAGTTCGCGTGGCACCTCCACCGCCCCCTCTCCCTCGAGGACGTCCCTGAGGTCGGCGAGCGCCTCGGGATCGGTGACCTGGAGGCCCTGGACGACGATGGTGCCGCGGTCGGTCTCGTAGAGGGTCGGGCACGCGCCCCCCTCTGACGTGGAGCCGAGGAACCGCATGCGCATGGTGATCCTTCCCCGAACTGCATGACAATTGCGCGCAATTGTAGGGGTCGGATGTCTGTTTATGCCGAAAAATCGCCGTATTTGGTCTTGGCTGCGGCTCTCTTGTCCGGCAGGTACTCGCTCGGCCACAACGCCGAGGGCGAGGGGGTGTAGGAGCGCAACACCCGCCGGGCGATCGACGCCTGGTGCACCTCCGTGGGACCGTCCATGATCCCCATCAGCGGCGCCGCCTGCCACAGCCGCGCCAGCGGCGTGTCCGTCGAGACGCCGAGCGCTCCGTGCAGGTGCATGGCCCGGTAGACGACGTCGTGGAAAACCCTGGCCGCCGCCACCTTGCAGGCCGCGATCTGCGTGCGGGCCTCGCGCGTCGAGGACTGGTCGATCAGCCACGCCGTGTGCAGCACCAGCAGCCTGAACTGCTGGATCTGCAGGTAGGAGTCGGCGATCGCGGCCTGGGTGAGCTGCTTGTCGGCCAGCACCCCGTCCACGGTCCGCCGCGACAGCGCCCGCTCGCACATCATGTCGAAGGCGCGCTTCACGGCCGCGACCGTGCGCATGGCGTGGTGGACCCTGCCGCCGCCGAGCCTCGCCTGGGCCACGGCGAACGCGCCGCCCTCCTCGCCGAGCAGCGCGTCCTCGCCGACCACGACCCGGTCGTAGCGGATGTGGGCGTGGTGTCCCGAGCGCTCGCCCATGGTGCCGATGTTGCGCAGGATCTCCACGCCGGGGGTGCCGGCGGGGACGAGGAACATCGACATCCGCTTGTACGGGTGCGCGTCGGGGTCGGTGACCGCCATGACGATGAGGAAGTCGGCGTTGGCCGCGTTGGAGGTGAAGTACTTCTCCCCGTCCAGGATCCACCCTCCTTCCCCGCGTACGGCCCGCATCGTGAACAGCCGGGGGTCGGAGCCGCCCTGCGGCTCGGTCATCGAGTACGCGGAGAACACCTCGCCCTCCAGGAGCGGCTTCAGGTAGCGCTCCTTCTGCTCGGCGGTGCCGTACATGGCGATGATCTCGGCGTTGCCGGTGTCGGGAGCCTGGCAGCCGAAGATCACCGGAGCCCAGGTGGAGCGGCCGATGAGCTCGTTCATCAGCGCCAGCCTGAGTTGGCCGTAGCCCTGGCCGCCCAGCTCGGGCCCCAGGTGGCAGGCCCACAGGCCCTGCTCGCGCACCTGCCGCTTCAGCGGGTCGACGATCTTTCTCAGCCGTTCGTCGAGCTTCTGGTAGGCCTGCCCGGGAAAGGCGAGATCGAGCGGCTCGACCTCCTCTCTGATGAAGACGTCCATCCAGTCCAGCTTGGCCTGGAACTCAGGCTCTACCGAGAAATCCATGTCTGCGCCCTCGCGAACAGGTCCAGGGTGGTCTGATGAAGAAGGTCACCGATGTCCTTGGGCGCCTTGCCCGCGCAGGCCCGCGCGTGGGTGCCCTCCAGCACGATGCCGAGCTTGAAACAGGCCATGACGACGTACCAGTCGACCGCCGACAGGTCCCGCTCGGACAGCTCGGCATAGCAGGCGATCAGTTCCTCCGGCGCGGGCAGCTCGGGCAGCTGCTCCCGGGCGGACGGCAGCGTGGCCACCAGCCAGCCGAGGTCGAGCAGCGGGTCGCCGATCGTGCACATCTCCCAGTCGACGATCGCCGCCACCCAGGGTCCCTCGCGCGAGAACATCAGGTTGGCCAGGTGGTAGTCGCCGTGCATGATCCCCGGCGTGAACGCGGCCGGGGTGTGGCGCTCCAGCCACGCGGCGGTCTCGCGCAGCCGCGGGATCTCGGGGCCTGGGTAGCCGTCCAGCCTGCCGTAGGACTCCAGCTCGCCCATCCAGCGCGGCACCTGCCGCTCGAGGAACCCCTCGGGCCTGCCGAAACCGGGCAGCACGGCGGGGGAGACCCTGCCGAGCGCGGCGAGCGCGACGGCCGCCTCCAGTCCCATCCGCTGCCTGATCGCCGGGTCGGAGGCGTGCGGCTCGGGCAGCCCGAGGGTGGGGTTGAACCCGTCGACCGGCTCCATCAGGTAGAAGACCGGTTCCTGCTCCGTCTGCGCGGCCACCAGCCTGGGCGCCGGGACGTCCGTCCCGTCGAGCGCGGCCAGCACCCGCGCCTCACGGCGCAGCACCTCGTTGCTCTTCGCCCGTACGTGCAGCGGCGGTCTGCGCAGCACGTACGGCACGCCGCCCCTCTCGAAGCGGACCATGACGTTCTGCGTGCCGCCGGGAACCGGCTGGACCTGCTCGAAGCGGCCGCGGGGCAGGTCATGGGCGTCCATCCACGCGCCGAGCACGTCGAAGTCGATCAGGCTGAGGTCGATGTGCGAGGAGCTCGTTGCCACCCCAGAACCGAACCATGTTCTGGTTGCTGGGTCAACCCAGGGCCTGCATCGTCGGCGTGAAGAGCCGCCTGAAGTCGCCGGGCATGCCGTCGCCAAGGACCATCGCGCTGGTGCCGAAGTAGTGGCTCACGCCATGCTCGGCGGCCCACGCCACCAACTCGGGGTGGCGCTCGTCGAGATCGAGACGCACCGGCAGCTCGACGCCCGCGACCAGGTCGGCGATGAGGTCGCGTGCGGTGGCAGGGTCGTCGGCGACGACGGGGCCGACGACGAGCGTGTCGTCGTTGCGCCACACGCCGCCGAAGCCGGTCACGCGCCCCCCTGACTCGGCCACCCTGACGCGTTCGTGGAAGGCGGGCATCCTGCGCAGCACCGCCGATCGGTCGGCGCCGAACGGCCCGGCGTCGTATGCCACGATGGCCTCGACGTCGTCGGGGTCCTTGACCTCGCGGGTGACGCCGGGCGCCTGCCCCGTGAAGTGCCCCTTGTGGGTGACGACGCCGGAGATCGTGCGGAAACCGACCCGCTCGTAGAGGGGGCGGCCGTTCTCGGTCGCGTGCAGCGACACCGTCCTGCCGGACGCCCGTGCCAGGACGTGGTCCATGAGCCTGCGGGCCATGCCTTGCCTGGCGTACCTGGAGGCGGTGAGGACCATGCTGATCACGGCGTGGTCGTCGCCGTACAGGGTGACGACGGTGGTGGCGGCCAGCCCTTCGCCGTCGGGGGCGTCGATGCCGTAGGCCTCCCCGACCTCCAGCAGGAAGCGCCACTTGTGCCTCTCGGGACCCCAGTCGCGGCTCACGGCCAGCGCGGCGCAGGCGTCCAGGTCGGATTCATCCAGTCGGCGGATCTGCATGCGGGCCATCCTGGCGGACGCCGGCCAACCGCGACAAACCGGCCGGCGAGCCGCCCACGGCGATGGCGGCGGCGTGGAAGGCGGGAAACCACGTCGCCAGGTCGAGCAGCAGGAACGGGACGGCGACCACGAGCACACCCGCCGGGTACAGGGCCGCGCGACGGCCGTCGCTCCACCGCCTGAGCAGCGAGACCAGCACGAGCAGCGCCGACGCGGGGATCAGGAACAACGCGCCGAACCCGGCGGCGTCCTCGATCGGCGCGGGAAGGGCGACGGGGTTGCCTCCCGTGCCGCCGTCGCCGCGCGGCCAGTCGAACGTGGCCACGGCGACGGCCAGGCACCCGATGGTCAGCACCGAGAGCCAGATCAGCCACGGCCACGCGGGACGCCCGTCCGGGAAGAGCGCGGTGACCAGCAGCAGGGGCGCCATCACCTGCGGCACCCAGATCCAGTGGTGCAGCCAGTCCTCGAGGCCGACATCCGAGCCCGAGTCGATGTGCAGCCCCGGCAGCTGGCTCAGCATGCCGACGACGCCCAGCAGGCCGCCGAACATGAAGATCATCCCGATGGTCCTGGTGTCGCGCCTGGCGCCGGTCCACGCCCCCGCGAGCAGCATCACCGCGGCCCGCGCGGCCTCCGCCCCCACCTCGTCGGAGAAGACGCCGAACCCGGCTCGTACGGCGCAGCACACCACCACGGTCGCGATGCCCGATGCCGCCACGATCCAGAAGCGCACATGGCTTTTATAGCAAATGCGTAACGATGGGCGAATGGAATGTGTTGTCGGAATTGATGTCGGCGGGACGACGATGAAGGGCGGACTCGTCCGCGACGGTGCCGTCCTCCACGCCGAACGCCGCCCCACCCCGCGTGCCGAAGGGCCCGGCGCGGTGATCGCCGCGATCTCCGCCTTCGTCGCCGACCTGGCGGCGCCGCGCGGGGAACTGCGGCCCACGGCGGTGGGGCTGGCCGTCCCCGGCCTGGTCACGCCCACCCACGCGGTGTTCTCCGCCGCGTTCGGCTGGCGTGACGTGCCCGCCGAGGCCTTCGCCGACGTGCCGCTGCCTGTCGTGCTCGGCCACGACGTGCGCTCGGCGGGCGCGGCCGAGCTCGCGTACGGCGCGGCCCGCGCCGAGCCGAACGTGCTGTTCCTGCCCATCGGGACCGGCATCGCGGGCGCGATGGCGCTCGACGGCGCCCTCTACGGCGGCGCCGCCGGCTGGGCCGGGCAGATCGGCCACATCCCGGTCCATCCGGACGGCCTGCCGTGCGGATGCGGACAGCGCGGCTGTCTGGCCGCCTACGCCTCGGCGTCGGCCATCGCGGCCCGCTGCGGCGAGACCTCGGCCGCCGCCGTCGTCTCGCGCACCGACCAGGAGGCCCGCCAGGTGTGGGACGAGGCCGTGGACGCGCTCGCCCTCGCCCTGGCCACCTACACGCTGCTGCTGGATCCCGCGCTGGTCGTCATCGGCGGCGGGCTCGCGCAGGCGGGGGAGGCGCTGGTGGGACCGCTGCGCGCGCGGCTGGCCGCGCGCCTGGCGTTCAGGCGCCCGCCCGGGGTGGAGGTGTCGGCACTCGGCATGCAGGCGGGACTCCTCGGCGCCGCCCTCCTCGCCACCCGCGCCACCGCCTGAGTCCCGGAGCGCGTTCGCAGCGTCGCGACGGTGCGACGACGCCAGGTCGCCTGGGCGCCTCAGCGCAGGAACGCCTCCGGCACCTCCACGGTCCGGGCGCGCAACTCCTCACCGAGCGCCTTGGCCTGCGGGTCGAGCCGGGTGCTCGCCGCGACGCCCCTGCCCAGCAGCCCGTGGACGACGAAGTTCAGCGCATGGAGTTTGGGCAGCTCGTACCGCTCCACCGTCAACCCCTCCAGCGAGGGAAGCAGCGCCACGAGCCGCTCGGCGGTCAGCGTCCCAGCCAGCCAGCCGTACTCCTCGGGTGTCCGCACCCAGACACCCAGGTTCGCGTTGCCTCCCTTGTCGCCCGATCGGGCTCCGGCGACCCGGCCCAGCGGCGCGGCCACGGTCGGCACGCCGGCCCCGTCCCACCGCGGCGCCGTGGGCTCGGCGGACACGGGCACCCCCACGTCCGGCCGCTCGGCGGCGCCCGGTTGTCTGGAAGCGTCCGGCCACCCGGAAACGTCCGGTTGTCTGGAAGCGTCCGGCCACCCGGAAGCGTCCGGCCGCTCGGAAGGGGTGGACGCGACCTCTTCGCCGTCCACGAAGACCCGGGGGCGGACGTCGGCGGCGGGGACCAGCGTCGGCCAGTAGACGCCGTAGGGGGAGGCATCCCCTGGCGGGGTCAGCCCGTAGAAGCCCGGATAGCTGGCCAGACCCGTCTCCACCACCGCCGAGGAGAAGACCCGCCCGGCCCTGCGCGCGTCCCGGTCCATGACGGTGATCCGCAGCAGCGGCGGGTCGAAGGAGACGTCCACCGACTCGAACGACTCGCGCGGCGTCCGCGCCCAGATCGCCTCCTGGGCCACCCTGGCCTTCTCCTCCAGATCGAGGCCGGTCAGCACGAGAGTCATCGTGTTGCGGTAGCCGCCCAGGTAGTTGACCGCCACCTTGAGCGTGCCTGGCGGCGGTTCGCCCCTGACCCCCGACACCCGCACCCTGTCCAGGCCCTGCTGCGACAGCTCGATGGTGTCGAAGCGGGCCACCACGTCGGGCCCGAGGTAGCGCGGCGAGCCGATCTCGTACAGCAGCTGCGCCGTGACCGTGCCGACCGAGACCATGCCGCCGGTGCCGGGATGCTTGGTGATCACCGAGGAGCCGTCCTCGTGCAGCTCGACGAGGGGGAAGCCGCAGTGGGCCAGGTCGGGCACCTCGTGGAAGAAGGAGTAGTTGCCGCCCGTCGCCTGGCAGCCGCACTCGATGACGTGCCCCGCCACGACCGAGCCCGCCAGTGCGTCCAGGTCGTCGGGCCGCCAGCCGTACCGCCAGATGCCGGGGCCGGTGACGAGGGCGGCGTCGGTGACCCTGCCGGTGACGACCACGTCGGCGCCCGCCGACAGGGCCGCGGCGATGGGGCGGGCGCCGAGGTAGGCGTTGGCGGTCAGGACGGGCTCGGCGAGCTTCTCGCCGGTGTCGAGGTTGACCAGGTCGAGATCGTGCCCGGTGACGTCGTCGCCGGTGACGTAGGCGACCTTCGCGCCGAGGCCCAGCTGCCGGATCGCCGCCGCGCAGCCTTCGGGGTCGAGCCCTCCGGCGTTGGAGACGACCTTGATGCCGCGCTCGAGGCAGGTCCCGAGCACCTGCTCCATCTGCTTGACGAAGGTCGGCGCGTAGCCAGGGCGGCCCTTCATCCGGTTGCCCGCGAGGATCAGCATCGTCAGCTCGGCCAGCCAGTCGCCGGTGAGCACGTCGATCGGGCCGCCCTCGACCATCTCGCGGGCGGCCGACAGGCGGTCGCCGTAGAAGCCGCTGCAGTTGGCGATCCTCAGCACCACTTCGGCGGCCTCTTCTCCATGAAGGCGGCGATGCCCTCCTGGCCCTCCTCGGAGGTGAAACGCTGGGCCGACAGCGCGGCCATCTGCCTGAGCCCCTCCTCGAACGAGACCGAGGGAAGGTCACGCACCAGGCGCTTGGTGATCGCCAACGCCTCGGGGCCGCCCTTGACCAGCATGTCGGCGTAGTGGGCGACCGTGGCGTCGAGCTCCTGCATCGGGACGGCCTTGTTGATCAGGCCGATCTCCTGGGCCCTGGTCGCGTCGAACACCTCGCCCGTCATGAGGTACTCGGCCGCGGCCCTGGCCTCCAGCCGCCGCAGCACGGGCACCGAGATCATCGCGGGCACCACGCCCAGCCGCACCTCGGAGAAGGCGAACGACGCGGTCAGCGGCGCGATCGCGAAGTCGCAGGAGGCCACCAGGCCGAGCCCGCCCGCCCTCGCGGTGCCGTTCATGCGGCAGATGACCGGCTTCGGGCTCTCCCAGATCAGCGCCATGATCTCGGGGAAGGAGGCTGTCACGGGGGCGTCGCTCACACCGCGAGCGGGCTCGATGCGCTGCTCCTTCAGGTCCGCCCCTGAGCAGAACACCGTGCCGGTGCCGGTCAGCACGATGACCCGCACCTCCGGCTCGGCCAGCGCCCAGTTCAGCCGGTCCTCCAGATCGCCCAGCAGCCGCACCGACAGCGCGTTGCGGTTGGGCGGCGAGTCCAGGGTGATGGTGGCGATGCCACCCTCCAACTCCTTGTGGACCAGGCGCGTCATGCTTCCCCTTCCTCGATGATCGCGAGCACGGCTTCCGCCTCGACCTGCGAGCCCTTCTCCACCATGACGGCGGAGACGACCCCGTCGGCGGGCGCGGCGATCTGATGCTCCATTTTCATCGCTTCGAGCACCAGCACCACCTGGCCCTTGGCCACGGCCTCGCCCTGCTCGACCTCGACCCGCAGCACGCTACCCGGCATGGGCGCCAGCAGGGAGCCCGGAGCGTGGTGTTCGGCGGGTTCGGGCAGGCGGGAGAGCGGAGTGAGCCTGGTGTCGCCGACGTAGACGCGGGCGCCGTGGTGCGCGACGGCGAACGCGCGGCGCATCCCGCCGACCTCGACGACCACCTGGTACGGCGTCGCGCTCACGACGGTCACCTCGTCGGGCACCGGGTCGTAGCAGACCTCGATCTCCTCGAACCTGGCCACCCGCGGCTGCGACCGGACGTTGCGCCACCCGGAGGGCAGGCTCCGCTGCACGGTCGCGGCTTCCCTGTTGCGGGCCGCCGTGGCCAGTGCCGCCGCGAGCGCCTCCAGTTCGGTGGGCGCGGCCGGGCCCCCGAGGTCGTACTCGTCGAGGAAGCCCGTGTGCGTGTCGCCGCCGGCGAACGCCGGATGCGCCAGGACGTTCCGCAGCAGGGCACGGTTGGTGACCAGGCCGTGGACGCGGGACCTGTCCAGCGAGGCGGTCAGCTTCCTGATCGCCTCGGCGCGGCTCGCGCCGTATGCGATGATCTTCGCAAGCATCGGGTCGTAGTGGGTGGACACGACGGAGCCCGACTCGACGCCCGAGTCCACCCGGACAGGGCCGGGGATCTCGAACAGCTCGACCACTCCCGACTGGGGCAGGTGGGAGGCGTCCTCCGCGTACAGCCTGACCTCGACCGCATGGCCCCTCGGCGCGGGTCCCCGACCGGGCAGTGGCGCCCCTTCGGCGACGCGCAGCTGCAGCTCGACCAGGTCCACGCCGTAGACCAGCTCGGTGACGGGGTGCTCGACCTGGAGGCGGGTGTTCATCTCCAGGAAGGCGATCGTGTCGTCCTTGAGCAGGAACTCCACCGTCCCCGCGCCGACGTAGCCGATCTTCGCGGCGGCCGCGACGGCCGCCGACTCCAGCCGTTCGCGCAGCTTGGGGGAGACGGCGGGGGAGGGGCACTCCTCCACCACCTTCTGATGGCGGCGTTGGATCGAGCACTCGCGCTCGCCGAGCGCCCACACCGTCCCGTGGACGTCGGCGAGGATCTGCACCTCGACGTGGCGGGCGCGTTCGAGCAGCGGTTCGACGAACACCGTGCCCTCGCCGAACGCCGACTCGGCCTCCCTGCTCGCCGCGGCGACGGCCGCGTCGAGCTCGCCGGGAGTCCTGACGACCCGCATACCGCGCCCGCCGCCGCCCGCCGACGCCTTGACCAGCAGCGGGTAGCGCCAGCCCGCCCCTTCGCCCTCGCGGGCCGCCTCGACGGGCAGCGACGGCAGGACGGGCACGCCCGCCTCGGCCATGAGGCGCTTGGCCTCGATCTTGGAGCCCATCGCGGCGATCGCCTCAGGAGGCGGGCCCACCCAGGTCAGGCCCGCGTCGATCACGGCCGCGGCGAAGGCCGCGTTCTCCGACAGGAACCCGTAGCCGGGGTGCACCGCGTCGGCGCCCGACCGCTTCGCGGCCTCGACGAGGGTCTCGACGTCGAGGTACGACAGCGGCCTGCCGAGCCGCACGGCCAGGTCGGCCTCGGTCACGTGCGGCGCGTCCTCGTCCACGTCGGAGAAGACGGCGACGGTCTCGACACCGAGCTCGCGACACGTGCGGAAGATCCTGCGGGCGATCTCGCCCCTGTTGGCGACCAGCAGCCTGCTGATCGTGCCGTGCGTCGCGGTCATGGCCTGAACACCCCGAATCCGGCCGCCTCCGGCACGGCCGCGCTGTTGATCGCCGACAGGCACAGCCCGAGCACCGTGCGGGTGTCGCGCGGGTCGATCACCCCGTCGTCGTACAGCCTGCCCGACAGGAAGAACGGCAGCGACTCCTGCTCGATCTGCGCCTCCACCATGGCCCGCATCGCCGCGTCGGCCTCCTCGTCGTAGACCTGCCCGCGTGCCTGCGCCGCCTGCCGTCCGACGATCGACAGCACGCCCGCCAGCTGCGCGGGACCCATCACGGCCGATTTGGCGCTCGGCCAGGCGAACAGGAAGCGGGGGTCGTAGGCGCGCCCGCACATGCCGTAGTTGCCCGCGCCGTAGGACGCGCCCATCACCACGGTCAGGTGCGGAACCGTCGAGTTCGACACCGCGTTGATCATCATCGCGCCGTGCTTGATGATGCCGCCCTGCTCGTACTCCTTGCCGACCATGTAGCCGGTCGTGTTCTGCAGGAACAGCAGCGGCGTGCGCGTCTGGCCGGCGAGCTGGATGAACTGCGTGGCCTTCTGCGCCTCCTCGCTGAACAGCACGCCGCGCGCGTTGGCCAGGATCCCGATCGGATAGCCGTGCAGGGTCGCCCACCCGGTCACCAGGCTGGGCCCGTAGAGCGGTTTGAACTCCTCGAACTCGCTGCCGTCGACGATCCTGGCGATCACCTCGCGCGGGTCGAAGGGCACCTTCAGGTCCTCGGGGACGATTCCCCTGAGCTCCTCCGCCGCGTACCTCGGCTCCCGCACGGCTCGCGGTCCGGCGCCCAGCTTGCGCCACCGCAACGACTTCACGATGCTCCTGCCGATGCGCAGGGCGTCGTGCTCGTCGGCGGCCAGGTAGTCGGCCAGGCCACTGACGCGCGCGTGCATCTCGGCCCCGCCGAGCGACTCGTCGTCGGACTCCTCGCCCGTGGCCATCTTGACCAGCGGCGGGCCGCCGAGGAACACCTTCGCGCGCTCCTTGACCATCACCACGTAGTCGCTCATCCCCGGCACGTAGGCGCCGCCCGCCGTGGAGTTGCCGAAGACCAGCGCGATCGTCGGGACGCCCGCGGCCGACAGCCGCGTCAGGTCCCTGAAGACCTGCCCTCCGGGGATGAAGATCTCCTTCTGCGTCGGCAGGTCGGCGCCACCCGACTCCACCAGGTTGACGTACGGCAGGCGGTTGCGCAGCGCGATGTCGGCCGCCCGCAGCGTCTTCTTCAGCGTCCACGGGTTGGACGCGCCACCTCGGACCGTAGGGTCGCTGGCGGTGATCACGCACTCGACGCCCTCGATGACGCCGATCCCTGTCACCACGCTCGCGCCGACGGGGAAGTCGCTTCCCCACGCCGCCAGCGGGGACAGCTCGAGGAAGGCGGAGTCGGGGTCGACCAGCAGCTCGATCCGCTCCCTCGCCAGGAGCTTGCCGCGCCTGCGGTGGCGGTCCACGTACTTCTCGCCGCCCCCCGCGACGGCCTTGCCGTGCTCGGCGTCCAGGTCGGCCAGCTTGGCGAGCATGGCGCGCCTGCGCGCCTGGTACGCGGGGTCGGCGGTGTCCAGCCTGCTGATGATCACCTGTCCTCCTTCCTGTCGGTTTCTGTCATGCATCCCTCGCCGCCCTGCCCACGGTCGACGTAGGGGACAGGCCCGGAAGTTGACGGTGACGTCAGGCCGATCGCCCGGGCCCAGAGCCTGGTCAGGTGGTCGACGGCCGTGCGCTCGTCGGCGCGCTCGCCCAGATCCAGCCAGACGTGGGCGAAGTGCTCGACCATGCCGCCCAGCATGATCGCCGTCAGCCTGGGGTCGAGCGTGGGATCGGCCAGGCCCTGTTCCTGCAGCCTGCGCAGGCCCTCGGCGCCCCGCCTGACGAACACCTCCCTGAGCTCCAGCAGCAGCCCGCGGAAGCGGTCGTCGCCGGTCGCGATGTGCTCCAGCATCCTGAGCAGCCGCGAGTTTGCCGCCCACGCGCGCAGGTAGAGCAGGTTCGCGGCCTCGACACGGGCGTACGGGTCGTCGGTAACGGTGGGGCCGACGACGCTCGCGGTGAACATCTCGCCCACCGCCGCGCCCGCCACCTCGCCGAACAGCGCCTCTTTGGAGTCGAAGTAGGTGTAGAAGGTGCCGTGCGAGACTCCGGCCCTGGCACAGACGTCGTCGATGCGCACGGCGTCGTACCCGTGCTCCTCGAACGCCTCGCGCCCGGCCTGGAGCAGGGCGGCCCTGGTCCGCCGCCCGCGAGCGGTCAGCGCCTCAGACTTGACGATCACGTCAACAATCTAGCAACGCCGTGCCCGCCCGGTGAAGGGCCCCCGTCAGAAGTCGCGGGAACGTGAGTCCCGTCCGGGTCGCGGGAACGTGAGTCCCGTCCGGGTCGCGGGAACGGGGACCGTCCGGGTCGCGGGAACGCGAAGGGCCCGGAGGATGCGAGGGGGTGGTC
>NZ_JBYITD010000018.1:0-240673 GCF_057708945.1 Nonomuraea sp. bgisy101
TCGACATCGAGCCGCAGCTTGGGCATGTGGCCGTGGGCATCGCTGAGCCGACTGTGAACACGACCGCACTCTTCTCGACCTGCACGGACTCCACCCGGGCTGATGCAAGGTGCGGCAGAAGTAACTCAAACTCCTGATTTGTGCACGCGAATCAGCATCGCCAACCTGCGCACCTCGATGCGGGAGCGACACGAACCTGACCGGCACCGCAACAAGATCAGCGCCAGAGCCGGAACCTGTCAGTGGTCGGCGACATCAGTGACTCGCTGTGGCGGGCCCGAGTTTGTAGCAGGTCACGACGGCGGCAAGGCTTCCCCCCTGTGGGGGGAAACATTCCCTCGCACAGGGGATGAGCGGCATTCGGGGCAAGGGCGATCCTCAAAGGCACCAACCCGTGACGTTCGTTTGAGGAGAGCCCCCCATGGCCACTCACACCCTCTGGAGCAGACTCCATGGCCGGACCGCAGCAGGTGTGCCGCGCTGGGCCGTGCTGGCCGCCTACGCCATCCCGCTGGCGGTGCTGCCCTCCAGCCTGTGGCGTATAGCCGCCTTCCTCTTCAACGCGCCGCTGCTGGAATTCGGTCCCACATCCGCCGGAGGATTGGAGGGCCTGGCAGGTGGCTGGTGGTACATCCTGCTGCTCAGCGTGGTCAGCGAGGCGGCGGCCTTCCTCGCCGTCGGCCTGGTGAGCGAGTGGGGCGAGGTGTGGCCGCGTTGGGTGCCGGTCTTGCGCGGCCGTCGGGTGCCGGTCATGGCTGCGGTCATCCCCGCCGGTCTAGGTGCGCTCGCATTGCTGATCTTTCCGTACGCGATGACCATGATCAGCCTCGGACTGAAGATCAACGGCGATCCCGTCGAGTTGGTCACGCACGGCTGGCAGACGGTGATCTTCAACATCATGTACTGGCCACTGGCAGCCTGGAGCCCTCTGCTCGCTCTGGTGGCCGCGCACTACTACCGCCGCCGCACCGCCTCACCCCGCGACCTCTCCGTAGGGTCGCGTCGCTAAGGCCTGTACAGAGTTCGGATCTTCAGGCGGGATGGAGACTTCGGATCCACATGACGGCTCCGCGGAGATGAAGGCCGGCGAGGTAGTTGTCGGAAGTCTTGTCGAAGTGGAAGGCCAGGCCCGCGCTTCTTGCGGTTGGCCGCCTGGTCTGCATGTCTGGGATGACGGCTTTGACCCCGCGTTGTCGTAGATAGGCGCGGTTGCCGCGGGAGGAGTACGCCTTGTCGGCGGCCACCGCATCCGGGCGGGTGCACGGGCGGCCGATGGGATGGAGCGTCCACCCTTGCCGGTTCGGGTCGATCGCCTGGGTGGCCTGCTTCAACAGGTACTCGGCGCGCGGGTACGACAGCAGGCCCCGTCCCGTGGCCGGGCACAGGTCGGCGACTGCGGGGCGCGGGAGCCTGAGTTGGGGCGGGCCGGTCGGCCAGGAAGAGCGGACCGGAGGTGCGGCCCTTGATCAGGCGGGGCAGCAGCCGGGCGGTGCCGGTGCCCCAGCGCACGTACTCGGTGGCGCCGCCCTTGGAGACCACGCGGCCGCGGCGGACTCCGGGGCCAGATCCTCGATGTCCAGGCTCAGCACCTCTCGGCGTGCGGGTCCCCAGCCTGGTCCGGGGTCTGCGACCCGTGAGTCTACGGGCCCTGCCTCCTGTGGATGGAGTCCTCAAGGGCCGTGCCGAGTCGCTTATGTGAGGCTGAGCGGGGCCGGTTCCACATCGAGCTCCCTCATCGCCTCGGCATAGAGCCGGTAGCGTCGACGCGCCTCACCATGGCGGCGAGCCCCGGTCAACGTTCGAACCAGGTCCAGGTGGGCCGCCTCGTCGTAGGCATCCCGCTCGAGCAATCGAAGCAGGTAGCGAACCGCTCTGTCGGGGTCATCGGCCTCCTCCGCGAGTGAAGCCAGTTCTCGAAGCAGGGCCTGGTGTACGGCACGGGCCTCTTCACGAAGAGGCTCCAGCCACTCGGCATAAGGAGAGTCCTCGCAGACATCCCCGGTGTAGCGAGCTTCAGCCGCGACAAGGAGATCCTCATCTTGAGAGGCGAGCGCCTCAGCGGCAGCGGAGAGGAACTCCTCGACATCGGTACGGAGTCCGACCAGCTGGATGCTGTACTTGTCGGCGCGAACGAACTCCCCCGGGCCGAACTTCCGTTGCGGATCCAGGACCGAGCGCACGGTGGACAGCGCGACCGAAAGCCGGTTGGAGCAGGACGCGGGGTCCTCGCCCGGCCAGAGGATCTCCATCGCCGCTTCCCGGGCGACAGGGCGGCCGCGCTGGCACGCCAGCCAGGCCAGCAGGTCACGCGCCTTACGGGACTGCCATTCGACAGCGCTGCCGCGGCGGCTGAGCCGTACTCCACCCAGCATGCAGAACCGCACAGCGCCATGGTCGAGCAGCGTGATCCCGCGAAGCAGGCCGGCGCCGGAGCTGTGCGGCCCGCGGATGCCGACGCGACGGAGCTCCTGCTCCGCCTCGTGAAGGCCGAAGCCGTTGAGCCGCGCCCGGGCGAAAGCGTTACGCGCGATGTTCACAGGGTTGCCGATCTGCGCCCAGATCTCGGCTGCGGACGCTAGCAGGTCTACTCGCTCGTCAGGGGATTCGGCCACAGTGAAGGCCGATAATTCCAAGGCTTCCGCCATCATGGCCCGGTCGCGGCGGCCGACGGCCGCCTCGCGGGCGGATTGGGCGTAGGCGCCGGCTTTGGTCCGGTCGCCGGTCTCTGTCCAGACCCAGCCGGCGGCCAGGAGCGCGTCCACCCGGCTGGAGCCGCCGCCTGCCGCGACCGCGCGTTCGGCCAGCTGTACGGCGAGCGCCGGATCGTCGACCGCGTGGACACGGGCCAGTCCGGCTAGGGCTGTCTGGGTTAGATGGGCGTTCTGGAGTTGTTCGGCGTGCTTCAGGGAGTTTTCGAAGCTGATTCGTGCATGCATCAGCTCCCCGCGCTCCAGATAGACCTTGCCGAGCCCGGCCAGTGGGTGGCCGAGCTTGTCGCTGCCTACTCGGCTGAAGATGTCGCGTGCCCGTTGGAAGTCGGCCAGGGCTTCGTCGAGTCTGCCCAGGCCCATGAGTGCCTCGGCACGGTTGTGCAGGGCGATCGCGGCGTTGACGGGGGCTCCGACCAGGTCCGCTCGCCGTACCGAGAGGTCCGAGTCGGCGATGGCCTCTTCGTAGCGGGCCTCCTCCGCGCGGCTCGCGGCGCGGTTGGCCAGGACGCGGGCGGACAGCAACAGGTCTCCTGAGCTCTCCGCGGCGGCGAGAGCGAGGGCGCTGTGCCGCTCGCTTCCCGCCCCGTCGCCGGCGTCGTGGGTGACCATGGCCAGCGCGGTGTGGGCGCATGCGGCAGCGCGTTCGTCCTTGCAGAGGGTGGCCATCGCCAGGGCTTGTTCGGCCAGCCGGGTCGCCTCCGCGCTTTCGCCGACCAGCCAGCGAGCGCTGGCGGACCAGGCAAGCAACATCGCCCGGTCGGAGGTGCGAGAAGAGGGTGAAGGGGAGTGGGTGAGGGTGGGCGATGGAGGAGGCGAGAGGGAGGGGGTCGACGTGGGCAAGGGTAACCCTGAGCTGTCAAAGCCGCCAGCCAGCTCAAAAGCCGACAACGCCGCCTTGTAGTCCCCCCGCTGGTAATAGATCATCCCCATCCGCCAAGCCACCGCAGGGTCAGTGGCATCGGCATGGCGAAGGCATTCCAACGCGCCAGCCCAATCACCCTGAACCTGGCGAGCCTGACCCTCGGCCAGATCCACGGCACACGTCCGCGACTCCTCTGGTACGGCAGCGCAAGCCCGAACAAGCTCAGCCGCGTGACCCTCGGCAAGCAGCGATGCATGCCACCTTTCGATCATCCCCACCCGATGGCCGGGATCCTCACAAACCGCCAGTGCCTCCCGGACAAACCCCTGCGACTCATACCAATGGGCCGCCACCGACACCCGGCCGACATCACCCATGAACTCCCGGACCAAGGTCGACACCACATAACCTTGATCGCAGGGCGTGATCAAGATGTGCTGGGCGGCCAGAGCGCGGAGCTCCTCGCGGGAGACAGCGACCCCCATCGCCTGGCACAGCTCGTAGGTGAACCAAGGCAGCCGAGCGGTCGCGCGAAGGAATTTCTCATGCTCATCCTTCACCACCTCCTCGACCAGGTAGTCGAACAGCGGCGTGGCAGCGACCCGCTTGGCACGGTCCGACAAGGGCAAGCCGCTCAGCCAGCTCAGCGTGAGCCGTACGGCGACCGGCCACCCCTTGGTGAGCTCGTGAACCTCCTCCGCCAGGTCATCCGACCCCAGAACGATCGAGGAGAGTGAGCGAGTCTCGGCACGTGTGAAGGCCAGTTGTTCCGCCGACACCTGGAAGACGTGCCCCAGGCCGCGCAGGCGTTGGATCGGGAAGGGCACGGCGGAGCGTGAGATCAACACCAGGTGAAGGTCGTCGCCGCCGTGGTGACAGAGCTCTTCGAGCAGGCGCGCCCCAGGGGTGCCCGGCTCGATCCGCTCCACCTCGTCGATGACGAGGATGGTCGGCCGGGAGACGGCGGCGGCCAGCTCGGCGGCGAGTCCGGCGGAGCGGATCCACCCAGTCGGCGCGCCCAGGGCTTGGCAGATCTCTTCGATGAGGGTGGCGTCGTCAGCCCATGTCAGCCACGCCACCGGATGATCAGGCCTGGCTCGCGTCCAGCCGCGTACGGCCGAAGTTTTGCCGCCACCCGGGCCGGCGGTCACCACGGTGAGCCGGTGTCGCAGGATCTGATCGAAAAGGCCGGTGAGTTGCGCTCGTGGCAGCAGAGGCTCGGTCGCCTTCACAGCGAGAGTATCCGCCGAGCTGGACTCTAAGGCAACTCAAAGATCCATTTTTAACGTTGCCCTCAGTCCCGAACAACGAGGAGAAAATCAGCCGCGGATGAGTACAACTGGGTGAAGCCTGTCTGCGCGGGCGGGCAGATTCCCGTCGGCGGCCCGGTCGCGCGCACTGTGGCACAAGGGGATGAGCAGGGCATGACGGTTGCGAAGCCGGTGGTGACCTTGGAGCATCTCCTTACCGACGCGTGCGACGTTCTAGGAGTGTTCTGTGATCATCGAGGATCTGTCCGAACCGGAACTCGCCCTCTGGGAGGCGTTTCCCGCAGCGCGCCCTGTAGATCTTCCCGACGCCCCCGTTCGGGCTTCGGTCATCGCAAGGATGCTGCTCGGCGCCCGGGAACGGGCTGAAGGGCAGACGCCCCGCATGTACCTGTCCGGAGCCCGGATCACCGGCCGGTTGGACCTGTCGTACGCCGAGGTACAACACCCACTGATCCTGACCAGGTGCGATTTCGAGGAAGCGCCGGTCTTCACCGGAGCCCGCACCGGCCTGGTCGACCTCGCGGCCTCCCGGGCGCCTGGACTGCAGGCCGTAGACGCCGAGATCGGCGGAGGCCTGCGTCTGGAAGGCTGCGTGATGGATGGCCCGATTCGGCTTGGTGGAGCCCACGTGTCCGGGACGATGAATCTCAGCGGCACGGTGATCCACGCAGATCTGGCCGTCCATGCCGACGGCCTGATCGTCGACCGCGATCTTCTGTTTGCGAACGCCGTCATCGACGGCGAGATACGCGTCGCAGGCGCCAGGATCGGCGGGACGATGACCCTCGATGGCGCGCGTGTCGGGCGGTCAGGCGGCTTGAGCCTCACCGCCGAGGGGATCGTCGTCGACGGCGGGCTGTCGTGTGGACACGGCTTCCACTCCTACGGCGAGCTGAGCGTGCAGGACGCCCGGGTGGGACGTCGGTGCGTGTTCAGCGGAGCCCGGCTGTCCAACCCCGACGGCATCGCCCTGAACGCGGAAAGACTCACCGTCGAAGGCGGGCTGCTCATCAATGGCGGCTTCACGGCCGAGGGCGAAGTCCTCTTGCGCGGAGCCCACATGACAGGTTCGCTCTCCTTCGCTCATGCGACCCTCACCAATCCGGGAGGACGCGCGCTGAACGCGTCGCTGATGGAGATCGGCAGCGGACTGCGAGCCACCCCGGGCTTCGTGGCGACCGGAGAGGTCTTCCTGGACTCCACGCAGGTCCGCGGATCGGTCAACCTTGACGGCGGGCGACTGTCCAACCCGGGTGCGACGGCGCTTTCCCTGCGGCGGCTGGGGGTAACCGGCAGGCTCAGCTGTAGTGAGGGCTTCAGCGCCGATGGGGAGATCGTGCTCATCAACGCCAAAGTCGAGGGCAGCGTGGAGTTTCACGGTGCTGCCCTCAGCAATCCCGGGGGGCGGGTTCTGGCCCTGTGGGAGGTGATCACGGGCGGTGGCGTCGACTGCTGCGAAGGCTTCACGGCCAAGGGAACCCTCTCCATCAGAAATACCCGGATCGCCGCCACACTGTGCTTCGCGGAGACCACCATCGACGGTGACCTTCACCTTCGTGGTGTCGAAGCGGCTTCGCTGAAGATCGGGCCACAGACCGTACTGCTCCGCGCCGTCGACCTTCGCCACACCCGAGTCGGCGTGCTTGATGACATCCCTGACCGGTGGCCTGCTCAACTGCAGACAAATGGGTTCACCTACGACAGCCTGGAGGCTCCCCTGCCTGTCCAGGAGCGTCTTGGCTGGCTGGCCAAGGAGGCCTACCAGCCCCAACCGTATGAGCAGTTGGCCGCCGTCTACCGCAGGCATGGTCACGATGAGGCCGCTCGGGACGTGCTGCTGGCCAAACAGCGTCGCCGCCGGTCGGGGCAACGGCTCGGGGTCCGGCTGTGGGGGTACATGCAGGACTTGACCGTCGGGTACGGCTACCGCCCCTACCGTGCCGCGCTCTGGCTCGCAGCCCTTCTCCTCATGGGCGCGGTCGTTTTCACCGTCCACCAGCCACCGGCCTTCAAGCCGGGCGAGGCGCCACCCTTCAACGCCTTCCTCTACACCCTGGACCTGCTCCTCCCGATCATCAGCTTCGGCCAGGAGACCGCCTTCGGCCCGCGCGGCTTACAACAGTGGCTCGCCGCCGCGATGATCACTGCAGGGTGGATCCTTGCAACGACCATCCTTGCAGGCCTCACTCGCGCACTCTCCCGCCAATAACCCCGACCAGAAGCGTTCACCTCGGCACCCTCAGCAGCCAGGCCGCCACCGTCAGGTTGATCTACTTCGGGGCCGGGGTCACGGTCGGGAGAGCACCGCGTAACCGTCGTCACTCAAAGTTACTTTGCCCCTGGTGACGGGGCCCGTGGTGGCAGCGGCATGGCCCCCAGACCCACTACGAGGATCTCCACAGCGCGCTCCAGCGCCTTCTCCAGGTCCTTGCCCGAGGTCGCCGCCGGGCCCTTGCGCCGACTGCCGTACCGGATTATCGATCATCACGCTGGCCGGCATCCGCACCCGGGCGCTCTTTCTGAGCCGGCAGACCGGAACGGACGTCGCTCCCGAGGCACCTGTCACGGCCACGTTCGGCGAGCCGGTCACAGGCCCGCAGATCACCGTCAAGGACGCCTCCGGCACCGCGGTGGCCCGAGAGTGCGCCGGTCTGGGCACGGACCATCCGCGCGTACCACCCGTGCCGGTCGCCGAGCAGGTCGAGGCGATCTCCGTGTTCCGCTACCCGGCCCTCGTCCAGGGCCACGACGGTGTCGAAGGACTCGAACACGCCGAACCTGTGGGTGATCATCACCGTCGTCCGTCCCGCCCGTTCGGCCAGGAGCGCCTCGACGACCTCCAGCTCGGTCATCGGGTCGAGCGCGGAGGTGGCCTCGTCGAGTACCAGCACTGACGCGTCGGCCAGAAGCGCGCGGGCCAGGGCGATGCGCTGCCGTTCGCCGCCGGACAGCAGCGCCCCCCGCTCCCCCACCAGCGAGTCGTAGCCGTCCGGGAGTGCCATGATCCGCTCGTGGATGCGGGTGAGCCGGCAAGCGCGCACGAGATCGTCCGCGGTGGCGTCGGGGGCGGCGTATCGGAGGTTGTCGGCGATCGACCCCTGGAAGAGGAAGGGCTCCTGCGTGGCGATGCAGACCTGCCCGGGTGACGGACGGCCGATCTTCGCCCCGTCGATCAGGACCGACCCCTCGATGGGCGCGTGCAGGCCGACGAGCAGGTGGCCGAGTGTCGTCTTGCCCGAGCCGCTCGGGCCGACGACCAGCGTGGTGGATCCGGCCGGGAGGGTGAGGTTCACGCCGTCCAACGCCGGACGGTCCCGCTCCCCTGCGGCGTACCGGAACGTGGCCTCGCGGACGGCGAGCGCGCCGGGCCCGGGGACGGGGACGGGGTCCGGCCGCGGATCAGGCCCGGGCTCCGGCCCGGGCCCGGGCTCCATGTCGAGGTAGTCGAAGACCCTCTCGAAGGCTCCCTGGGCGGAGCGGAACTCGGTGGAGATGTGCAGGAGCTGCCACAGGGGCTGGTAGAGCCTGGCCTGCAGCACGGTGAAGGCGACCAGTGTGCCTGGGGTGATCCCGTCGGACAGTCCCGCCGCCACGAACACCAGGTAGGGGGTCAGCACGAAGAAGACGTGTCCCGCGCTCAGCACCCCTTGGGCCACCAGTCCGGAGCGCACCCCGAGCCGGATCAGCCGCCGGCTTTCCGCGGCGAACCCGGTGGCCTCGTCCGCGCTTCTGCCGTGGACTCTGGCAAGGATGACGGCGCCCAGGCACAGCCGCTCCGCCACGATGGACGACAGTTGCGCGCGGGAGCGCTGGCTGACCTCCGACAGGTTCTTGAGCGCTCGCCCGGATCGGGAGGCCACCCAGACGACGATCGGCGCGAGGATCAGGGCGGCACCCGCGAGCAGGGGTGACAGTGCCGCCATTGCGCCGGCGGCGGCCACGAATCCGATGACGCCGGACAGCGTGCTGGGCAGGGTGTCCTTGACGGCGTGCTCGATCTGAGCGGTGTCGTTGGCCAGCCGCGACTGGATCTCGCCGCCGCGTGTGGCGGCGAAGAAGGCCAGCGACATGCGCTGGAGACGCCCGAACAGCTCCACGCGCAGCGCGTGCACCACGTGCTGCGCGACGCGGGCCGACACCCACGTCTGGCCGAGGTCCACCACGCCCACCGCGCAGGCGGTGGCCGCCGCCAGGCCGGCGATCAGCGCGAGCAGCGGCAGGTCGGGGCCGCCCGCGCCGAACAGCGCCCGATCGAAGACCAGCTGGGTCAGCAACGGGACGGCGGCGTTCAGAGCGGAGTAGGCCACGACGAGCAGGACGACGAAGCAGATGGCGAGCCGGTGCGGCATGAACAGCCGCACGACCCTGCGCCAGGTCCCGGGGGCGGGAGGCTTCTCCGAGGCGGAGAGGGGACGATCGTGCACGGGCCTGGCCTGTCCTTGTCATGGTCGAACACCTGCTGATCGAACGCTTGGTGATCGACGCCTGGATCGAACGTGATCGAACAGAGCCCCGCCCGCCCGTGTCCGGGCGGGCGGGTTCGGCTGTCAGCCGTCGGTGCAGCCGAAGTGCTTGATGCAGTGGGTCAGCCGGAGCGCCTCGTTGGCGCCGGGCTCGAGCTCCTGGAGCGCCTGCAGGTCCTGAACGTCGAAGGACATGGTCGTTCACCTCCTTGTGAATGCCGGGGCCGCCCGTGGTGCGGCCGTCTGTCATCGCCGTCCCGCTGCGGGAGCGGCGAGCCTGGGGGCCTCCTCCGGCATCCACAACCGGGCGGACCGGTCGCGCATCCGGAGGAGGAAGGCGACGATCCCCGCCGTGCCGGCGAGAAAGGTCGGTGGGAAGTCTCCATGGGGTCCGGGGACGAGCAGGCGGCCGCGACGGTCGACCGCGCGGATCTCCAGGCATCCGGCCAGATCTCGCGCCCACCGCCGGTAGCGGTCCTCACCGGTGAGGTCGGCCATGTCGAGCAGGAATTCACCGTCTCCGGGCAGCCCGTGACACGGCACCGGCCCTGACTGCCATCGGGTACGGTGCACGGCCGCCGCGGCCTTGCGCGCCAGGTCCAGCGCGGGCGGGTCGCCGGTGGCGCGCCAGTACCTCACGAGGAAGGAGCCGATCCCTGAGGAGCCGCTGCACCAGTACGGCCGGCGCGGGCGCACCGTCGACAGGTCGCCGCGCTGCGTCGGCCACCAGGCGGTGTCGCCGTCCACTTCGGCGTGTTCGTAGAGGGTGCGGGCGATCTCGTGGACGGTCGCCGTCCAGTCCGGCTGGTGGAGGGCCCGGCCCGCCTGGAGCAACGCGGTCCCGATGCCGGCGATGCCGTGCGCGAAGCCGAAGTGGTTGGCCCCGGCCAGGCCCGAGTCGAACGTCTGCGGCGTCGGCCACTGCGGGTGGCCGTCGCCGTATGACCGCGCCTGGTGCAGGTTCTGGAAGGTCTCGGCGGCGCGGTCTCGCAGCGCGAGATCACCCGAGGCCAGCGCGATGTGCAAGAGCGCCATGCCGCATCCGGCCAGTCCGTGCGTCACGTCGGAGCTAGGGTGGTCGGTCGGCAACTGCCGCGCTGTCCGCACCGCGAACCGTGCCAGCTCGGCGTCGCCCATGGCCCTCGCCGCGTCGTACAGCGCCCACACCGCGCCGGAGCGCCCGAAGTGAAGGCCGGGCGGCCAGACGTCCTCGGTCGCCAGCCGCCGCCTCAGCCAGCGGGCGAGTTCGGCGACCGCTTTCGCCTGCGGGTCGGCCCGCGTCAGGACGCCGAGGATTCCCGCCGCGCCGCCGTTGATCGAGCACGGATCGGCCTCGATGCCGTCGGCGGCGTTGGGCCACGGCGACGGGGCGTCCTCGCTCGTGTCCATTGTCTCCACCAGGTGCGCGGTCCCATCGTCGATCAGGCGGTCGATCCGCTGCGGTGGCCGGGCCCGGTGGTGGGGGGCGGCCCGCTCCGGTGTGAGCGCGGCGAGGAAGCGCCGGCATCTGTCCAGCGACCAGCGCCGCTCCGGGTCTGTCGCCAGCAGGCCTTCCACGAGCGGCCGCAGCAGAGCGAGCGTGGGGTTGGCCGCTGCCACCGCTGCCACCCCGGCCGCCCGGTCGGGGGCCGGCGGGTCCAGGTGGGCGCCGACCGCCAGGAAGTACACCATCGCGCCGAGGCTGTAGAGGTCGGCGCCCGTGTGCGGGGCGGGCCTGAACTCCCCCGTGTGGCCCGCCAGCTCCGGGGCGAGGTAGCCCGGAGTCCCGCCCACCATGACGGTGGTGCCCGGCACGGTCGCGTGTTCCAGGTCGATGAGCCGTAGTTCGCCGCCGGGCGAGAGCATCACGTTGTTCGGCGACAGGTCGCCGAACACGTAGCCCCGGCTGTGCAGAGCCTTCAGCAACTCGGTCAGGCGGCTGACGACGGGCAGGACCTGAGCCGCCGCGTTGCCGAACCCGTCCTCGCCCAGCGGTCCTGCGTTCTCGTCCGACCAGCGCTGCAGCGTGATCCCTGGCACGAACTCTTCGACGAGGAAGGTGTGGCCGCCCTGCTCGAAGAAGTCCACCACGGCCGGCGTGATCCCGGCCGTGGCGAGGTCTTCCAGGCAGGAACGTTCGGCCGCGATCCGATCTCGCGCGTCGCGGCCGCTCAGATCGGCGCACGCGTGCGGACGCCCCTCTTTGACGACCACGTCGTGACCGGTGGTGGTGTCCTCGGCGAGGTAGACGCCGCCGCGGTTCGCATGCCGTACGGCTTCGCGGACGACGAACCGGTCGTTGAGCATGACCGCGGCCGCCCGCCGGCGCGGGCTCGCCGCCTGAACCTCGAACGGGCAGGTCGCGAACGATGGCGGGGAGAAGCTCGGCCGCCTTTCGTCTGGAACGAGCCTGCCCTGCGGCGAACGCAGCCGGATCTCGTAGAACCCGTCGTTGCCGAGCACGCGGTGCCCGCTGAAGGCGCCGTAGCGGTAGTGGACGATCCCACCTGTCCGGTACGGACGGTCGGAAAGGATCAACGGGCCGGGAAGTCCCCGGGTGGCGTCGTCGAGCAGGGCGGCCAGGCGCACCGACTCGGCGTCGTCGAGGGGATAGACGGTGATGAACTTCCCGGCCTGCGCACGGCTGCAGTGCGGTTCGAGGAGTTTCCAGTAGTCGCTCAGCCGGGCGGGGAACTTGAAGGCGCAACGGGCCTCGGTGAGTACCCGTGAGACGCGGGCGAGCGCCAGCGGGGCGGAGAGCATCGTCGCGGAGACGTGCAGCTTCCATCCCTGGTCGGGCATCCGGTAGGCGTCGGGGGTGACCTTGCACCAGAGGTCGTCCTCGGCGATCGACCAGTCCTGCGCGCCCGCGCGCCCGAGTTCGGCGGTCACGATGTCGCGCAGAATGGCCGCGTCTTCCGAACGCATACCCACGTGAACCCGCTTCCGCTCGTCGCCGCTTTCCTGCGGAACCGAGAGTCGCGAAGCGCCCTTGCAAATGAATGGAAAATGAATTGAATGCGAGGTGAAAGCGGGTTTCCCGATCGAAGTGGGGCGTCGTCCCATTTATCGGTCATGTTTCTCCGCTTTTTTGTTCCGCCCGTTGAATGGTCCGGAAATCGGGTTCACGGACGTGTGTATGAAGCGGTCCCTCGCCGAGACGCGCATGCTGACGTTGACAAGCGGAGCAAACTGCCGGGGAGCCCGATGAGGCCGGTGTTCGTCAGAGAAAGTCTCGAACTCGCGCAGCGCATACAGAAGGTGGCGCCGATCCAGATCAAGGTTCGATCCAGCAGCTCGCGTCGACAGGTCCGGATCCATCGCTCCATGACGGAGTTCATTTGCGCCGGTTCATCGCCCGGTCCCAACGGCACGCGCCGATGTTGGCCGGTCCGACAGACCCGCGCCCGCCGCGCTTCGCCATGCTGGAGCGATGCGTCGATCAGGAAATGAAGATCCCGCCGCGGCCGCGATGATCGCCGACATCGATCGGCTCGTGCGCTGCGAGTCCCCGTCCGAGGACCTGGCCGCGGTCGCCCGCAGCGCGGAGGCGGTCGCCGAGGTCGGCGCCCGGCTCCTGGGCGCGGAGCCGGAGCGGGAGGTGGTGGACGGCTGCACCCACGTGCGCTGGCGGTTCGGCGGCGAGCCCCGGGTGCTGCTGCTCGGGCACCATGACACGGTGTGGCCGGTCGGCTCGCTGCGGACGCATCCCTTCGAGGTCAGCGACGGGCTGCTGCGCGGGCCCGGGTGCTTCGACATGAAGGCCGGGCTGGTGATGGCCTTCCACGCGCTGGCGGCGCTGGACGACCTGGACGGCCTGACCCTGCTCGTCACCGGCGACGAGGAGACCGGGTCCGCCTCCTCCCGCGAGCTCATCGAGGACGAGGCCCGCGGGTGCTCCGCCGCGCTGGTCCTGGAGGCCGCCGGGCCCGGCGGAGCCCTGAAGACCGCACGCAAGGGCGTCTCGCGCTACGAGGTGCTGGTACGGGGACGGGCCGCGCACGCGGGACTGGAGCCGGAGCGCGGCGTCAACGCCTCGGTGGAACTGGCCCGCCAGGTCGTCGCCGTGGCCGGGCTGGGCGATCCCAGTCTGGGCACGACCGTCACGCCGACCCGCCTGGAGGCGGGCACCACGGTGAACACCGTGCCCGGGTCGGCGCGCTTCGAGGTCGACGCCCGGGTTTGGGAGAACGCCGAGCAGATCCGCGTCCACGCCGCGATGCTCGGCCTGCGACCCGCGCTGGAAGGCGCCGAGCTGGAGATCAGGGGCGGTCCGAACCGGCCGCCGCTCCCGGCCAAGGCGTCGGTGGAGCTGTTCGAGCGGGCCCGCCGGCTCGCGGCGACGCTCGAGCTCGGCCGGCTCGCCTCGGTCGCCGTCGGCGGCGCCTCCGACGGAAACTTCACCGCGGGAGTGGGCACGCCGACCCTCGACGGGCTGGGCGCGGTCGGCGGCGGGGCGCACGCCGACGACGAGCACGTGGTCATAGCGGAGCTGCCGGGGCGGACGCGGCTGCTCACGGCCCTGGTCGCCGAGCTGCTCGGGGCGCGAGGTTGTCCGCCCGGACGAACCGGAGCCCGTCCTCCCGTGCTCGCCGACCAGCTACAGGGCCCGACCGGCTGGAACCATGACCGGCGTGACTGATCTCATCCGCGACCGTCGCGGGTCCCGGCCCGTCGACCTGGCGTACGGCGCAGCCGAGGCGGCCGCGCGCAGCGCGGGCATCGACATCCGCCCCCTGGACAGCGTCGCCGAGCTCGAGGCCGTCCGCAGCCTGTACGAGCGCATCTGGCGTACTGGTGACAACAACCCGCCGGTGACGGCCGACCTGCTGCGGGCGATGGCGAAGGCGGGCAGCTATGTCAGCGGCGCCTTCGACGGCGACGAACTGGTGGGCGCCTGCTTCGGCTTCTTCTCCCCGCCCGCGCGCGAGGCCCTGCACAGTCACATCGCCGGGGTGCTGCCGCGCGTGCAGGGACGCAACGTCGGCTTCGCGCTGAAACTGCACCAGCGCGCCTGGGCCATGTCGCGCGGCGTCGGCGAGGTCTGCTGGACCTACGATCCGCTGATCCGGCGCAACGCCTATTTCAACATCACCAAGCTGGCCGCCGACCCGGACGAGTATCTCCCGAACTTCTACGGCCCGATGGACGACGACATCAACCGCAGCGACGACACCGACCGGGTTCTGGTGCGGTGGCGGCTGGAGTCGCCCGCCGCCGTGGCGGCCTGCGCGGGCGCGCCCAGGCCGGCCGACGCCGCCTCCGCCCGCGCGGCGAAGGCGGCCGTGGCGCTGGACGTCTCGCCCAGGGGCGGGCCGGTCGCCGGCCGCGCCGGCACGCGCACCGTGCTGGTCGGCGTCCCCGGGGACGTCGAGACCATGCGCGAGCACGACCCGGGGTTGGCCGCGCAGTGGCGTACGGCGCTGCGGGACGTGCTTGGTGACCTGCTCGCCGAGGGCGCGCGGGTGCGCGGTTTCGACCGCGCGGGTTGGTACATCGTGGACAGGCGGGAGTCGCTGTGAAGCTCATCGGGGTAGAGATCCGCACCATCCGGATGCCACTCGTGTCGCCCTTCCGAACATCGTTCGGGACGGAGACCGTGCGGGAGGCGCTGGTGCTGCGCGCCGTCACCGCCGAGGCCGAGGGGTGGGGCGAGTGCGGTGCGGGGAGCGCGCCGCTGTACTCCTCGGAGTACACGCACGCCTCGGCCGACGTACTGCGCCGCTATCTGATCCCGGCGCTGGCCGGGGTGGCCGACCTGGACGCGCACCGGGTCGCTCCGGTGCTGGCCGGGTTCAAGGGCCACCGGATGGCCAAGGCCGCGCTGGAGACGGCGGTGCTGGACACCGAACTGCGCGCGGCCGGGGTCTCGTTCGGCCGGGCCCTCGGCGCTGTCCGCGAGAGCGTGCCGTGCGGGGTGTCCGTGGGGATCACCGGGTCGATCCCCGAACTGCTCGACACCGTGGCCGGCTACCTGGAGGCAGGCTACCTGCGGATCAAGCTGAAGATCGAGCCCGGCTGGGACGTCGAGCCGGTCCGCGCGGTGCGCGAGCGCTTCGGCGACATCCTGCTGCAGGTGGACGCCAACACCGCCTACGGGCGCGGCGACGCGCGGCACCTGGCAGGGCTCGACCCGTTCGGGCTGCTCCTGCTGGAACAGCCGCTGGCGGAGGACGACCTGCTCGGGCACGCGGAGCTCGCCGGGCGGATCAGCACACCCATCTGCCTCGACGAGTCGATCGTCTCGGCTCGCGCCGCCGCCGACGCCATCGCGATGGGTGCCTGCCAGGTGGTCAACATCAAGCCGGGCCGGGTGGGCGGATACCTGGAGGCCAGGCGGATCCACGACGTCTGCGCGGCGCACGGCGTGCCGGTGTGGTGCGGCGGCATGCTGGAGACGGGGCTGGGCCGCGCCGCCAACGTGGCGCTCGCCGCGCTGCCCGGGTTCACCCTGCCCGGCGACACCTCGGCGTCCACGCGCTACTACCGGACCGACCTCACGCCGCCGTTCGTCCTGGAGGACGGGCACCTCTCGGTGCCGGCCGGCCCAGGGCTGGGCGTCACCCCGATCCCCGAGGTCCTGGACGAGGTGACGGTCGCCACGGAGTGGGTACCCCTGCCCTGAGATCGGTCCGGGCCGACGAACCGGGTAGCATCCTTTCGTCATGCAGAACGAACGCCGACCCTCCCGCGCTGCGCTAGCTTCGGGCGCGTGCTTGTCCCCGTGACCAGCCTCCCGCGAGCCAGCCTCGCCCGCGTCCTGGAGGAACTCGGCTCCACCCTGCTCGATGTCGTCTGCGGCGACGTCGAGCAGGCCGGTGACGTCGGCGGCGTCGTCATCTACGACCCACTCGACGAGCCCGAGCTGCCGAGCCGCGCGCTGGTGTTCGGCGTCGGCCTGCACGACTCGGCCGACCTCGCCCAGGTGGTGACCCAGCTCGGCCGGCACGACGCCGTCGGCCTCGTGGTCCGTGCGCCGGTCGTACCCGACGAGGGTCTGGTCGCGGCGGCGCGCGAGGCGGGGGTGACGGTCCTTTCCTTTGCGCGCGGCGCGTCATGGACGCACCTGGCGGGGATGCTCCGGTCGCTGACCGCCGAGGGCGGCGCGCTGGACGACCGGGACGCGCACACGGTCGGCCGGATCAGATCCGGCGACCTGTTCGCGGTCGCCAATGCCATCGCCGCGCTGCTCGACGCGCCCGTCACCATCGAGGACCGCAACTCGCGGCTGCTGGCCTTCTCCAGCCGTCAGGAGGAGGCCGACCGCTCGCGTGTCCAGACGATCCTGGGCCGCCAGGTCCCGGAGCACTACACGCGCATCCTGGAGGAACGCGGGGTGTTCCAGGCGATCTACCGCAGCGACCGGCCGATCTACGTGGCGCCCCTTCCCGAGCCGGTCGACCCGTCGCTGCCGCCGGAGCTGCCCCGGGCGGCGATCGCGGTGCGGGCCGGGGACGAGATCCTCGGCACGATCTGGGTGGTCGTTCCCGAACCGTTGGACGAGGAGCGCAGTGAGGCGCTGTACGAGGCGTCCAAGCTGGTCGCGATGCACATGGTGTGGCAGCGCGCCGACGCCGACATGGAACGGCGGCTGCGGGCCGAGTTGCTGAGCAATGCCCTGGAGAGTGGGCCGTGGTCGCTGGAGGCGGTCCGCCGCCTCGGACTGAAGGACGAGCCCGCGGTCGTCCTGGCGCTGACCGTCGTCGGCTCGGCGGCCGAGCACCCGCTGCCCGCCCAGCTGGCCACCGAGCGCAAGCGGCTGGCCGATGCCTTCGCCATGCACCTGTCCGCGGCGCACCCGAGGGCCGCCGCGGCGCTCATCGGCGACGTCGCCTTCGGCGTACTGCCCCTGCCGCAGAACCGGGAGCAGAACCGCGAGGACGCCGAGGAGCGCGCGATGTGGGTCGCCACCGAGTTCCTGGCGCGCGTCGGCTCGCGGCTGCGCCCGCTGATCGGGGTCGGGCCGCTCGCCGCTGACAGCTCGGCGCTCGTCCGGTCGCGGACGGGGGCAGAGCGCGCCCTGCGCGTGCTGCGCTCAGGGGTCGGCGGGCAGCAGGTGGCCTGCCTGGACGACGTGCACGTCGAGGCGCTGCTGCTCGAACTCGCCGATCTCGTCCCGCGCGGCGACATCCCCAGCGGGGCCGTCGCCCGCATCGTCACCTACGACAGGGAGCACCAGACCAGCCTGGTCGAGACGCTCCGGGCCTGGCTCGACGCCTTCGGCGACGTCGTGGTGGCCGCGGGCGCGATGTACGTGCACCCCAACACCTTCCGCTACCGGCTGCGCCGCGCCGCCGAGGTCGGCCGGCTCGACCTCGGCGATCCGGGCGCGCGGCTGTCGGCCATGTTGCAGCTGCGCCTGATGTCGATCAGGTCGGCCCCGGACGGCTGACGCCCCGCAGGCCGAGCGTGCCGATCAGGAACGCCAGCCACTCGGCGTCCTGCGCGACAGCGACGTCGCGGGCGGTCGCCGCGCCGTGGCCGGCGTCCTCGAAGACGTGCAGCAGGATCGGCGCCTCCCCCCGCTGCGCGGCCTGCAGGCGAGCGGCGAACTTGCGCGCGTGCCAGGGCCGGCACCGTGGGTCGGTCGCCCCGGCCTGCAGGTAGACCGCCGGGAAGACGCCGGGCTCGACCAGCTGGTACGGCGAGAGCCCGAGGAGCCGCCGCACCTCGGCGGGGTCGTCAGGGTCCCCCCACGCCTTGCGTATGACGAAGTCGAGGTAGGGGTCGCGGGTGCCGCCGATGAGGTCGAGCAGCGGGGCCCTCGGCAGGACCGCACGCCACAGCTCGGGCCGCCGGGTGACGGCGATCCCGCACATGAGGCCGCCGTCGGAGCCACCGGTCAGCGCGAGCCGGTCGGGGCTGGTCAGGCCGGTGGCGAGGAGATGCTCGGCGACCGCGACGAGGTCGGCGTCGCGGACGTGCTTGCGCTCCCGGTGCGCGGCCAGGTACCAGTCGCGGCCGAACTCGCCGCCGCCACGCAGGTACGCCTGGACCAGCACACCTCCGGCGGCGACGAAGGCGGCCAGGTCGGGCTGGTACTGCGGCAGGAGCGGCACGTTGGCCGCGCCGTACGCGGAGATCAGCACCGGCGCCGGATCACCGCCGGCGCCGCGCACCACGTGGTACGGCACGGCGACGCCGTCGGGCGCGATGGCCTCGCCCTCCTCCAGCACGGCGTCGAGGACGATCGCGGGGGGCGTCAGCGTCTCCGGTTCCGACTCGCCTGGCCGGTGCCGGTAGACGCCCCAGGAGCTGGTGAGGGTGGAGAAGGCGAAGACGAAGTCGGCCGCGGGCGTGCCGGTGGCCAGGGCGGTCAGCGGGAAGAAGGGCGCGGCGAGCGCTCCCCGGCCGGGGAGGGGGACCTCGCCGGTGACGGCTCCCGAGCGGTCGAGGATGCGCACCCTGGCGAAGGTCCGGTCGAACTCGCTGAGGTAGAGGTGCTCGCCGACGGGGGTGAGGGAGCGCAGCACCGTGTCCCCCTCCGGGACGAGCTCGGTCCACCCGGCAGGGTCGCCGGGGTCGGCCGCGTCGAACGGGATGGCGACCACCCTGCCGCGCGGGGCGTCGACGTCGGTCACCGCGATGTAGCGGTCGCCCACGACGTGCCCGGCGATCGTCCCCGTGCACCCGGTGACGAAGGGCCGCCAGGCCGTATCGGGGTCGGACAGGTCGCGCACCGCGACCGGGACGGGGCTGCCCACCCGGTGGGCGGCGACGGCCCAGCGGCTGCCGGTCGACATCTGGACGAGCGTGTACTCGCGGGAGCCCTCGCCGACCGGGATCGGCTCCGGTTCGGTTCCGCCGCCGAGCCGGTGGAGGAAGACCGCCTGCCGGAACTCCTCCGGCGTGCCGGTGAGCGCGAAGAAGTAGAAGCCCGTGCTGTCCGGCAGCCACGAGACGCCGCCCGCCCACGCGCTGTGCAAAACCTGCTCGGGCGCGCCGTCGAACTGCCTCCCTGAGGCGACGTCGACGAGCCGGATGGTGTTGTGCTCGCTGCCGTCGGTGCACAGGCCGAGTGCCAGGACGCGGCCGTCGGGCGCGGGCGCCAGCCAGGACACGACCGGCGGGTGCTCGCCCTCGCCTGATCCGGCCAGGGCGACGACCTTCCGCCCGTCTCCGAGGGGCTCGTCGGAGACGACCACCACGGGCGCCGAGCCCCCGGGCGGGGTCACGACGCGGAACCAGCGGCCGGAGGCGTACTTCGGCAGGTCCGGGCGGGAGCCGGCGTCGCAGGCGCGGATCAGGTCGCGGACGGCCTCCGGATCCTGGCCGGCGTAGACGGCGGCGGTGGCGAGCTCGGCCTGCCGCCGCTGCCACTGCCGCACCTCCTGGGTCTCCTTCTCCAGCCAGCGGTAGGGGTCGGGCACGCGCACGCCTGCGACGTCCTCGAAGACCTCGACGGTGCGGGCGGGCGGGTAGGCGGCGGTCACGGTGACTCCGGCTCTTCTGGGGGCTGGGCTACGGACTCGAACTCCGCGCGGAGCCGTTCGAACGCGCCGGGGACCCTGGTCACCCGGCGGACGTGGATGAGCGCGTCGTAGGCGGCGGGGAAATCGTCGACGGGTTCGAGGCCGCCGGCGGCCAGCGTGCCGTCCACCCCGTCGAACAGCCCGGCCGGCGCGTGGCGCAGGTCTACAGCGGCGACGGGCGGGCCGAGGCGCTCCAGCCGCGACTCGATGGCGTTGGGCGGCAGGGTGCGCTCGTGGAGGGAGACGTCGCAGTCGAACGGGCGTGGCGAGCGCTGTGTGAAGCGCACCTCGGGGCCGGAGCCGTACGTCATCCCGATGACGACGGACCCCTCGCCGAGCAGGCCGCCGAGCATCGGCCGGCCGTGCAGCGGCGTGCGCCTGACATGCGCGTTGTGCGCGCTCACGACGATCCGCTCCTCGCGCTCCAGGATCCAGCGCACAGTGTCGGCCATGAACACGTCGCGCGGGTACGGCCCGGCCCGCGGCACGTCCAGCTCGGCGAGGAAGGCCCCGATCGAGGCCCCGCACCGGCGCACGACCCCGTCGTCGTGCGCCGCCGTACGCTCCACCAGGTGGCGGAGGCCGTCGAGCAGCCGGGCCCGCTCGGCGGCGGGCATGGCCCGGTAGCGGATCGCCGCCTCGGTCCGGCCGCCCAGGTCGCTGAGGCGACGGAGCTCCTCGTCGCCAGGGAGCTCCGGCAGCCGGTCGAGGCAAGCGCGCACGGCCGGTCCTGGCGAGGTGGAGGAGCCGGGCAGGTCCATGCCGTAGAAGCTGACCTTCGCGAGGTTCGCGGCGTTCCACCCGCGCATCCACGTCAGCTGCCGCCGCATCGGCTCGCACTCGCCGAACCGGTAGGTGATGCCGTCGCGGGCGACCGTCTCGACCTTGCCGGGCCCGCCGTGGATCCACGCGTCGACGGCCAGCCCCTCGGCGAAGCCCGACTCCATCACGAAGGCGGTGAACCCGTGCTCCTCGACGAGCAGGCGGAACAGCTCGTCCTTGAGCTCGTAGAACTCCGTGACGTTGTGCGCGCCCTCGCCGAGGGCCACCACCCTGGCGTCGCCGGCCAGGTCTCGCGCTAGCCGTGGAAGTACCATAGTTCCGGCGTGTACAGGAAGCTGATCAGGGCGTTGAACGACGACTGCGGGCCCGACAGGGTGTTCTTCCACACCACCAGCGTGTGCGGGGTCGGGAGGAAGAGCACCGGCAGGTCCTGGGCGAGGCTGGTCACCTCGGCCGAAAGCGACTTCTCGTCCGCCCCGAAGGTCGAGGCGCCGATCAGCTTGTCCACCTCGGCGTTCTTGTAGCTGCCGAGATTGAAGCTGCCCTCGGTGTTGAACACCGTGTTGCTGCTCGGGTAGCCGGCCGCCAGGTAGAGAGGGCCGTAGTCCTGCATCGCCCACTCGTTCTTGGTGGCGGGAGCGAAGGTGTTGCCGTAGTTGGCGTACATGTAGTTGAGCGACTTGGTCACGATCTTGACGTCGATGCCAAGCTTCTTGGCCGCCGAGGCGAAGGCGACGTCACGCGCGCCGACGAAGGCCGGCGAGCTGGCGGAGGCCAGGGTGAAGCTGATCTTCTGCCCCTGCGGGATGTCCGCGCCGCACTGGCCGGGCCCGGTGCCGGGACGCTGGCAGGTGGTGGAGCCGTTCGGCGCCACCTTCCAGCCGTTGTCGGTGAGCAGCTTCTCGGCGGCGGCCGGGTCGTAGGGGTAGGGCGGCTGGTCGCCGAAGGCGGGCGGGTAGGGGGATCCGGTGCCCGCGGTGCTGTAGTTCGGGGAGCCGGCGCCGTTGTAGATGCCGCGGCCGGCGATGTAGCCCTGCTGGTCGATCAGCCGCTGCAGGGCCTGGCGAACGTACGGCTGTGCGATCACCTTGTCGAAGTTGTCGACGGTGTTCGCGAAGTTGATGACGAGCGAGTCGAACCGGGCGGGGGCGGGCGCGCCGTACACGTTGTAGCCCTTGGCCTTCAGCTCGCCGATCTGGGTGGCGAAGCTGGAGTCCAGCGTGCCGACGGTCAGGTTGCCGGCCTTGAACTGGTTGAGCACGGCGGCGGCGGAGGTGAAGGCCTTGAAGTCGATCTGGTCGAGCCGCGACTCCCCCGGTCCGCTGTAGGACTCGTTGCGCGCCAGGGAGAACGAGCCGGTCGTCGGGTCGAAGCTCTTGAGCCGGTAGGGGCCGTTGACGACCTGCCAGAGCGGGTTGCCGGCGAAGGTGGCCTGCGACTCCGACTCCTTGGTGAGGTACTTGTAGATCGCCTTGGCGTTCTTCGGCTGCTTGTAGTCGAGGTGCGGGCCGCCGGTTGCGGCGATGTTCCACTCGGTGGAGGGCAGCACGTACAGCAGCGTCAGCATGGACAGCAGGTACGACGGGTTGTACGCGGTCTCCAGCTTGAGGGTGAGCGTGTCGGGCGCGGCGGCCTCGGCGCTCACGCCGTCGGGGAACTGGCCGGGGGTGTAGAAGCTCCAGTTGGCCGGGCTCTCCGCGAGGGCGGCTTTGAGCAGGGCGAGGGAGAAGACGACGTCATCGGCCGTGACCGGCTTGCCGTTGGACCACTTGTAGTCCTTCATCTTGATGGTCACGGTGTCGCGGCCGGGGTTGTAGACGGGCGGCTCGGCCAGGCTCAGCTCGGCGTCGGCGACCTGGTCGCCCTCGCCGCTGGGCCGGTAGAGGGAGCGCCACAGCTGGCCGCGGGCGATGACGGTGCCGTTGGCGGCCGCCGGCGGGTAGGGGTAGATGTAGTTGGGGCTGAGCCCGGGGGTCAGCGCGACCGTGGCGGTCCCGCCCTGCTTGGGGGTGCCGGTCTGCGTGGGCTTGGCGGTGTAGCTGTCGGCGATGTCCTTCGTCGTTCCCCCGCCGCCGCTGCACGCTGTGGCCAGCACGGCGACGGCGGCGACGAGGGCCACGGAGAGGCGGCCTCGGTGCTTCATAGATGGCTCCCTGAAGAGGTGTGCGGGGTGCGTCGACGATGCACCAGCGGCTTCGGCCCGTGTTCGGCGGTGCGGACAATTCCGCGCGCCCGCCTCCGTCCTGGTGAACAGGTCATCAGTCGGCCCGCCGCCCGACCGCGTCGCGGAGCGCGTCGGCGAGCAGGTTGAGCGCGAGCACGGTGAGGATGATGCAGCCGCCGACCGGGTAGATCAGCCACCAGTAGTCGGCGGAGATGTAGGTGACGCCGCTGGCCAGCTGGCTGCCCCAGTCGGCGGTGGGGTAGGTCAGGCCGAAGCCCAGGAAGCCCAGGGCGGCGACGACCAGGACGGCGTCGGCGACCTGGAAGGTGATGTTGACGATGATGACGCCGAGCGCGTTCGGGATCAGGTGGGTGAGGATGATCCGCCGACGGGAGGCGCCCATCAGCTTGGCGGCCAGCACGAACTCCCTCACCCGTAGGGTCAGCACCTCGCCGCGCACCAACCGGGCGGAGACCAGCCAGGAGAACCCGCCGATGACGAGGCTCAGCGACAGCGCGTCGGCGTGGAAGCGGGCCGACAGGATCAGTACGAAGAACAGGAACGGGATCGACAGCATGACGTCGACCAGCCGCATCATGAACCCGTCGACCACGCCCCCGGCCAGCCCTGCCACGGCCCCGTAGACGGTGCCGATCGTGGTGGCGAAGAGCGCGGCCAGCAGCCCGATCTGCAGCGACACCTGGCCGCCGGACATCAGCCGGCCCAGCACGTCGAAGCCGTTGGTGTCGGTCCCGAGCGGGTAGCCGGGGCCGGGCGGCAGGGCCGCGTTGACCAGGTCCACGTCGGTCTGGTTGGTCTGGTAGAACAGCGGCCCGAGGAAGCAGAACCCGGCGATGAGCAGCAGGAGCAGCCCGCCGGCCAGGCCGAGCGGATGCCGGCGCAGCCCGCGCAGGACCGACCTGATCGAGACCGGATTCCTCTCCGCCGGCGTCTCGGCCTCGAGGGATGGCGCGGCGGTCACGTCTGGTGCGGTCATGTGCTCAGCTCGATTCGGCGGTCGGCGGCCGCCACCACGACGTCGGCGATGAAGTTGCCGGCCACGGTCAGCACGCCGCCGATGAGGGTGTAGGCCAGGAGCACCGGGTAGTCCTCGCGCTGCAGGCTGTTGAGGAACAGCAGGCCCAGGCCGGGATAGTTGAAGAGAGACTCGACGATCAGATTGCCCGCCAGCAGCGTGGGGACGAGCGTGCCGACCAGCATGACCAGCGGCAGGCAGGCGTTGCGCAGCAGATGGCGGGTGAGGATCAGCCGCTCCGGCAGGCCCTTGGCGCGCGCGACCCGGATGTAGTCCTGGCCGAGCTGGTCGAGGGCGGCGGAACGCTGGTACTGCGCGAAGACCGCGACGCTGGTGACGGCTAGCGTGATGACCGGCAGCGCCATCGCCCGCGGATCGGTGAAGACCACCCACGGCGAGTGCGACTGCGACGCCTCCGCCGGGAAGATCGGGATCGTCTGGCTGAAGACGGCGATCAGCAGCAGCCCGACCAGGAACGACGGCGTCGCGTAGAGCACGTACGACGCGGCGGTGGCGACCCGGTCGACGACGCTGTTGCGCCGGACCGCCTGCAGGACGCCGAGCGGGACCGCGATCAGCAGCGCCAGCACCAGCCCGGCCAGCGACACCATCGCGCTGCGGCCGGCGTTCAGGGCCAGTAGCGTGCCCACGTTCTCGTTCAGCTTGTACGACCGGCCCAGGTCGCCCTGGAGCAGCTGGCCGAGGTAGCTGACGTACTGCACGACGACCGGACGGTCGAAGCCGTGCGCCCGGTTGAAGTCCGACACGGCCTCCGGCGAGGCGCGCTGCCCGAGGACGACGCGTCCCGGGCTGTCCGACACCAGGTGCAGCATGAGGAAGACGACCGCGGAGATCCCGAGCAGGACGAGGAGCGAGACCGCCAGGCGGCGGAGCACGTACCAGGTCATGAGCGCGACTCCTCTCGGCGCAGTGGGTGGTGGCAGGCGACGTGATGGGTGCCGGTGACCGGCGTCAAGGGGGGCTCCTTCTGGGCGCACAACTCGCTCGCCAAGGCGCACCGGGTGCGGAACCGGCAGCCGCTCGGCGGGTCTATGGGGCTCGGCAGCTCGCCGCGCACCCTCGCGGCCGCCGGGGCTCGCGGCGCCTCGGGGTCGGCGTCCGGGATCGCCGCCAGCAGCCCCGCGGTATAGGGGTGCGCGGCTGAGCCGTACACCTCCTCGGTGGTGCCGGTCTCGACCAGCTTGCCCAGGTACATGACGCCGACGCGGTCGGCGAGGTACCGCACCACCGCGAGGTCGTGCGAAATCACCACGCTGCTGAGCCCGCGTTCGAGCTGGATGCGGCGCATCAGGTTGAGGACCTGCGAGCGGATGGAGACGTCCAGCGCGCTGACCGGCTCGTCGGCGACCAGCACCTTCGGGTCCAGGGCGAGCGCGCGGGCCAGGCCCACCCGCTGCCGCTGCCCACCGGACAGCTCGTAGGGGTAGCGCTCCAGCACGCTCGCCGGCAGGCCCACGTCCCGCAGCAGCTCGCCGGCGCGGGCGGTGCGCTGGGCGCGGGTGCCAACCCCCTGGATGGCCAGGGGTTCGCGCAGGATCGCGCCGATGCGCATGCGGGGGTCGAGGGAGGCGTTGGAGTCCTGGAACATCATCTGCAGCTGGGTACGGCGGGGCCCCAGCGCACGGGCGCTCATCCGGGTGACCGGCTCGCCGTCGAAGATCACCTCGCCGTAGGTGGGCCGGTCGAGAGCGACGAGCATGCGGCCCAGGGAGGACTTGCCGCAGCCCGACTCGCCGACGAGCCCGAAGGTCTCCCCCGCCGCCACCTCGAAGCTCACGCCCGAGACCGCCTTGACGGTACGGCGGCCGCCGAGCAGGCCCGCGCTGCCCGCCGGGTACTCGCGCCGGAGGTCGACCACGCGCAGGCGCGGCTCCGTGACGGCCGGCGCCGGGACGACCAGCCGCGCGCGGCCCCTGACGGCCGGGCCGTCGGCGGGGTGCCAGCAGGCGTAGGCGTGGTCATCGGCCTCGGCCGCGGGCGGCGGGGGCTCCTCGCGGCACCGGTCGGTCACGGCGGCGCAGCGTGGCGCGAAAGGGCAGCCCGCCTGGACCACGGTCAGGTCCGGCGGCGCCCCGGGGATGCTGTAAAGCTCCTCGCGGCGGTCCTGCGTGAGCGACGGGATCGAGGAGAGCAGCGCCTGGGTGTAGCGGTGCCGCGTCCGGCCGAACAACACGGGAGTCGGCCCTGTCTCGGCCACGCGCCCGGCGTACATCACCCCGACGCGGTCGGCGTGCCGGGCGATCACCCCCATGTCGTGGGTTACCAGGATCATCGACATGCCCAGCCGGGACCTGAGGTCGTCGAGGAGGTCGAGGATCTCCGCCTGGATGGTGACGTCGAGCGCGGTGGTCGGCTCGTCGGCGATGACGAGCCGGGGCTCGCAGACCAGCGCCATCGCGATCATCACGCGCTGCCGCATGCCGCCGGAGAGCTGGTGCGGGAAGTCGTCCAGCCGCTCGGCCGGCCGCGGCAGCCCCACGAGGGCCAGCATCTCCTCGGCGCGGGCGCGCGCCTCCCGCTTCGAGGCGCCCCGGTGCAGCCGCACCGGCTCGGCGACCTGCTCGCCGATGCGCTTGGTCGGGTTCAGCGCGGTCATCGAGTCCTGGAAGACCATCGCCACGTCGTTGCCCCTGATCACGCGGTACTGCGCGGCGGCCAGCCCGACGAGTTCCCTGCCGTCCAGGTCGATCGAGCCGGCGGTGACCCGGCCGCCGGCCGGCAGCATGCCCATGATCGCCAGACCGGTCATCGACTTGCCGGACCCGGTCTCGCCGACGATCCCCAGCGTCTCGCCGCGGTCGAGCGTCAGGCTGACGCCGGAGACGGGGCGGACGACCCGATCGCCCCGCCGGATCTCGACCGACAGGTCACGGATCGTCAGCACGCGACCGGCATCCGCTTTCCTGGAACCATCGGCCGTGCTCAGGGCCGTGCTCTCCCAATCCATTCGACGATAGTGGGGCGCGATCACCTGGCGGTGTTCGTCGCTTCGATCGAACCTTGAAGTCCGCGTTCGTCCAGTTCGACGAACTGATCGCCGGGAGCCGTCGCGGCGGAGCGGGAACCGTGAACGGCTGGACGACTGATTCCAAGACAGACGGCTGAGCGTCAACGGTCATAGGCGGTGAGGGGTCGGGGCGGTGGGCCGGCCGGTCTTGTCGTGTGCCGGATCGCGGTAGTCAGAGCATGATCCGGATGATCACTCTGATGGAGACGCCGGCTGGAGTGTGTGCGGAGACCTGACCGTCGGCCCCGGGTGGACACACCGTCGTCCTGGGGCGGCCGCAAGCCGGCGGCACCCGAATCGCGCGGTTCAAGAAGTAGCGCAGGTCAAGAAACGGTGCATCGAATGCCCGCTGCGGGCCGATACACCACCACCACGAGCGGACGCGGCGTCACCGACGAGGCCTGGTTACACACCCGCCGCACGCCGTCCACCGTGGACTCACCCACACGGCGGCGTCTGGACCCTCGAGCCAACCACCGTCTGACGGCAGGACGCCGATCCCACCTCTTCAGCGATCCTTCTACGCGTTCAGGACGGCACGCGCCGGTCGGCCCGGCCGGTGTGCAGGTAGAGGGCGCGCCCTTGCCCGTCGTCTCCGAGGAAGGCGAGCGGCGCGCCGACGCCCCCTTCGGATTCGGTCGGGAGCACCGAGTCGCCGCGCCAGGCGACCAGCTCAGTGCGGTACGGCGCCTCGTCCAGGTCGGCGGTGACGCCGAGGGGGACGCGGTCCAGCCACAGCCGCCCTTCGGCGTCCTGGCTCACCGTGGTCCGCGAGGTGCTCGACAGGTAGGTGCCGACGTAGCGGGCGGCGTCCAGCAGGCGCGCGGCCAGGTCCGGCCGGGGCACCTCGCCCGGCTCAACTTCGGCGAGTTCGCCGAGCAGACGTCCGGCGAGCTCGCGGAAGACCGGCTTCGGGGAGCCGCCGTTGGTGAGGATCACCAGCGCCACGTCGCGCTCCGGGACCACGCGCAGGAACGCTGACTGGCCGATGGTGTTGCCGTCGTGACCGAAGATCGCCCGGTCGGGGCGGTAAAAGAGCTCCCAGCCGAGGCCCCAGCCGGTGCCCTGGTCGAGGTCGGGCTGTGCGACCTGCGGCTGCCGCATGGCCCGGACGCTCTCCTGGCTGAGCACGGCGCGGCCGTCCGGTCCCCGGCCGCCGGCCAGGTGCATGCGGGCGAAGGCCAGCAGGTCGCGGGCGCGCATCGCCAGCATCGAGCCGGCCGGCGCGTTCGATCGGGCCAGCGCCCAGACGCGGGTGGGTGCGAGCGGGCCTCCGGGCTCCTGCTCGATGTGCCCGACCGCGGTGCGGTGGAGGATCGCGTCGTACGGGTCGTTCGCAGCGTGCGTCAGGCCCAGGGGCTCGAACAGGTGCGCCCGCATGCAGTCGTCGAACGGCCTGCCCCGGACAACCTCGACGATTCGCCCCAAGACGCAGAAGCCGGCGTTGTTGTAGGAGAACATCTCCCCTGGCTCGAACAGCTGCGGCACGTCGTGCAAGAGGTCGACGTACTTCTCGAGGCAGTCGTCACCCTTGCCGGTGTCGGTGAAGATGTCGCCCTCGAAGCCCGAGACGTGGCACAGCAGCTGCCGCACGGTGATCCGCGCGGCCGCGCGCTCATCGGCGATCACGAAGCCGGGCAGGTAGGCGCGCACCGGTGCGTCGAGGTCGAGCCTGCCCTCGTCGACCAGCTGCATGGCCAGCGTCGCGGTCAGCACCTTGGTGATCGAGCCGATCTGGAAGAGCGAGCCGGTCGTGGCCTCGACGCCGGTGGCCGTGTTCAGCACCCCGGCCGCGACGTCCACCGACTCGTCGCCGGCGCAGACCGCCACCGCCGCCCCTGGCACCCGGTTCTCGGCGAGCAGGTCCGGCAGCCGGCTTCGCAGCCATGCGCTGACCTCATCGAACTTCGACACCGGCATCCCTCCTGACTCCATCTCCGCTGGAGCATAGGCCAGGGCGAACGGACCGCGTTCGTCCGCTTCCACCACAGGCGGCCCGCCGGTTCGTCCCGGCGGACGATCAACCGTCGAGATCGCCCACCCGAAGCACCCCGTGGGACAGGTCATAGCCGGCCGCGACCCTAGACCTGGCCGGCGGCCACGGTGTAAGCACGCCGACCGCTGGGCCCGTCTTGCGGCATGACGCCACACCGCATATCGTGCCGATGTATCAACTCGATATATCGGGCCGATTGCCATAGCCCGGATGACGCGGCGGGAGCTGCGATGAGGCGGATCGACTACAACACGGAGCAGTACCAGGACTACGCGCGTGGCCGCGCGCTTGCCGAGCAGCAGCTGCAGGCATGGATCAGCGCCTTCGGAGCGGTACTGCCCGAGCGGCGTCCGCTGGCCGGGCTGGACGTCGGCTCAGGGACCGGCAGGTTCACCCCCGCGCTGGCGCGAGCGTTCGGGCCGGTCACCGGCGTCGAGCCGTCGGTCCGCATGCGCGAGACAGCGCAGGCGCAGTCCCTGCATCCCGATGTGCGGTATCTGGCAGGCTCGGCGGAGGACATGCCAGTGCCGTCCAGAAGCGCCGACTACGCTCTCATGTTCTTGTCCTGGCACCACGTCCAGGACAAGCCGCGGGCGGCCCGGGAGCTGGCCAGGGTGCTCAGGCCCGGCGGGCGGCTGCTCCTGCGCGCGAACTTCAGCGACCACCATCCCAGGCCGTGGTGGCTGGAGCACTTCCCCCGCGGCTTCGAGGCGGACGCCTCGCTGTTTCAGCCGCTGCACGAGGTCATCGCGATGTTCACGTCGGCCGGCTGGCGCGTTGCCGGCTTCGGCACGGTTACCGAGCCGTCCTCCGGCACCCGCGGTGACATGCTCGAACGGCTGCGCCTGCGCACTCTTTCGTTCTTCGCTCAGCTCAGTCCCGACGAGCTGGAGACCGGCTTCCGCCGGCTGGAGCAGGCTGTCGCCGCAGATCCCGACGCACCGGCGCCCGTGTTCTCTGAGCCGCTGCTCACGCTCGAACGGAGCTGGTAACGCCAACGGCGCCTCGTTGACAGGCGTTGCGACGAACCAGCCGACGCGTGCGGGTCCGGACCCTTGTTCCAGCCGGCGGGGATGACGACCTTGCGAGCGAGGTCGGCCACGGCTGCACCGCGCTCGCGCGCCCCGTCATGCAGCCGGGTCAAACCGATATCGAGGTGAGATTCGCAGGCGGCCGCCGTCCGCGGCCACGGGGGTGCTGCCGTTCCCCCACGCCTGGGACATGTCCAGCCGGGCGTGCGCGTTGACCACGTCCGCGACCGCCTCGTTCGGCTTGCCCGATGGAAAAGTACCGGCTGGCGGCCATGGACAGCTCGCGCCCGCCCACCCAGGGGATGTGCCGGGCACCCTCGTACGGGCTCATGTTGCCACGAACGTGGTGATGGCCGAGGGCATACACGTTGGGGCCGGGTCGGGACAGGTCCCCGTTGCCGGGACAGCCGCCGTCAGCCGCGGCCGGCGGTAGGCGCGTGATCGCCAGATCCGTTCCCGGCATCGTGCGCGTCCGGCACAGAACCCGCCCAGGAGGCGGTAGTTCGTCCCACGAATTTGTTACTCTGGCCAAGTGAGTAAGCATGATGACGGTCAGATCGGGACGGTGGCCGCGCTGGTGCGGTCCACGTTCCTGGTGAATGCCGTGTACGCAGATTCCGCCCGCGAGTACGGCCTCACCCAGCAGCAGGGCCAGTTGCTGTGCGTCCTGATGGCGCAGCCGTACGGCATGAGCGAGCTGGGCGCGGTGCTCGGCCTGGCCAAGTCGAGCCTGACCGGCCTGGTGGACCGCACCGAGCGCAACGGTCTGGTCCAGCGCGCATCCGACCCGCAGGACTCGCGTGCGGTACGAGTGGCGCTCACCAGGCGGGGCGCCAAGCTCGCCGACGAGTTCTACACCGAGACCTGCCGCCGCGTCGAAGAACTGACCTCGGGGTTCGCCCCAGCGGAGCGCGACGCACTCGCCGCCCTGCTCGGCCGCGTCGTGACGGACAACAAGGTTCCCACCGTCTTCCTGGAACCGGATCCCGCACGCTGAATCAAAGAAGGAGTTGCAGTTCGTGCTACGAACCAATATTGTTCGTGACACGAACTGCAACCCTTTTTGTTGGAGCGTGCATCATGAGTCGTACAGTCGTGGTCATCGGCGGAGGTTACGGTGGTTCCGCAGTCGCCAAGGCGCTGGACCCCGAGGCCGACGTCGTCCTCATCGATCCGCGTGACTCGTTCATCAACTCGGCCGGCTCGCTGCGGGCGCTGACCCAGCCCGACTGGGCGCACAACATGTTCTTCCCCTACGACCAGTGGCTCAGGCACGGCACGGTGGTGCGCGACCGCGCGGTCTCGGTGGACCCCGGCGGCGTCACCCTGGCCTCAGGCCGGCGGGTCGAGGCCGACTACCTGGTCCTGGCCACCGGCTCCAGCTACGCCTACCCCGCCAAGCCCACCTCTGACTCCACGGACGGCGTTCTGGACGACCTGCTCAGGACGCACAAGGAACTGGCGGGTTCCGAGCGGGTGCTGATCCTCGGCGCCGGGCCGGTAGGCCTGGAACTGGCCGGGGAGATCAAGGAGGTCTGGCCGCACAAGCACGTGACCCTCGTCGACCCGGCCGAGCGACTGATGGACACCTTCCCTGCGGAGATGCGCGAGGAACTGCACCGCCAGCTCGACGAGCTGGACATTCACCTGCGGCTGGGCACAGGCCTGACCACGCCTCCGGCGACCGAGCCCGGCCAGGCGGCGACGTTCACCGTCACGACGACCGGAGGGGAGGAGATCACCGCCGACATCTGGTTCCGCGCGCACGGGGTGCGCGTCAACAGCGACTACCTCGCCGGCGGCCGGCTGACGACTCGTACGCCGCAGGGGCAGGTTCCCGTCAGCGAGACCCTCAACGTGCACGGATACGACCACGTCTACGCCATCGGCGACATCACCGACGTGGCCGAGGCCAAGATGGCCGGGTACGCGATGCAGCATGCGGAGGTGGTGGCCCAGAACATCATCGCCCAGCTGCGCGGCGAGCAGCCGACGGCCACCTACCAGCCGCTCCCCCACCCCATGATCCTGCTGCCCCTCGGCCCGCGTAGGGGTGTCGGCCAGTTGCCCACCCCCGACGGACCGGCCGTCGTCCCGGCCGAGACCGTCTCGGCGTACAAGGGGGCCGACCTGTTCACCGGCCGCTTCACCGAGCAGTTCGGCGCCGCCTGACATGGACTACACCCGGCTCGGCCGCAGCGGCCTCTCCGTGTCCAGGCTCGTCCTGGGCACGATGAACTTCGGGACGGAAACGTCCGAACAAGACAGCCACACGATCATGAACCGTGCGCACGAGCACGGCATCAACTTCTTCGACACCGCCGACGTGTACGGCGAAGGCCGCACCGAGCAGATCATCGGCCGGTGGTTCGCCACCGGGGGCGGCAGGCGCGACAGGACCGTCCTGGCCACCAAGCTCTACCTCCCGACGGGCGAGTGGCCCAACGACAGCCGCCTGTCCGCGCTGCACATCCGGCGCGCGTGCGACGCCTCGCTCCAGCGGATGGGCACCGACCACATCGACGTGTACCAGATGCACCACATCGACAGGAGCACGCCGTGGGAGGAGATCTGGGAGGCCTTCAGCGTCCTGCGCCAGCAGGGCAAGGTGCTCTACTTCGGCTCGTCCAACTTCGCCGGCTGGCACCTGGCACAGGCGCAGGAGGCGGCGCGCTCGCGGCACATGCTCGGTCTGGTCGCCGAGCAGTCGATCTACAACCTGATGAACCGCTGGGCCGAACTGGAGGTGCTGCCCGCGGCGCGGCACTATGGGCTGGGCGTGATCCCGTGGTCGCCGCTGCACGGCGGTGTTCTCGGCGGCGTCCTGCGCAAGCAGAAGGAGGGTGGCGCCTCCCGCGGCGATTCCGGGCGGTCGGCCCGCACCCTCGCCGAACACCTCGAAAAGATCGAGGCGTACGAGAAGATGTGCGCCGCCATCGGCGAGGATCCCGCTGACGTCGGGCTGGCCTGGTTGCTCACGCGGGACGGCGTGACCGGGCCGATCATCGGGCCGCGCACGGTCGGGCAGCTCGACGGCTCGCTCAGGGCCCTGGCGATCACCCTTGACGAGGGCACGCTGGCCAGGCTGGACGAGCTGTTCCCGCCGCCCGGGCCGAACGGCGCCAAGCCCGCGCCGGAAGCGTACGCCTGGTGAACATCTCCCTTTGCACAGAAAGGCAGAACATTGTCCGCGCATAACGTCGTCTTCGGCCTTGGCACGCATCCCGGCATCGACGACATACCCGAGCTGCTGCGCATGGCCCAGCAGGCCGACCGGGACGGGCTCGACATCTTCACCCTGTCGGACCATCCCTACATCGGCGGGCGCCTGGACGCTTACGCCGCGCTCGGCTTCATCCTCGGGCGTACGGAGCACATCGCCGGCTTCGCCAACGTCACCAACCTGCCGACCCGGCCTCCTGCCATGCTGGCCAGGACGGTGACCTCGCTGTCGGCACTGTCGGGCGGCCGCGTCGTGCTCGGCATGGGCGCCGGCGGGCTGTGGGATCGCATCGCCGACATGGGAGTGCCGCGGCTGACGCCCGGCGAGGCCGTGGACGCCTTCGAGGAGGCCATCGTCCTGGTCAAGCTGCTGTCGGGCGGCGGCCCTCCGGTCACCTACGAGGGCAACCACTACCGGGTGAACCAGATCGAGCCCGCTCCCGTCGCCGCGCCTCCCGTATGGACAGGATCGGTCGGCTCGAAATCACTGGCCGCCACCGGCCGCGTGGCCGACGGCTGGATCCCCGGCCATGCGGCCGACTGGCTCAGCGAACGCTACTGGGCCTCGCGGCCCATCATCGACGAGGCCGCAGCGTCCGTCGGCCGCGATCCGAGCGAGATCCGCACGGTCTTCAACCTCCCCGGCCGCATCACCGACCGGCCGCTGCCCGCCACCCGCGACCGCGACGGCCGCTGGCTCGGCGGCTCCGTCGACCAGTGGGTCGAGGAACTGACCGGAGCCGTGCTGGAGCACGGCGCGTCCGGCTTCACGCTCTTCTCCGCCGGCCACGGCGCCCCGGACCTCACCGTCCTGGCCCGCTGGGCCCAGGAGATCGTCCCGTCCGTACGCGAGGCGATCGCGAAGTAGCGCGACACCGGACCGACTGGGACATCCGGTCCGCCGGTCAGCGGGTGCCCGTCCCCGGCCGACGGCCGGACCGGTGGCCAACGTGGCGGCGCGCTGCTGGGAGATCGCCCTGGCGCTCGCCGAGGAGCGCCCCGGCTTCCACGCCGCCGCGCGCCATCACCCACCGGGTACTCGCACCCGCCGAGCAGCGCTTCGCGACCTACCTGACCACCACCCTGGCCACGATGGTCCACGACATGGACGCCTCCGGCTTCTTCGCCGGCGGCTGGTGGCGCAACGGTCACCGGTGTGCACGTACAGGGCACCATCGAAGGCGTCAGCGTCCGCGTGGCCCAGCGGTGCCTCGACGTCATCGAGCCGCTATCGCGCGACTTCCACCTGGTGACCCTCCATCCCGGGGTACGGCTTCTCCGGGCCGACCCACGAGCGCGGCTGGGACATCGTCCGGGTCGCGCGGGCCTGGGCCGAGCTGACGCGCCGTCTCGGGTACGAGCGCTACGGCGCGCGGGGCGGCGACTTCGGCTCGGGCGCCTCAATGGCGCTCGGCGCGGTGGCACCCGAGCGGCTTGTCGGGGCGCACGTCAACTTCCTGCCGACCCGGCCGGTCCCGGACGCCGATATCGACCTGTCCGCAACGCACGAGTTCCCGGCTGAACAAGGTCAGACAACTGATGGCGAACCGGCCGCCGTTCCAGGCTTTGCAGGCCCTCACCCCGCAGACCATCGGCTACGCGCTGACCGACTCGCCGGTCGGCCAACTGGCCTGTATCGCCGACGGCTCCGCGCAGTGGACCGGCCCTCGCTCGCCGATCAGTGACGAGCGGATGCTCACCAACATCTCGCTGTACTGGCTGACCGCCACCGCGGCCTCCTCGGCGCGGCTGCACCACGACACCTCGCGGGCGCTCGAGCCGTACCCGGTACCGGTCGGCGTGGCGGTGTTCACGCACGACATCACGCAGCCGGTGCGACCACTGGCCGAGCTGCTGTACGACATCAGCCACTGGTCGGAGAACCATCGAAACCCTCCCTTTCCAGTGCAGAACGTGATGACACGCCCTACCAGGGCCGAACGTCACACTGATGTCAGGACTATGGCCGTGACCAGGTGGATCGCAACGGTATCCCTGCGGGACCGTGGTCGAGGGGTTCGTCGTGACAGCATCGGCTGACCGCGCAGCATGTGGCGCGGCACCAGGCCTTGGGGCGAACGACCCGTATGTGAGGGACCAATGGCTCTTCGAGCGATCCGCGCTGACCGTCACTGTGGAGGGGTGGGGAGGGCATGCACTCGGGGCCACGGGGTTCGCGCTGTCCCACGCCGCTGCCTGACCTGCCGCGCCGATGGTCATGCCGGTTTCGCCGTTAGAGATCTGCTCGGTGGGGCCGCCATGACCGTCATCTGGGCGACACCGGCCTTGCGATGGTCCGGTTAGGGGGAGGACATGAAGATCAAGAGCGTGATGTCCACGCCGGTGGTCGTGGTGCCGCCATACACGGCGGTGTGTGACATCGCCCGGCAGATGGACCATTCCGGGGTCGGCAGCGTCGTCATCAGCGACGGACGGGAGGTCATCGGCATCGTGACCGACCGCGACCTGGTGCTGCGGGTGCTCGCACAGGGAGGGGACGACCAGGCCCAGGTGCAGGAGGTCATGACCAGGGATCCGGCCACCGTGCGGCCTGATGACGACCTGGACGTGGCGGTCGAGATGTTCCGGCGGAGCGCTTTCCGCCGATTGCCCGTGGTGGAGGCAGGCACGGTGGTCGGCGTCCTGAGCGTGGACGACCTGCTGCTGCGGGTCAACCAGCTCACAGCCAATCTGCTCGGGCCGCTGGCCAGGGAGATCAGCACGCCCGAACACTTCCAGGAAGGATAGTGCGGTTTCCACGAACGTTCACGGCTTGAGTGATCAGGCAGCTCGGGCGAGCGGCCGGCCCGGCATCGCTGTTTCTCGCTGCGGGCACGGCACGTTCGCGGCGTGGGCGGCCAGTTCCTCGAGCCGGTGAACCTATGTGGTCCCCGCACTGGCAACCGTGCGACTCGGGCACGTTATCGCCGGAAGTCTCCTGGGATCGGACGGCCAGCGAATCGACGGCAAGATCCCGGTGTCGGTATCGCGTCAGAAACAGGCCGCCGGAAGCGTCGGCGGGGCCGGCGGAGGAGTACGCGGCCAGCACGTCAGGTGGTCTTGGCGGTGTACCGCTCACGCCATCGCGGCGCAGGGCCGGACGGTTCGCTTCGGAGGGCCTTCGACTTCTTCAGTCCAGGACCTCCGTCAAGGAACGGCGCACTCCCCGGCTGTCGTCGAAGACGACCCCCAGGCGCATGATCATCTGGGGATAGTCGCCCGAGCATAGCTCGTGTCGGAGGAACTCGCGCAGCTGGTGCATCTCGAGCGCCTGGGTGTGGAAGGCAGCGCTGACGCCGTAGGCGGAGGCGTGCAGCAGGACCCGCTGCAACGCCTGGCCTGTGGCGATCCACTCCTCGCGGCTGTCGCCTGGCGTCGTCATGATCGTCACGATGCCGGTCGAGGTCGCCATGCTCTGGTCGGTGTTGGCGCCCCAGTCGTGTCCGTGCGCGTAGTCACGCTGTGGGAAGCGACAGACCGCCTTACGTGGGTAGGCATCGGCGGGCACCCCGTCGCGGCGGGAGCTGCCCGGCGGGCGGGACCATCGGATCACCTCCAGGTCGAATGTCCGGTCCCGTCTTTGCACGCTCTGCGCGGCCTGTGTGAGTGCGACGAGCACGTCCACTCCCTCGGGGGAGCGGATCTGCGCCAGCCTGACCTTCTCGGCCGCCGCCTGCTGGACCAGTCGCTCGATCACCCGGTCAGGCACGGGCAGATTGGTGAAGCCGCCGCGATGGGTACGACGCCGCTTGATCTCGCCGGCCAGCATTGTGACGGTCTCGTCCGGCGTCACCGAATCGCCGAGCCGTACGGTGGCCAGCAGCGACGGGCGGTCGAGGTCTGGCAGGATCCGGACGACGGGCTCATAGCCTGCGGCCCGCACCGCCATCCGGAGGGTGTAGAGCGCGGCGCCGCAACTGATGATCAGTTCACGAGCGGACGGGTCGCTCACGGGGAGCTTGCGTTCGACGTCGGCGCGCAGACTGATCTCGTCCCCGAACACGCCGAAGGTCCAGGGCTGCGTGTTGTGGACCGAGGGGGCCCAGGTGGCGGCCTCGATCGCCGCATGGATCGCCTTATCCTTCATGGCGGTACACCTCCAGCATGGATGAGACCAGCGGACCATGCTGGAAAATCCCTTGCCAGGGCCGAAAGCCCCCTGTGGCAGGCCGTCGGCCCTCTTGTCTGGTTGCCGGGAGATGTCTGCGCCAGAACCAAGGCCCTCCCTCATTCGGGTTCTCCGGCCCCAGAGTGATCCATCCATTGATGCAACGCTTGTCATTTTTCTCGTACATACGAAAGGACCCGACGCCATGGGAGTCATGCAATGAAACGGTCTAAGCCCGTGAAACCCTGCGTTCGCGGAGGATCTACCCCGGATAGGTCAGCGCCACGGGAATAAAGAAGATGGCCGCCCGAGTGATCGATTGATCGTCAACTTGTTGCCATTGAGGTTTCTCAATGAAGACTTGCGCCAGTACTTACATCAGCAAGGCGTAGGGACATCGAAGACCCGGACAAGGTCAGCATCATGTCCAGCTACCCGCAGGGCTGTAGCGTTTGATGCATGCGCGATGACCCAACCGCCGTCCTCCTCGAGCCGGGTGCCACCCAGGAGGAGCTTCTCCGGGCCGTTGAGGAGGTCCCCGTCGGCCGCCTCATCTACCACGGTCCATTGAGGGTTCGCCAGATCTCCCCAGAGGTGTCCGACCATACCGCTGTGCTGCGGTTCGAGCGCCGTCACATCTCAGCACTCATTAAGATTCTCTCCAGCATGGACGTAAGGGTCAGGGGGCTTTTCTGGCTTCACCAGGAACCCGAGTCCTTTGTCCGGGTTCATACCGACTGCGTGTACCACCCCTACCAAGACTATGTGCGATGTATTGCCGCATTGGCTCCGTTTCTCGCCGACGCTGACTTCTTCCTGTGCCTCCGGTACGAAGATGATGACGGGGACTGGACTTACCTCGTCGACCGTTACCGCATCACCGATGGGAAGCTGCGGTGGTTGCGCAGCCGGACGCCGGACGACGACCTGGATACGTACCTTGCGTCGGCCCGATGACGACTTCGGCCCTCGGCAACGGCGTCCGGTGTCTGCCGCGATCACCGGTTTGCCAGCCGCGTCATCCTCGCAGAGTGCCCGGTTGACAAGTAATCAATTGGTGAGCGGAGCGTGCCCGGCGACGCCTTCTCGGGGTAGCCATCTGCGCGAAGCTCCGGAGCACGCGAAGCGCCTGGTAGGAACAGGTCTGCCAAGATCATGTCCGCTGAACCAGAGGCTTCACGTTGGTTACCTACGCTGCGCTGCTTGACGTCCCGCGCCATGTCGTGGAGCATCTCGCCCGGCTGCTAGTGCTGTGACCGGGATGGTTCACCGTGATCGGGAGACGGCTCACGGGCCGACCGCGTTTCGCGAAGCGACTGGTATTACTGGCATATGCAGGAAGAGACCGCGCGGTCCGCGATCGACACGTTCATCTCCGCGTTCAACGCCTCGGACGACAGCTATGTGACTGCGCTGCTCTCCCAGGCCCTGACCTCGGACGTGATCTTCTGGGGGCCGTTGGGCCGCAGCGAAGGGATCGAGGCGGTCGAGCGGTTCGTGCTGGACATCCGGCGCCACCCGGCGGGGACCGGCACGATGGTGCGCTGCTCGGCGGTAGACATGCCTGACGAGTGGGCCCGGTACCAGTGGGTCTTCACCACGCCGGATGGAGGTCCCCGCCTGGCGGGAACGGACGTCGTCCATCTGCGGCGGAGCCTCATCGACCAGGTCATCGTCTTCGCGGGGGAGATCGAGCCGTCCGCCTCCTAAGTCATCCTTCTCTGGCGCCGTCCTTCTCCTGAACCGGCCCGTTCGGCGCTCCGGGGCTGCGGTTCGCGGTTGGCCAGGCTGCGGTATTGAGGGGGCGTCCGCCCCAGCGGATGCCTTTCTCGCTGCGGATGCGGGCGCGTTCTTTGCGTTCGGCGGCCAGGACGTCGCGGTGGCGGGCGTTGGCGTTGCGCCAGCGCAGGTAGGCGTGCAGGGCTCGGGTCTGCACGGTGTGGTTGGGGTGGTTGGAGTTGGCGATGGTGAACTGCCTCAGGGGTCCGAAGTGCGCCTCGATCGGGTTGGCCCAGGACGCGTAGGTCGGGGCGAAGCACAGCTCGACCTTGTTCGTCTTCGCCCAGCGGCGGACGTCGGCGCCTTTGTGGGCGGACAGGTTGTCCAAGATCACGTAGATTGGGGCACCGTCCGGGCGGGCGGCGCGGATCGACTTCAGCGCGGTCAGCGTGTTCGCGGCACCCTTCCTGCGGTGGTTGACGCCCCACAGCCGGTTGTCGCCGATCGAGTAGCAGCCGTGGAAATACCGGACGCCATGGGTGCGGTGGTAGGTGGCGGGCAGTCGGTCGGGGCGTTTGCGCTCGGCCCAGCCCAAGCCCGCGGTGGGACGGATCCCCAGTGGCCCGAACTCGTCGAAGGCGAACACCCGGTCGGGGAAGCGGTCAAGGACCTCCTCGATCCGGTCCAGCTTCGCCTCGCGGTCGGGGTCGGGAGATTCCTTCCAGGTCTTGGTGCGCTGGAAGGTGATGCCGCGGCGGGCGAGTAGGCAGCGTAACGCCTCGCGGCCGATCCGGATGATCCGGCCGTGGACTTTGCGCAGGTAGGCGACGAGCTTGCGCAGGGACCAGCGGGTAAAGGGCTGGCCGAGCTTGGTGAGGCGGGTGGTGGCCGTCTGGATGACGAAGTCCTCCTCGTCAGAGCTGAGTTGGCGGGGACGGCCTCCCGCCCACCGAGGGTCCAGGCAGGCCAGGCCGATCTCGTTGAAGCGGTGGATCACATCCCGGACGGTGTCCTCGTCGGCCTGCACCAGCTGGGCAATCACAGGCACCCCGGTTCCCGCCAGCCGAGGCCAGCAGCATCATCGCGCGCCGGTAGCGCACCGAGCTGGTGCTGCCCCGACGCACGATCTGCTGCAGCTTCTGCCCCTCCTGGTCGGTCAGTCTGCGCACACGGACAGGCTCGGCCACCGCGCCTCCAGCGGTCGGATCGGACGTCACCGCCCATCAAACCGCCACGATCACCAAACCGGCGAACCTATGCGGTCAGAGCACTAGCCTCCCGCCGGCGCCGGATCGGGACGCCGAAGGGCTCGCGGGCGCTGGGCCCGTTCCGGCAGGCGGTGCTGGTGCTGCGCTGGTTCTGCGAGCGTGGCTGCGTGCACTGCCTGGCCCGCGACGCCGGGATCTCCCAGGCCACCGCCTACCGATACCTGCACGAGGGCATCGACGTCCTGGCCGAGCGGGCCCCCCGACCTGCACCAGGTCCTGGACCGCTGCCGGCAGGAGGGCATGATCCACGTGATCCTGGACGGGACGCTGATCGAGTGCGACCGGGTGGCCGGGGTCCGGGACAACGGCAACGACCTGTGGTTCAGCCAGAGACACAAGGCATTCGGCGGGAACGTGCAGTTCCTGTCCGCTCCCGACGGCACGTCGCTGTGGGTCTCCGACGCCGAGCCCGGCTCCACCCCGGACATCACCGCAGCCCACCTGCACGCGCTGCCAGCCCTGTACAAGGCGGCGGCCGACGGCCTGCCCACCCTGGCGGACAAGGGCTACATCGGCGCGGGCATCGGCATCCTCGTTCCCCACCGACGCCCCAAGGGCCAGTCCGAAAAGGCACTCCACACCGACAACCGCGCCTTCAACACACTCGTACGACACATCCGGGCCCTGGGCGAGCGCGCCGCCGCCGAACTCAAGCAACGCTGGCGCAGCCTGCAGCACATCACCCTCAGCCCGAAGCGGATCGGCGACATCGCCCGCGCCGCCCTCGTCCTCAACAGAATCTGGAAATGATCAACGCTGAGAAAACCTCATTGACCAGGGCTGAAAGCAAGGGATCTTCTGGTCGCACTGGCCATACGGATGCGGGCGTCAGGGCGGACGGTCCGATGGCGGCCAGATATCGGCGAACGCGTCGTACGACGCGCTCATACGAGGCTTTACCGGCCATCGGCCCCGGATCATAGGACATCGGCCCTGCCGTACAGCGGGCTATGAGCGAAGGCTGACCGCAAGCGAACCTCAACTCTGCCCTTTTCGGCGGAACGGGACCGTCACCGGCAGTACGTTCCTCCTTGAGCGCCCAAGTGGCGAGCGACTCCTGCTGTACTGCGCCCTTCTTCAAGGTCACCGCGCATCGGGGGCCGTGGATGCGCCTTGCGGCGTCTCGGCGGCATGATCACGACGGTCATGTGCCGTGGCGAGGTCGATATCGCCACGGCAGAACAACTTGAGCGGCTTCTCGTCGACGTGCTCAGCCGGTCGCGTCCCGATGTCGTTCTCGACCTGCGTGAGGTCACCTTCCTGGATGCCGGCGGTTTGACCGCGCTGATCCGCGCCGACGATCGGGCGCGCCGCCTCGGCGGGCGGTCGAGCAGAACGCGGACATCTCGTCGTTCGGGAAAGGTCATTTCAGCCTCCTCCTGCGAGGTCGGTTGCAGGCCTCTCCAGCACACGCCCTGAACGGATGCGGGGTCAGGGTCACGCTCCGGTAAAGGACCGATGTCACCTGTCGGTGCGCGTCCAGGGCGGGCGTCGATCAGTCCACCAAGGGTTGCGGCATATCCGGGGGACAGTGTCGTTGGTCGCCCTCCACCGGGCCTTTCGACCCTGCTCTTTCTTCTCGAACGGCCGCACTGTGGAGACTGAAGGAGGACGTGACATGGACACGAAGATCGTTGTCGGGACGGACGGATCACCAGAGGCGAACGTCGCTGTCGACTGGGCCGCCGAGGACGCCGAGCGCAAGGGATCATCGCTGCGCGTCGTCCACGTCGTCGACCACGCCCGCTACAGCGTGCCTCGCTTGTCGCCCTTGGACCTCAAAGACCAGTTGATCAAGGCTGGCCAGGAACTGCTCGAGCACACCGCCCAAGGTGTGCGCGAGGCTCGGCCCGGTCTCAAGGTGATGACCCAGTTGATGGTCGGTCACCCCGTGGCCGGACTACGGGTGATGTCCGAGGACGCGATCGAACTCGTGGTGGGCACGCGCGGGTTGAGCGGCCTCACCGGCGCCGTCCTCGGCTCCGTAAGCGTGGGGGTCGCGGGCCATGCGAACGGAGTAGTGGTCGTGGCGCGCCAAGCGCCTGCGGGCGAAGAAGTCGTGGTCGGGGTGGACGGCTCGCGGGCCGGCGGGCCCGCGCTGGCGCATGCCTTCGCCGAGGCCGAGCTGCGCGGCCGGCCGCTGCGTGTCGTGCACGCATGGGAGGTCCCCATCCACTTCATCTCCTTCGACAGGGACGCGGCGCTCGACGCCCACAGCCGCACCCTGCGAGAACTGCTCGCCCCATGGCGAGAGGAACGGCCCGGCGTCGACGTGATCGAAGACCTTGCGTGTGCCCCGCCGACCTCTGCCTTGGTCACCGCGTCCAAGCGGGCAAGCCTGCTTGTGGTGGGCAGCAGAGGTCGTGGCGGCGTGAAGTCGGCGGTGCTCGGCTCGGTGAGCCATGGCGTCCTGCACCATGTGCCCACTGTCCGGTGGCCGTGGTCCGCTGACCGTGGCTGCGAGGCAGCCGGTTCACCGGCATGCCGGCAGGCCCACCCTCTTCAGTCGAGAACCTCGGACAACGGACGCCGGACGCTGCGGCTGACGTCGAACGTGAACCCCAACCGCATGATCATCTGCGGGTACGCGCCCGAGCACAGTTCCTCACGCAGGAACTCGCGCAAATGCGGCAGCTCCAGCGCCTGGGTGTGGAAGGTAGCGCTCACCCCATAGGCGCACGCGTACAGCAGCACTCGCTGCAAGGCCTGACCGGTCGCGATCCACTCTTCCCTGGAATCCCCTCGTGTCGTCATGATCGCCACCACGCCCGTCGCGGCATTGGACTGATCCGTTTCGGTCCCCCAGGCGTAGTCGCGCTGAGGGAAACCGGTATCGGCCGGCTCACGCGGATAGGAGTCGGCCGGCACCCCGTCTTTGCGAGGACTGTCCGGCGGGCGTGCCCACCGGCGGACCTCGGGGTCCTGGGGTCTCGCACCCTGGGCTACCTGCGTGGCGGCGGCGAGCATGCGGAGAGCCGCCTCGTCTCCGGCGGGCACGAGCTTGACGTTCTCGGCGGCCGCCTGCCGTACCAGGGCCTCGATCAGCTTGTCGGGGACCGGCAGGGTGGTGAACCCCGCGCGGTGGGTGCGCCTGCGCTCGATCTCGCCGCTGAGCAGGCGGGTGGTCTCGTCCGGTGTCACCGCCTCGCCCGACCGTACGGTCGCCAGCAGGTTCGGCCTGTCGGGGTCGGGCAGGATCCGCGTCACCGGGGCCCATCCCCTGTCTCGCAGCACAGTGCGGATGTTGAACAGCGCCGCGCCGCAGCCGATCAGCATCTCCCTGCCCGCGTGGTCGCCAACGCGCAGCTTGCGATCGGCGTCCGCACGGACGCAGATCTCCTCGCCCGCCACGGCGAACGTCCACGGCTGGCTGTTGTGCACGGACGGAGCCCAGGTCGCGGCCTTCAACGCCGCGTGTATCGCCTCTGACCGCATGGCGATCACCTCCAACGGTGTCCACTCCAGCGAATCACCCGGCTCTCGCCTCCGGTCAGGGCCAAAAGTCCCGTGCCATCAAGGCGTTGGCCCCATGCACAACCCGTGCAGCACCTCAGGATGCGACTCGCGGGTCCTCTGCCCAGCGGTGCGACCGCCCCGTCCACTTCCGCTTCAGGGTGGTCGTGATGGTGTCGGCGCTCTCGCCGGTCTGGGCGTTTCAACTCGGGGCAGCCGGCCTGACGTGATCGAACGGGCTTGCGAGGGCTGCACCCGCTTGTGCCCCCGATGGGAGGAAAGCGCTGGCTAGGGCCGCTGGTGCCCGCCCACAGCGCTACAACCCCATCTTCAGGTTGATGAATTGCGCATCTACGCAATTCATTACATCATGGACGTGGACGGTTGGGGATCGGGACCAAGGGGTGTTGTGAGCGGGTCTTTCGCTGCGGCGGTCAGGGAACGGGCACTTCGGGCGGGCATGGCGTTGGAGGCGGCCCGCCATGACGATGACGCCGACGCGCTGGCGCTGGCCCAAGCCGAATGGGAGCACGTGACCCGGCTGGCGCGCACGCATGGCGTGCAGATCAGCCTGGGCGAGATCGAACCGGATGAGCCCGAGGGGCGCGAAGGGACGGCGCTGTGATGTCGGTGCCGTTGTACGAGGCCAAGGCTGAGCTGTTCCGTCTACTGGGCCACCCGGTCCGGATCCGTGTGCTGGAGCTGCTGCAGGACGGGCCGAGACCGGTGCGCGACCTGCTGGCCGCCATCGAGGTGGAGCCGACGGGCATGTCACAGCATCTGGCAGTACTGCGCCGCTCGGGGATGGTCAGCGCCCACCGCGACGGTTCCACCATGGTCTACGCCCTGGCCGGCGGAGACGTGGCCGACCTGCTGCGCGCGGCCCGCAAGCTGCTCACCCAGAAACTCACCGAGCAGCACGAGCTGCTGAGTGAACTGATGCAGGCGGAGGCCGGCTCCTCGTGACCTCCCTGTTGTCCTCGGGCTGGGCCCGTCTTGTTTCGGTGCTGCCCGAGCGTGGGGAACTGACCGCGATGGTCCGTCGCCCCCGGCGTGACCTGCTGGCCGGGCTCACGGTGGCGATCGTGGCGTTGCCACTGGCGCTGGGCTTCGGCATCTCCTCCGGTTTGGGCGCGGAAGCGGGTCTGGCCACCGCGGTGGTCGCAGGTGCGCTGGCGGCGTTGTTCGGCGGCTCGAGTCTGCAGGTGTCGGGCCCGACCGGTGCGATGACGGTGGTGCTGGTGCCGATCATGCACGCCCATGGCGCGTCGGGGGTGCTGACGGTCGGCGTGCTCGCCGGGCTGCTACTGATCGCGCTGGCACTGGGTCATGCGGGCAAGTACATGGCCCTGGTACCGGCCCCGGTGGTGGAGGGCTTCACCATCGGCATCGCCTGCGTGATCGGCCTGCAGCAGATCCCGGCCGCGCTGGGAGTGCCGACCCCGGACGGGGACAAGGTCATCGGTGTGGCCTGGCGGGCCATGCAGGACTTTCTCGCCAGTCCACGGTGGTGGGCGCCGGCGATCACGCTGGTCGTGGCTGTGGCGATGCTGCTGGGCGCACGCTGGCGGCCCACCGTGCCGTTCTCGCTGCTGGCCGTCGCGGCGGCCACACTCGCCGTCGAGCTGGCCGGCCTGCCGGTGGCGCGGATCGGCGACCTGCCCGCCGGGCTGCCCGCGCCGTCTGTGGCCTTCCTCGATGTGAGCGCACTGGGTTCGCTGATCGCCCCGGCGATCGCGGTCGCCGCCCTGGCCGCGCTGGAGTCGTTGCTGTCGGCTGCGGTGGCCGACGGCATGAGCGTCAACCACAGGCACAACCCGGATCGGGAGCTGTTCGGTCAGGGGTTGGCCAACCTCGTCGCGCCGCTGTTCGGCGGGGTGCCGGCCACCGGCGCCATCGCCCGCACCGCGGTCAACGTCCGCTCCGGCGCCTCCTCGCGGCTGGCCGCGCTGGCGCACGCGGGCATCTTGGCCGTCATCGTCTTCACCGCCGCCGGCGTGGTGGCCCGCATTCCGCTGGCCGCGCTGGCCGGCGTTCTGCTGGCCACCTCGGTCCGCATGGTGGAGGTCGGCTCGGTGAAGGCGATGATGCGCTCGACCCGCGGCGACGCCGTGGTCCTGGTCCTGACCGCGATCGCGACGCTGGCGCTCGACCTGGTCCAAGCCGTCATCCTGGGTCTGATCGTGGCCGGGGCGCTGGCTCTTCGTGCCGTCGCCCGCAACGTCCGCCTCGATGAGATGCCGCTCACCCACGACCTGCCCGGCGACCACAACCGGCAGGAACACGACCTGCTCGCCGAGCACATCGTCGCCTACCGGCTGGACGGGCCATTGTTCTTCGCCGCCGCCCACCGCTTCCTGCTGGAGCTCTCAGAGGTCGCCGCCGTCTCCGCGGTGATCTTGCGCATGTCCCGCGTCACCACCATCGACGCCAGCGGCGCCCTGGTCCTGGGCGACGCCATCGAACGTCTGCAGCGCCGCGGCATCACCGTCTATGTCTCCGGCATCCGCGACGGCCACCACCAGCCCCTGCACGCCCTTGGCGTCATCGCTCACCTAGACCAGGCGGGTCGCGTCTTCGCCACCACCCCCGAAGCCATCGCCGCCGCCCGCGACCAACTCCGCCATGCTGGAATCCTGCCGGTCCCCGCCGGCCCCCCAGCTGCGCCCCGCTGAGGAGAGTCCCGAAAGCGCACGGACCTGCCGGCCCGGGGTGGTCTCAACTCTCAGGCGGCCTACGGAGTCCACCATCGGGACGCGCAGATCGGCCTTCTTGCTGAAGTAGACCTTGCCGGTCTTGGCGTCGATCACATGGGCGGCACGGCCGAGCACCGCGGGGGCGTCAGCGGAGGGGGCGGGAACGTGGGCGCGGGGGCCGGCGAAACAACCGAACCGGCCGGTGGGGCGGCCTGTGCGACAGAGGCGACGGCGGTCACGGCGCCTGCGGTGATGGCGACGCCGAGCAGCGCGCGGCCCAGCCGGTTCTTGAGGTACGTGGGCATGAAGGGGTTTGCTCCTAGCTTCCATTCGGCCTACCGGGTTAGCCGCTGGTCACCGTCGGCGCCTCCGACGGCGGCGGCCGCAGCGGCTGAAAGCAGGGATCGACATGTCAGACGGATACCCGACCGCGGCTCAGAAGGAGGCCTTGCGCCTCATCTGCGACCACGGCCGGTTGCACACAGAAGAGTTGGGCCGTCAGTTGGTCAGCGCCCGGCGATCCAGCACCAACCCCGGCTTCGCGTCCGCCATCGCCCGCATGGCCGGAACCCTGACCTGACGGCTGGAGGCCCACGGCTTCATCGCCGAGGCCGGGAATGAGTGGACGACGACCGCGGACGGCCGTCGCCTGATCGCCTGCTCCAGCGAGCCCGAGTGAGCGCAGACCTGGGGCCACGGCTGGCGGATCATCGCCGCACTGGCCGGCCAGCTCGTCGTAGATGCCGTACGGGATAGCCCCTGCCCAGGTGCGGGTCGGGGAGTCATGGGTGGCGACCGCGACCGGCTGACCCGCAGGGCGCCACTCCCGGCCGGCGTTCTTGAACGCGCCGATGAGCTCCTTCTTCTTGGTATCGACGCTCACCATGGGATCCCCGGCCGCCTGGTGCTGCTTGACCTGTTCGTTGATGTATCGGAACTGGGCGTCTCGATCCGGGTGCCGACGGCCCTCCAACGTCTTGGCGTTGCCCTGCAGGCTGAATCCCTCCAAGCGCGGTAAATCCCCGACGGTATCGGCGCTCACCTTGCGCCCTTGGCGGGTGAGCTCCACTGCGAGCTTGCGAGTCGAGATGGTCGTCCACCGCAACGGCGACATCGGATCGCCACGGGTGTCCGGCTCCACCAGAGCCGGCAGCGCCGGCCGCAGTCCGGGATTGACGTCGGCCACCCGCTTACGTCCCCCACCGGGGCGGCGAATCCAGCCCAGCGGCTCGGGCCCCGACTCCAGCTCATTCACCCCGGTGGCTACCATGGCCTCACGAACTTCGGCAGCACGAGCCACCGCGCGGATCCCGCCATGCCCCAGCGCGCGGGCTTCAGCCCCCATCAGCAACCGCCGCTGCCGCTCATCCAGATGGGGAAAGACCGCCTCGAACGTCGCTGCCCAGCATGGTCACAGTCCCGGCCGCCATGCCCGTACCACAGCAACGAGAGCCATCCTTGATCGTCTGCAATCCCTAAGTCTCGCCGAGGGTGTGAGCGACGGTGTGGTCGGCGCTGCCCCACACGTCCTCTTCTTCGACCAGCCAAGTCGAGTGATCCTTCTGCCGCTCCTCCTGTCCGCCCATGCCGGTCATGGGCATTATCGGCATGCCGGCCGTCCCCTGCGAGCCCAGGAGGTCAGCCGTAAGGTCGCCCGACCGGCTCAAGCTGCCCCGCTCGGCACCAGCGCGCGGCCCCGTGCCGATGCTGACGCCGTCCCCGGGGCCGAGGCCGCTACCGATCGGCAGCCCGGACTTGGTGTCGATCGGCAGATTCACCGAGTTGTCGATCTTCGGCGGCTGGTGGTCGGAGAGGCGCGTGGTGCCCGCGTCTGGGGTGTTCACTCCGGGCGCCCGAGCCGACCTCGCGTCGTCACGATGAGGGCGACGGCCAGTGCGCCGAACACAACGTCCTGCACCACCAGATAGCTCAACGAGTTGTCGACGCCGGGGAAGAACACCGGCAGCAGTGAGGCGTTGAGGAAGGTGTGGGCGAGGATGGCCAGCACACCGCTGCGGGTGTGGTTGGCCAGCCAGGCCAATGGGATGCTGATGGCGATGGTGAAGATCAGGAACGCCGCGAACGGCACGGCCATGCCGATCAAGTCGGCACCGGCGTGGTTGTAGCCCTCGATCAACGACAGCGGCGCGTGCCACAGGCCCCAGAGCAGGCCCAGCAGCAGCGCTCCCCGAACCGGTCCGAACCGCTGCTGCAGGTGCTGATGGGCGAAGCATCGCCACCCGGGTTCCTCGCCCAGCGGGCCGCCCAGCACAAGCACGATCCCGAAGCCGAGCAGCCACGGGAGTACCTCGCTGCCGACCGGTCCGGCGTGCTGCCATGCCCCGGGCAGCGGCAGGACACAGGCCATCAGGATCACCGGGAGACCGAGACAGACCGCCAGGTACCAGCGGCCGGGCACCCGCCATCGCACTACCTCGCCGAACAGCGCGCGTACTCCCGCGCGACCCCGTCCGGCCCAGGTGACCAGGACCGCGGCGAGGGTCGGCCCGAGGAAGGGTGTCACGAACATCCAGGGGGCTACGGGCAGGTCGAAGACCAAGATGCCCACCAGCTCATAGGCCCACACAGGGACGAAACACAGTCCGAAGAACGCGATGAGCGGATGGCGGGTAAGCAGTGCGCGCGCTCGGGAGGGCGGATGGGGCGCGGCGAGGGTCATGACAGCTCCTGTCCTGAAGGGATTCGGTCGTCAGGAAGGGTGGGCCAGCGGCGGGTAAAGCCGGTATCGGCCGAAGGACGGATCCGGGGCCGTGGTCGGGCGCTTTCCGACTTTGGTAGGGCGCTTTCCGACTTTCGGATGAGGGTGCGGCGACGCCGTGCTGCACTAGCCTCGCCGGCATGTCCGAGATGGCCGCACAGCGGCAGCAAGCACAGTCCTGGGCGTCCGCACTCATGCTGGCCTCGGTGGCCGCCTCGTCCGTGGTCGTGGTGAGCGGTGCGGGTCCCGTTCAGGGTCTGTGGGGGGCCTGGCCGCTGGTGGAAGGGGTGATTCTGCTCATGCTGACCGCCTCCGTCGTGCGCCGCGCACCCCGGGAGCGGGCAGTACTCGGCGGTGTGCTCGGACCGGCTGCCCTGCTTGCGCTGCCGCTGCGCATGCTCGTCGGCTCCGACGCGAGCGGGACCGAGTGGGCGTTCTTCGAGATCGCGTCCGTGCTTGCAGCTGCGGGCGCGACGGGGTGGGGCGCGCTGCGCCGCGCTCGGGATGCAAGCCGGGTGCGCCGCGAGGCCGAGATCCGGCGCGGTGAGCGGATCGCGCTGGCCGGGGAGCTGCACGACGTCATCGCCCAGGACCTCACCGGCATGGTCCTGGAGGCCCAGGCCAGCCGCGCGGAAGGGGAGACCATCGGACCCGAGACGCTCGACCGGATCGAGCGCGCCGGATTGTCGGCGCTCACCTCCATGGACCGGACGGTGGCCATGCTCCGCTCGGCGAACGGATTCCCGGCCCGGGTCGCGCACGTCGACGAACTCGACGAACTGCTAGACCGGTTCGAGGCGACCGGGCGGGTTACCGTACGGCGCACCTTCGAAGTCTCCCCGGCCGCACTGCGCGGGTCGATCGGCGACGAGGTCGGGGACACTGTGTACCGAGTGGTCGACGAGGCGCTGACCAACGTCCGCCGGCACGCGGCCGGTGCCCGGACGGTGCAGGTCGGCCTGCGGTACGCGGCCGAAGCTGTGCAGGTCCGGGTGACCGACGACGGCGGCACGGCGGCGATGTGCCGCGCCACCGGGGGATCGGGCCTGCTCGCGATCACAGCCCGGGTGGAGGCCCTGGGCGGCACGGTGCAGGCCGGACGGCACGGGCCGGGATGGCGAGTCCAGGCGCAGTTGCCCGCGCGGGAGGAAGCGTGACCATACGAGTGGTCGTCGCTGACGACCAGGATCGGGTGCGCCGTGGACTGCGCCGGATCGTGGACGCGAGTTCGGGGATGAGGGTCGTCGGAGAGGCTGCGGACGGGGTGCAAGCCGTGATGATGTGCCGTGCGCTGCGGCCCGACGTCGCGCTGGTCGACATTCGGATGCCCCGCCGCAACGGGCTGGAGGTCACCCGGCTGCTCGCCGGGGCCACGGTCGCCGAGCCCATCCGAGTCGTCATCGTCACCACTTTCGACGACGACGAGTACGTGCATGCCGCCTTGCGGGCCGGGGCGTGCGGGTTCCTGCTCAAGCGGTCCGGTCAGGCGATGATCACCGAGGCGATCCGAGCCGCTGTAGCCGGTGAGGCACTGGTGAGCCCGGCGATCACGGTCCGGCTGCTCGATCAGTTCGCGGCCCGATCGCCGGTCGCAGCCGCGGCATCGGACGCCTCTCCGCTGTCGCCGCGCGAAACAGAGATCGCTGGGCTGGTCGCACGCGGGCTGTCGAACACCGACATCGCCGCCGAGCTGGTCATCTCGCTCGGCACCGTCAAGACGCACCTGACGAACATCACCGGCAAGCTCGGCGTTGCCAACCGGGTCGGCATCGCCGTGTGGGCCTGGGACCGCGGACTCCTCGCCGACCGTGAACGTTTCTGGGCCGGCGACGCCGAGCGCTGAAATGAATGGATCATGATGTGGAAAGGTGCTTCATGCGCAAGATTCTTCGGGTTCTTGGCTTCATCGTCGGCGCCTATCTGATCGCCCGCGCCCTCGCCGAACCGTTCGTCATCGATATGTTCGATTCAACGACATACCGAAATGATTGGGGTGGCCCCAGCCTGGCCGGCGTTCTCCTGGTGCATTGTGGTCCAGGTGCCGTTGCAGCCGTGTTGATGGCCCGCGCTTTGATACGCCGTCGGAGAATTCGCGGCCAGGAATATTGAAACAGCTGCCGCCGGTCGACCGCGTTCGGCTTGTGTCGCGAAAGTCATGTGGTTATTGAATGTGCTCCGATCATGATTTGTCATGGAAAGGTGGGTCATGGACGCCTTGTCGCCAGGAGACCCTGAGCGCTTCGGGGACCACGCCATCGTCGGACGCCTTGGCGTGGGCCCGCGCGGCGCGGTCTACTTGGGGCGCGACTCCGATGATGGAGAACTGCGCGCCATCAAACCGCTGACGGATGAGTCCGCGGATGACAGCGAGACCCTGGATCGGCTGCGCAGCGTCAAGCGCGTCTCCAGCTCCTATGTGGCCCGCGTGTTCGACGTGGGCGTCGAGGACGGCACGCCGTACGTCGTGCGCGAGCACGTCGAGGGCCGCAGCCTCGCCGAGACCGTCGAGGCCGACGGTCCGCTCACCGACGACGCGCTGGAGCGCGTCGCCGTCGGTGTGCTCACCGCGCTCACCTCCGCGCATCTGGCGGGGGTGACCCACAGGGGCCTCACTCCGCACAACGTGATCCTCGGCGCGGACGGCCCGAGGGTGACCGGGCGCCGCTGGGCACGCAGCAGGGCCAGGCCAAGGTGGCGGTGCCGTGGGCCAAGACGCCGGGGCCCGAGTCGACCGACGTCATGCCGTTCGAGCAGCCGACCGAGACCAGGACCGTCGATCCAACCCCCGGTCAGCGGGCACCAACACCGCCCCTCACCGGCTGCAGGCGTGCCACCCGCGTCGTCGTCGATCCACATGTCCCTGACCTGCGCCAGCGGACGATGCTGTGCAATGTCTTTCGGCCTACCGTCATTTTCACCGATCCGAGCACTGAGTCACCCGCTGGGAGTCCTCAGCCCGGGTTCGGCGCTGGACTCTCCTGGTTCATTTGCCAACGTCAAGGTGGCGAAAATCCTCATGCGGAAACCCGCTCGGGGTTCATAGCTCGATAAATACTGGCTGCGAACCATGGGCGACAACGGAACGTGGGGCTGGGCCCCTGCCACGCACGTCTCGGGCGGTGATAACTATGCGCCGATACCAAACTTGCCCGACTGCGGCAACGGGCCATTTCCCGCCTAACCTCGATCCGATGAGAGCCAGTGCCGCATCAGGCAACGTTAGCCTCATATCGGGCCTCGGAGTGTTCTTCGCCGGCGTTGTCATCGGGGCGAGATGTCCGTTGGCGAACTCGAAGCGGCGATCAGAGGTCAGGGGCGCCAGCCGCCTTCGACTGACCGGCGGCATTGTGCGGGATTGTCGCCTGCGCTGATGAACCGAGCGGTCAGCGGCGGCACGCCATGGGCTAGCGACTGACGGGGTAGGGGGCCGGTGGCGACCAGGGATGCCAGTCCGTGTCCGGTGATCCAGCTCGATGTGCCCACCCGACACCTGGAGGCACTGGCACCAGGTGCGCGTCGTGTGCACCTTCATCGTCGGCGTCGAGCAGCACGGACCCCTGGTGGACGGGACCAGCGTGTCACAGGTCCTCTACCCCAAGAACACCCAGACCCTGACGAGTGACCGCACGGGCTCCGGGACCGCCATCTCGATCAACACGCTAAGCATCCTTGTGATTACAATGCGTTGTGCCGTTCGAGTTCCGGATTCTGGGGCCCGTCGAGGTGGTGCGCGATGGTCTTCCTCTGGCCGTCCCCGCGGCCAAGCTCAGGACCTTGCTCGCCGCCCTGCTCGTCGACGCCAACGACGTCGTCACCGTCGACACGCTGATCGACCGCCTGTGGGGCGCGAGGCCGCCCGACGGCGCCCGCAACACGCTGCAGAACTACGTGCTGCGCCTGCGCCGCCTGCTCGGCGCGGGCAAGGAGTGCCCCCTGGTGACGCGTCCTCTGGGGTATGTGATCGACGTCGACCCCGAGGCGCTGGATCTGCTCAGATTCGACGTCCTGGTACGGCGCGCCAGGATCGCCGCCACCGCCGATGAGGCCGACCATGCCGCCACACTGCTGCGGGAGGCGCTGCGGCTGTGGCGGGGAGAGGCGCTTGCGGACATCAGCTCGGCCGTCCTGTGCCGCGACGTCGCCCCCGCGCTGAACGAGCGGCGACTGGACGCGCTGGAGTTGCGGATCGAGACGGATCTCGCACTCGGCCTGCACCAGAGTCTGCTGACCGAACTGCACGAGCTGACCGCTGCCCACTCCCTGCGCGAGCGGTTCTGGGCCCAGCGCATGCTGGCTCTGTACCGGTCGGGACGGCAGAGCGAGAGTTTGCGCTGCTACCACACGATCAGGCGGCTGCTGGCTGCGGAGCTCGGCGTGGATCCGGGCGCTGAGCTGCGCGAGCTGCACCGGCAGCTGCTCGCAGGCGACCTCGCGACGGTCTGCCCGAGCCGCCCGCGGGCGCGCGGCAACCTGCCTGCTGAGGTGACCACGTTCGTCGGCCGGAAGCGGCAGCTGACCGAGGTCGGCAGGCTGCTCGCGACCAAGCGGCTGATCACGCTGACCGGCGTGGGCGGCGTGGGCAAGACCAGGCTGGCGCTGCGGGCGGGGGCCGAGCTGTCCGGCGAGTTTCCGGACGGGGTCTGGCTGGCCGATCTGGCCGCGCTGTCGGAGCCGCGGCTGCTGGATCGGTTTGTGGCGCAGGCGCTCGGGATGCGCGACCAGTCGACGCGCCGTCCCACCGACATCCTGACCGAGTTTCTGCGGGATAAGCGGCTGCTGCTGGTGCTGGACAACTGCGAGCACGTGGTGACGGCGGTGGCGGCGCTGGTGGACGTGCTGCTGAAAGCCTGTCCGGGGTTGAGGGTGCTGACGACCAGCCGCCATCGGTTGAGCCTGGCCTGTGAGCACGTCCTGCTGGTCCCCTCGCTCGCCCTTCCTCCCGCACCCGCCTCCGATCTCTCCCCGACGCCCACCGGCCTTCCCCGTGCGCCCGCCGCCGAGGGAGACGCTCTCCGGCCGCTGACCGATTACGACGCCGTCGCGCTGCTGGTCGACCGCGCTGCCGCAGCGGCGCCCGAGTTCGCCGTCACGAGGGACAACGGGGAGCGCGTCGCGCAGCTGTGCAGGCGGCTGGACGGCATCCCGCTGGCGATCGAGCTGGCCGCCGTACGGCTGGGCACACTGTCCGTCGACGAGATCCTGGAGCGCCTCGGCGACAGGTTCAGGTTCCTGGCCACGCCCGCCATGACCACACCCCCCTACCACCAGACGCTCAACGACGTGATCGAATGGAGCTACGGGCTGTGCACCGAGCCCGAACGCCTGCTGTGGGAGCGGCTTTCGGTCTTCGCCGGCGGGTTCGATCTGGAGGCGGCAGAAGCCGTGTGCAGCGGTACCGGCATCGCTCGGACGGACGTCTGGGACCTGCTGGCCGGGCTGGTGCACAAGTCGGTGCTGCTGGCGCGCGCCCATGGGCGCCGCACCCGCTACCGGCTGCTGGAGACCCTGCGCCAGTACGGCAGGCAGCGGCTTGCCGAGGCCGGCATGGAGGAGCCGCTGCGCCGCCGCCACCGCGATCACTACCAGTGGATGGCCGCCGAGGCCGCGGACCGCTGGTGCGGCGAGCAGGAGATCGAATGGCTGTCCAGGCTCCGGCGTGAGCTGCCGAACTTCCAGGAGGCGCTGAACTTCTCGCTCGCCGATCCTGGCGAAGCCGTCCACGGGCTTGACATCGCCGTCAACCTCACCAGGACACGCGTCTGGTTCTTCGCGAAGATCATCGGTGAGGGGCGGCACTGGCTGAAACGGGCCTATGACGCGGTTCCCCCGCACCCGCCCTCCTACCGCGCCAGCGCCGCCGCTCTGCTGGCGTGGAGCGCGCTGGTCCAGGGTGACCGTTCGACGGCCGAGGCCTACATGCCCGCCGTCGAGCGGCACGCGGCGGATCCGGCCGTGTCAGCGATCACAGCCTACGTCGAGGGCAGCCACGCGCTGCTGGTGCACAGCGACCCGCACGCCATCCCGACGCTGGCGCGGGCCAGGGCCGCCTTCCATCACGCAGGCAGGTACGGCGACGCCCACATGGCCACCATGATGTGGGCGATGAGCTGCGCCGTTCTCGGCGACGTCGAGCAGGCCCGCACCGCCACCGGCGAGTATGTGGCTGAGGCGGAGACCAACGGCGCCGGATGGGCCTACTCGTGGGCTCTGTGGACGCTCGGCCTGGCCGAGCTCCGGCACGGCGACGTCGGCAGGTCGGCCGGGTTGTTCCGCGAGGCGCTGCGCAGGCAGTACGACATCGACGACTGCTGGGGCCCCACCTGGGCCATGGAGGCACTCGCCTGGTCCACCGCGGCGGCCGGGCACCACCACCAGGCGGCCGAGCTGCTGGGCGTCGCGCACCGGCTGCGGCAGGTCACCGGCGTCTCACTGACCGCGCTGCGGCCCTTCCACGACCTGCACACCGCCGCCGAGCAACGGACGCGGGCCGTCCTCGGTGAGGAGGCCTACACGGCGGGCTTCACGCGCGGAAGCCGGATCGAGGACATCCAACGGTTCGCCCTCACCGACGCGTGAGCTTACTCCCGGGCGACGGCGGGCGAACGACGGTCCCGATTGGACGGCCACCGGCGGTGGCCGTCCAGCTGGACCGCGAATACATCCGCGAAAGGACGCTGTGAGGCCGGCAGGCCACCGCCGCCAGGGGCGACTGCGGGGAACAGGCCATCACCCTGTGGGGTGATGGTGGCGCTGTCCGCTGTCGTTCGGGCCGGGGCGGGATCCACATCGGCGCTCAGCGCGGGCGACCATGGTGCCGAACGGGATCCGCCGGTCCAGAGCACCGTGGATCGACAGGGTCTCGGTCCGATCGAGCGCGCCTGTCACCTCGGGTTCCCGCCGACTGTCGTGAGCCAGTCCGCCAGGCTCGCGTAGGCAAGCGCGGCCCCGGTATCGGTGATGATCCCGTGTCCTTCGCCTGCCAGTTCAACCAGCGTGTAAGCGGGGTGATCGCCTGCGTCGGCGACGATCTGCGATATGGGGATGCGGTCGTCGGCTCGCCCGTGGATGGCAAGCAGCGGGATGCGTGCGAGACGCTCCTGACGCGGTTCAGGAAGCGGGAGTGCCTCACGGAACGCCTTGACCGCCTGGTGCGACGACGCCTCCAAGCTCTTCGGGCTCAGGAAACCCGACAGCGAGACCAGGCCCGCGTACTGGCCACCCGCGGACACCGCCCTTCCCGCCAGATACGCACCATAGCTCCAACCGGCCAGCACCACGGGGAGTCCGTCGTCGGCGGAGTCCACCAGGTTCACCACATCAAGCGCGTCGTCGACGCCGTGACGGCACGAGTTCGGCAAGAACCTGGACCCCAGGGAACTGCTGCGCGGATTGACCGCGACGACCTCCCAACCGAGGCGGCAGAGGAAGGCGACGAGCGGCGAATAGACGGGCCACACCGAGGAGTGCGGCCCGCCGTGCAGCATCACGATTCTGCCGGTCGGGCTGCCCAGCGGCGTGTGCACGATCGCGCAGGCATCTTCGACGAAGGCGGTGCGCGCGGTGTACGGCTGGTCGGCCGGGCACGGGCAGTGGCGGTTCAGCTCCGCGACGAGCTTCGGCACGCTGTCCGCTGTGACGACAGACGAGGGGGTGTACGCGTCGCTCCACACGGCGACGGCCCGCCCCGGAGACACGGTCAGGTTCGAGAGGGCCCCCTCGGGAAGGGGCAGTCGTTCAGTGACCTCGCGAGAGCGGAGGGACCAGCCCACCACCTCCTGTCGCGGCCAGGCCTCGTACAGGAGCCAGAGCGTCTCGTCCTCCCACGCCGGGTCTCCCATGGTCGGGGCCCGCCATCTCCCGATGACCTCGTCGCTCTTGGTGTCGCTGACCTCGCAGACACTCATCCCGGGATAGGAGCGCCGCGCACGGTAGGCGAACGGCGCGTCCGGGTGGAGGATCAGCGGCGGCCGAGGTTGCGCGGCCACAGCCGAGGCCGTCCAGCTTTGGCCGTCATAGGCGGACCCCGACAGGACGTTCCCCGAGATGGGATCGCCGTCCCATGCCTGCAGCGAGGCGCCGCCCTCGAGGTGATGGAGCCAGCTGCCGGCCCGCGTGTGTCGCCGCCATCCGCCGGGCGTGTGCTCGTAGAGCCAACGGCCGGAGTGACGGTCTCCGACGGCGAACAACCGTCCCTGGAAGACCGTCAGGCAGCGTTCCGCGCCCGAGAGCGCCCCCACCCGGGCCCGGTCGAAGTCGGGACCGAGCGAGGACGCGGCGTTGGGTGCGCGCTGTCCCAGGGACAGGATCATGGACACCTGGCCGTGGGCGCGTGGGCGGCCGCGGCCAAGCCGGCGATCGCGGCCGCCAGCTCGTGGCGCAGTTCCTCCGAGGAGCCAGGCCGGTCCGTCGTGGCCACGATTCTCTCGACCGAGCCCACCGTGCCCGTGCCTCCGACGAAGGTCATGCCGACCGTTGCGATCGCCGCTTCGGTGATCAGCCCGCATCGCGCCGCGTTCGTCGTGATGTCGCGCCACGTGCCGGGGTCGTCCGGGTCGATGGACAGCATCGTCGTCGCCCACCTCACCACCCCCGAGGTGTCGCCGACACCGCCGGCGGCTTTGAGGTGCGACTCCGCGACGATCTTCATGTTCTCGGCGCTGACGAGCCGGTTGTACCGGGAGCGCCTCCGGCTGATCCGTTCCAGCTCCAGGGCCGTCTCCAGCGAGCGTTCCATGGCGGCCGACTGGCCGTCCGTGTCTCCTACGCGCATCGCGACCAGCGCGGTGAGGCGGGAGGCGCGGCTCTGCAGCAGAAGGCGCAGGAAGCCGTCGAAGCAGGCCTCCGCCTCCGCGTATTCGCTCCACGTGGCGCTCACGTGTGCGGTCGCGCTGTCCATGTCTCCCTGCAGACGTACGGCCATCGCGCCGAGCTGGACGCGGGCCAGGACTCGCAGCATGGGTTCTTCGCTCAGGTCAGCGATACGCTCGAAGACCTGGCGCGCCTGCGGGTTGTACATGCGGAGAAGGACTCTTCCCACCTCGTACAGGACTCGGCATCCAGGAACGGTCAGCAGATGGTCGGACCTCAACTGACGGACAAGAGAGACGGCGACCGCCTGCTCCGTCAGGCAGTTGAGGCAGGCGAGCACCTCCGCCTGTCTCGACAGGGCCAGGTCGTCGAAGGCGGCGATGTCGGCTCGCAGGGTCGAAAGCCCCGTGCTCGTCCCGCCGCGTGCTTCCTCGGGGCGCAGCCCGACGTCAGCGTCCGCGAGCCTGAGGGACCGTACGAGCGACGCCCGCAGCCCCGAGGGCATCAGGATGGACGACATCGGGACACCGCCGCGGAGATCTCCGGAGGCGAGGAGCGGCGCGTGCCGGACGTGCAGGGGGCCGCGCTCGCTCTCGCGAAGGGTGATCATCGTCTCCCAGACCCTGTGGACGACCGCTGGCGGCGGTGCCTCGACGATCGTGCCGACGGCGTCCGGGGCGCTCACCGTCTGAGCGTCCACTGGTCCCCCTGCTTGATCAGCAACCGGTTGCGAGCGTCCTCGACGCTCTCGACCGTCACCTTCACCGTGCGGTCGGCCAGCTCGAACTCGCCGCTCTCGCCTGGCTTGCGCTCGTCGATCCAGTCGTGGAAGTCGTCGAGGGAGTGCAACGCCATCCCCTCGACGGACCTGATGATGTCGTTGGGACGAATGCCGGCCTGCTCAGCGGGCGAGCCCTGGATGACGTCGTAGACCAGCAGCCCCAGGTCGGGTGCGCCGCCGACGAACTGCAGTCCCGCTAGCGCGTACGGAGTCGGCTTGCCCGGGCGCTCCTCGAGGTGGGCGGCCAGGTCGCCGACGCCTTGCCGCCAGTGACGCGAGTGACCGTCGAACTCGAAGAACCCGACGCCCTGTGTGGGAAATCCGGAGTGGATGAGCCACAGGTCGCATTCCGGCCCGACGTCCACCCCGAACATCGAGAACGAGGGTTGGACCTGCAGGGACAGGTGCGTGACGTCTCCCCCGAAGGGGAGGATCCAGTCGAGGGCCAGCAGACGGTTGGGGATCACTTTGCGGACCGTGCCGGTGAAGCGGAGGAACTTCTCGCCGCTGACCTTGCCGCGAGCCTCCCAGGTCAGGTGGAACGGCGCGCCCTCCTCCAGCGGCATGCTCGCGCTGGTCAGGCCGAGCCACCGTGTCAGCCCCTCCTCGGTGGTGAGCTCGCGCCAGATGACCTCTGGGGCCACCCGAATGTGTTGGATGAAGTCGATGGTGTTCTCTGTGCGCGGCCATGGGTGCAGATTCGCCATGTGAGCCTCCTCAGGGTTGTTTTGTTCGGCAGGTGGTCGTCTGGTAGGCATGCCAGCCTTCCGGTCGGATGGCCGGTGAGCCGGTACCGGTCTGATGGCGGAATCCCGTCGTGCCGCCACCGGGCAACCGGCCTCGGATGATCCTGGGGCCAGTGATGGGTGACTGCGTCCGGACGCCGAGGGCCACCACGTCGCCTTCGGCGACCGCGATCCAGTCGGCGTCGGAGTCATCGAGACGGACCCAGCGCCGGGCGGCAGCGACGCATATCTCCGTCCGGCAGGCGCGGGCCGGCAGGTCGAGGCGCAGGCCGTACTCCAGGTGAAGGGTCCAGTCCATGGGGTGCCCGCCCGCGACCGCGTCATCGATGAAGGCGTCCGTCGAAGGCTCCAACTGGTCGGCTAGCGCGGCCCTGATGTTGGGGCATGCGCCGTACAGCTCGTGCCGGAGTATGCGCAGGGCTGAGAGCGCCAGGACACGCTCTCGCGAGTCCTGCAACGCCGTGATCCGGCCGGGGGTGGGGAATGTGGCCTGCGCGCTCATGCCGTGGCCGCCACGCCGCGCGCCCGTCGCAGGTCCGAGCGCCACTCGTCCAGGTCCTCCACGCGGTCTCGCTCCACGGTCAGCGTCGCGATGCGCCCGCCCTCGGTCCACGCCCGCTCCAGCAGCAGCCACGACTCCACGGAGACGGGCTGGTCGTGGGAGTCGATGATGAATGAGGGATCCAGGTCGGACGGGCGGTATCCGCTGATGTGGCAGTGGGCGATCTCCATGCCGGCGGTCAGCCATTCCGCAGCGGCGTCACCGCCGTTGCGCTCGGCGACGATCGCGTTCGACAGGTCGAGGAGGGGCCGGACTTCGATGGCGCGCGCCATTTCAGCGAAGAAGGCGGCTTGCCCCTTGCCCGACGAGGAGCATGACGGGAAGTTCTCCAGCAGGAGGTCGTACCCGATGAGGTCGCGCCACTGCTCGATCGCGGTGATGAGCGGCCGGGGCCGGTCGTAGTCAACCTCCACCATGTCGGGCAAGAACTGGCTGTCGACCATGTGCAAGCCGAGGTGGTCGGATACGTAGACGGGTTGGATGGCCGCGAGAACGCGGCGCATCCTGCCGGCCAGCTCGGATAGTTCGTCCTGGGTGCGGTGCAAGAACCGTGACGACATGATGTGGATCCCCGTGGGCCGACCGTCCATCTTGCGCGCGAGCAGATCGGGATCCACTCTCAGGAAGTTGTCGAGCATCAGCTCGAAGTAGTCGACCAATCCCTCGGCCCAGTAGGCCTCCGCGTGGTCGAATCCTCGTGGCGAGGTGACGTTGACACCGATGATCACTTCTGCTCCTTGGACATCGACAGGACGTATCTGCGCGCGGTCCGACGCAACGCGCCGTCACTCAGCAGCCAGAGGCTCAGCGTCACCAACAGCAGCACGCCGGCCAGCAGGAAGGGCCTGGCCCCCGCCACGGCAACGACGGGCGCCATGATCAGCGGGCCGACCGGCATCAGGCCGCGGATGAGCATGCGGTACGCGCCGACAGCCGTGGCCTTGGTCTCCGGCTCGAAACTGGCCTCCAGGTAGGACATGCGCGCAATTCGGGCCATCCCTTGGGGGAGGTAGAAGAGCACGATCCCCGCCAGAAGGCCGGACGTCGTCTGGGACAGCGCCAAGATCACCAAACCGACGGATCGCAGGGCCGGCTCCAGGACGACGGAAACCAGGAGCCGGCGCCCATGGCGGGCGTACGTCCCCAGGATCGAGCCCACGAGTGTGGCGGCGATGCCTGCCGAACCGGCCCAGGCGATGCGGTCGAGCGGCAGGCCGCGTTCGACCACCAGGAGCGGGATGGCGAAGAGGACAGCGACAGCGAGAAAGTTCATGATCGCCAGGGCCAGCGCCGGTGATCGGATCAAGGGCGCGCGAAGCACCATGCCCAGCCCCATGGACCGCGATAGGCGCGCGGGCCTCTGGCTCGGGCTCTCTCCTGCGGTCGCCTTCAGCCGCCAGGCGATCGGGATCATGAGGGCGAGCCCTGCACCGAAGCTGAGGGCATCGAAGAGGATCAGAGTACGGTGACCCCATGCCCCGACGAGGATGCTCGCCAGGACGGGTCCGACCGCGAGGCCGGCGCTCATCAGCGTGCTCGTCCAGCTCAATACCCGGGCGACGAGCGCTGGTCTGCCCGGCGGCACGAGTTGGGACACGCGTGCCTGCCAGATGACGGCGATCGCCAGGCCCAGCACACCCAGAGCGAATGCGGCGACATAGGCTGCGATCGCCGCGTACTCCGACGTCCATGACGCCCACAGGGCAAAGCAGCAGGCGGCGGAGCCGGCGAAGGAGCCGAGCAGGACGTGGTGGTTACGCGCGCGGTGGCGGTCCAGCCAGCCGCCGACGAGGCCCCCGAACGATGGCGGCAGGGCGATGAGAAAGCCGAGCAACCCGATGGAAAGCGGATGATCTCCGTTTACGGCTTGCACGAGAAAGACGTAGTGCAGCAGCTCGTCGCCAACCACCGAAATCGTCAGCGCCGCCGAGCCGAAAGCGATGTACGGCGGAAAGGCGCGCAGCATCGATTTTCCTCCGGGTGCGCAAGATAAGGGGAAAGGAAAGCCCGGGCCGCGGTGCGGCCCGGGCATCACCTCAACCGGTACGGCGAGCCTTTACCGATTCAGTAGTGCCTCATGCAGATGACGACGTTGAACTCGTCCTCGACGACTTCCTCGGTGATGATGACGGCGTCCATGGCGATTACCTCCATTGGTTGTCGCCGGGCGCCCGGCACGTGCTCTTGCGTTCCGGCGGACCCGACTTCCGACAGGGAAGACATTGCCATGGACGTTGCGCCGAGTCACCATCTTTCGACTGGCATCAACCTGCGGGCAACATGCTGCCAGGAACACGGCACTGAGCTGCCAGGACCATTCCTGCCACTACCGGTGCGGCGATTCACTCGACACAACGTGTAGTGTTCACGCGAAAGATCCGCGACAACCATCACGAGGTGAAGGAAATGCCCTTCCACTACGCGCACGAACTCATCGCGCCCTGCTCGCGGTTCACCGACGGATTTTCCTGGGGATGGTGCCGGCGTGCATTTAGTGCTGATCAATCTGACATCTGAGGGCGTGCATCCCATGACGCCTCCGATTCAGCAGATGACGGACGCGTTCTGGGCGCACTCCCGCGCCGACGACCTCCTCGGGCACGTCTCCGTCAATGTCGGCGGCAGCGTGCTCGGCATCGCGATGTACCTGTCCCATCCGGATTGGTGAGGGGCACGTACGGCTGCCGTCACCGTATGCAACCGGGTATTCGAGCACTGCCCGATGCTGTCACCGTGGACCCTCGACTGAAGGAGCCCTCATGACCCATGCGTACTCCGTCCGGCCCGGGGTGGTGTGGATGGACGGCGAGCGCTACCGTCGCTTGCTGCGGGATCATCCGGCCGGCGTGGTGATCGTGAGCTTCCAGCACGGCGGGCGGCCGCACGGATTCACCGCGACGTCGTTCACCTCCCTCTCCCTCGACCCGCCCCTCGCGGCAGTCGCCGTACGGGAGGGCAGCGCGTCGAGCAAGGCGCTTGCTGCGGCCCCGAGCTTCGCCGTCAACTTCCTGGCCGCAGGGCAGGAGCGGCTGGCGCGGACCTTCGCGTCGTCCGTCACCGACCGGTTCTCCCCGCCCACGCTCGCCCGGCGCCTGGCCAACGGCGATCCGGTCATCCTCGGCACTCGCGGATGGCTGTCGTGCGCGACGCACGACAGGATCGCCGTGGGGGATCACTTGCTCGTCATCGGCGTCACCCTGGACGGCGAGCAGAACGACCTGCGGCCTCTGCTCTACGGCGGCCGCCGGTATCAGACGATGGCACCTCTCGATCCGGGACCGGCGGGGTGAGCCACCGTCACAGCCACTTGTTCTGGGTCGCGCGAACCCCGGCCTCAAAGCGGCTGCGGGCGTTCAGCTTGACCATGAGGCCGGCGGCAAGCCGGCGCACCGAGCGCAGCGAGATGCCCAGTGCCCGCCCCGCCGCCTCGTCCGTCATCCCGTTGGACAGCAGCCGTAACAGCTCGCGCTCCTGCGTCGTCAGCCCATCGGCGTCGAGCCTGTGCTCGCCCCACGGTGTGGCCGTGTCCCACAGCAGCTCGAACAGCACCCGAGCCACCGCGACCGCGCCAGGGCTGCTCAGCGACATAGCGCCGCGCCGGCTCTCCTTGACGTCGATCGGCACGAGGGCCACCTTCTCATCGACGATGACGAGCGGCAGGGGCAACGTCGGCAACGTCCTGTTCTCGCCACCGCGCGAGGCCAGCCACTCCACGTAGGCGCGCGTGGCAGTGTCGTTGCGGCAGCTGCTCTGGTAAATGGTCCGCAGGCTTATCCCTCGATCAAGGGCGCCCTTGTCGAGCGGGCGGCTGGATTCCAGCGCGTCCGAGCTCTGCGGCCCGCCGGGAAGCAGGGACCAGCAACTCTCGCGCACGGACGCTGCGAGCTCCCGCAGCCGGGCCCTGACCGCCACAAGACTGTCGAGACGCTCGGACTCGCCAACCTCCTTGTGGGACAGCTCGCTGGCCAAGGTGTTGATCGCCGCCCTGGCGGCGTCGAGCTCACGCTGCCGGTTGATCAGATCCGTCTCGCGTTGAAGAAGGAGCGAGCGCAGCGCTATGCCGGGGTCGATGACCTTGATCGGCCCAGCCTCCGACTTGCATGTGACCAGATGCAGCTCCGCCAAGTGATCGAGGTCGGCCCTTACCCGAGTCTCGGGCAGGCCGAGATGGTTGGCCAACTGGGCCACTCCCCAGGCCGGACGCTCACAAATCGTCCGGTAGATCACTTCGCTGGTGGCGTTGAGCCCGATGACTTCAAACAATACGGCCTAACCTCCGCTCATGTCGGGCGACGTCGCCGCGCCCTCATCCGAAAGTCGCAACCTGTTGCCAGCCCCGGCTCAGGTACTTGCTGTGGTTCTTCTTCTCGCAGTCATGGGGAAGGGGCAGTCGGGATCGGCGTGCGCCGGCAGCCCGCTCAGCGGCGCCGCTCCAGCCGCCGAGACGCCAGTGACTCTCAGGCGTGCGTTCATACGGATCTCCTTTGCCCGTGTCGGGTTCACATGGCGGCGGACGATCACTCGGACCGCAGCGGCGTCCGCCGTCACCCCGATACGGTGCGGCACGGCGCTCACTTCTCGTTCGCCGCCCGGTCACGTGCGGCGTCATCGCTCCGGACCGATCCAAGCGAACCGTCGGCACCCTTGACGGTGCCGATCGGGGCGTGGCTGAAGAGTCGTGCTGCCGGGAGATGTCGCCTATTTCGCGCGAGCGATTCTTTTCCGGCGAGGCGGTGGTCTGCATAGGTGAGGGCCCGAGGACGGAAGGGGGAGCACCATGACCGCCGGACGTTGCGCTCCCTACCGGTCGGCACCGCCACCGCAGTCGACTATGTCGCCCAGCACGATGCGGACAAATCCGCCGACCAAGTGATCGAGGACGACATGACGCTGGCCGGTCCCCGCTAGAAGGACCCCATCGTGCGGCTGCGGCGCGCATTCGTGCACTCCTCGGCCCGGGCCCAGGCCGCAGCCACCACCAGGGCCAAGCAACCCGACCGCGCTCGCGACGACCTGCGGCGATGGGACCGACCTCCAACTCCGTCTCCTGACTCTCCTCGATATCGATCCTCGAGACCTCCGCTGACGATCACTCACGTGCGGAAGACAGGGCTGGCGCGAGGCCGGCCCCGCCACGTTCTCAGCGTGTGGGCACGGTGACCGCGTTCATGATCAGCGGGAGGAACAGCCGCTCGAGCCGCCCCGCAGGCAACACGTCGGGCTCGACGTAACTCTGCGCCCTGGCCCCGTCGATCACCGCGATGACCAGGCGGGCGAGCTCGTCGAGCGGCACCGTCGCCGTGACGCCGACGGCGGCGAACAGTTCGCCCAGCAGGCCCGCCAGCGCCTCACGCACCCGCGCCTCGTGCGCGGCCAGCGCTCGGGCGGCGTCGGAGTGGCGGATGGCGTACAGGTTGAACTCCGCCGACACCAGGTGCCAGCGCCGCTCGTCCTCTGAGGTCTCCACGGCGGCCTCGACCACGCGGGTGAAGGCGTCGTCGCCGCTCGGCGGATCGATCCGGCGCAACCGGTCGAGCACGCGCTGCCCCTGCAGGTCGAACAGGGCGAGGAAGAGCTCGTCCTTACTCGCGAAGTTCGAGTAGAAGGCCCCTCGGGTGAAGCCCGCCTGGGTGCAGATGTCCTCGATCGAGGTGCTCTGGAACCCACGCTCAGCGAACGCGGTGAAAGCCGCTTCGAGCAGCCTGGCCCTGGTCTGCGGGCGGCGTTTTGTCGGTCCTCGCGGCACTCGTCACTCCCTCTTCGCTGTTGACAGGCTCGCGCCTCTGCGTAAATGATACAGGAACGTATCCGATACATAGATGTATCCGTTTGAAGGGGAACGTATGAGCAACGACGAAAGACTTCAGCGCAAGCGCGAGCTCGCCGCCGCCTTCCGGATCTTCGGCAGTTTCGGCTTCTCCGAAGGCGTCGCGGGCCACATCACCGCCCGCGACCCCGAGAACCCGTCGACCTTCTGGGTCAACCCGTTCGGGATGAGCTTCTCGAGGATCAAGGTCTCCGACCTGATCCTGGTGAACCACGAGGGCACCGTGCTGGCCGGCGACGGCCCGGTGAACAGGGCCGCCTTCGCCATCCACTCCCAGGTGCACGCCGCACGCCCCGACGTCATGGCGGCCGCCCACGCGCACTCCCTGTACGGCAAGGCCTTCGCCGGCCTCGGCGTACAGCTCGATCCGATCACCCAGGACGCCTGCGCGTTCTTCGAGGACCACCACCTCTACGCCGAGTACGGCGGGGTGGCCGACGACCTCGAAGAGGGCAAGCGCATCGCGGTGGCCCTGGGCGCGGCCAAGGCGGCCATACTGCAGAACCACGGCCTGCTCACCGTCGGGCGGTCGGTGGCCGAGGCCGCCTGGTGGTTCGTCACCTTGGAACGTTCCTGTCAGGCGCAACTGCTGGCGATGGCGGCCGGGACGCCGAAGCACATCGACAGGGCGACAGCACTGGACGTGCGCGAGCAACTCGGCACCCCGATGGCCGGGTGGTTCCAGTTCCAGCCGCTGTGGGACCAGATCCAGGCCACCGACCCAGACCTCTTCGACTGATGGAGGACCCAGGAATGAACGCGCGAGCGAGCTTCCACGCGATGACCGACTCGACCGCCGCTGACTACGAGATCATCGTGAGCGAGACGATCGAGCACATGGCGGGCCTGCCCGAGCGGATCCTGGCCCACCTGCGCTTGCTCTCCGGCGACCACGGCGGCTTCGCCGTAGACCGGCTGACCCACTGCCTCCAGGCCGCCACCCGCGCCCAGCGCGCCGGCAAGGACGACGAATACGTGCTCTGCGCGCTGATCCATGACATCGGCGACACGCTCGGCTCGTTCAACCACGCCGACGTCACCGCGGCCGTGCTCAAGCCGTTCGTCAGCGAGCGCAACCACTGGATGGTCGCCAACCACGACGTCTTCCAGGGCCGCTACTTCTTCCACCACCTCGGCCTCGACCCCGAGTTGCGGGAGAGGTTCAGAGGGCACGAGCACTTCGAGCACACCGTGGAGTTCTGCCATGAGTTCGACCAGACCTCCTTCGACCCCGGCTACGACACGCTGCCTCTCGAGCACTTCGCCCCGCTCGTGCGCGAGCTGATGAATCAGCCCAGACGCAGCCTCTATCTGGGGTCGGGATGAGCGCGCAGGTCCTGACCACGCTGCTGCCGATCGCGGTGGTGATGTTCGGGCTCGGCCTGACGCTCACGCCGCGGGACTTCCTGAGGGTGGTCGAGGCGCCGAGGGCGGTGGCCGTCGCACTCGCCGTCCAGGTGCTGGTCCTTCCGGCGCTCTGCTTCGCCCTTGTCGTCGCCTTCGACCTGGCCCCGGCACTGGCGGTCGGCATGATGCTGCTGGCCGCCTCGCCGGGCGGTACGGTCGCCAACCTGTTCAGCCATCTGGCCGGCGGGAACGTCGCGCTGAACGTCACCCTGACCGCGATCAACTCGGTCCTGGCCGTCGTCACCATGCCGCTCGTCGTCAACCTCGCCGTCGGCCACTTCCTGGGCGGACATCCGAGCCTGGGCCTCCAGCCGGGTGAGACGCTGCAGGTCTTCGCGTTCGTGCTGGTGCCTGTGGCGATCGGAATGGCGCTACGGCGTCGCGCTCCCGGCTTCGCCGAGCTCATGAAGCGGCCGGTGAAGGTGGCCTCGGCCGTCCTCCTGGTGGTGTTCGTCGTGGTCGCGCTGGCGGCCAACCACCGGATGCTGCTCGGCCACTTCGTCACGGTCGGCCCGGTGGCGCTCCTGCTCAGCGTGGCCGGCCTGGCCCTCGGCTACTGGGCGCCGCGGCTGGCGCGGATCGGTCACGCCGAGGCCGTCGCATCGGCGTTCGAGATCGGGCTGCACAACGTCACGATCGCCCTCGCCGTCGCGGTCACCCTGCTGCCCGATCCGGACATCGTGATCCCGGCCGCGATCTACGGGGTGGTGATGTACGTGCCGGCGCTGGTCTGCTACCGATTGCTCGCACGCCGTGGCGGCGGGTCCGGCGGACGGCGGGCCGGGCCGCTTGCCGTAAACGCTAGGAGAGCTCTTCGAAGAGCGTCAGTCGGAGTCCGACGGGACCCTCCAGGTGGGAGCTCAGCGAGTTCCCCGGCGTGCGGGTCGGCTCGGCGATCAGCGTGGCGCCCGCGCCGGTGAGCTCACCTGTGACGGCGGCCGAGTCGTCCACCTCGAAGGCCAACCGGATGCGGCCGGCGCCCCTGCGCCCGACCTCCACCTCGTCGATACTCGACTCCCCTGCCCGGTGTTCACCCGGGCGTCGTCCCTGCTTGCTCAAGTCTGCCCCGCACACGACCCACGCCCCGCGGACAGGGTGGCCGTATATTCTTCGTGATCTATCTCTGACACGGCTCCGCGACGCGCTTCGCGGCCGTGCCGCCGTTCCTTTCCCAGCATGACCTTTCAGAGGGAAGATCAGCATGTCCGAACACTCGACCTTCGTCTTCGTCCATGGCTCGGGAAGCAACTCTTTCCTGTGGACGCCGCTGATGCGCGAGCTCGCGCTGCTCGGGCACCGCACGCTCGCCGTGGACCTGCCCGGCCACGGTTTCGGCGCGCAGTACCCCGCCTCCTACCAGGCGCCCCAGGACCTGGACGCGCTGGCTACCGAGCCCTCCACGCTCGCGTCGGTCACGCTCGCCGACAACGTGAACCACGTCGTCGACATCGTACGGCGGGTGGCTGAGCACGGTCCGGTAATCCTGGTGGGCGCCAGCCTCGGCGGCCTCACGATCAGCGGCGTCGGCAACATGGTGCCCGAGCTGATCGGCCGGATCGTCTACATCTCGGCTTGGTGCTGCGTGGAGCTCCCGAGCCTGGCGGCCTACGTGCAGACGCCGGAGTTCAGCGAGCAGATGACCGTGGCCGTGCCGCCAGTCGGTGACCCGGTCGCGCTCGGCGCGGTCCGCGTCAACTGGCGTACGGCGGACGCCGACTTCCTCGCCGACGCCAAGCACCTGTTCATGGCCGACGCCACGGACGATGAGTTTCGCGTCTTTCTCAACACCCTGCAGCCCGACTCGTCGATGGCGGTGCTCACCGCCGACGCACGGGTGGACGCGGCGACCTGGGGCACGATCCCGCGCAGCTACATCCGGCTGACCAAGGACCGCACGACCCCGGTGGTCTTCCAGGACCGGATGATCGCCGAAGCCGACGCCCTGACTCCGGACAATCCGTTCGACGTGCACAGCGTCGAGTCGAGCCATGCCGGGTTCGTCCTTAGATCGGCCGAGGTCGCGAAGATCCTCGCCGGTCTCGCCTGATTCAGAATGTGCTGGGCCGAGATGCCAAGGACGCCTGGGACAGGTCGGTCTTGACCGTCGCCCGGGTGACGTGCCCGAAGCTAGTCGAGGCCCCTGACCGCGGAGAGAGTGTCGAGCGTGGCCAAGGCCGCGGTCACACTAGGGCGTGCATCGGTGCCCGAGCGGATGGCTGCTTCGATGACACGTCCCGCCCCTGGCAGGGGCAGTATCGCCGTTCCCGCGGGCCGATCCCCGCAGAGCATCCTTGGCAGGATCATCACCCCGAGCCCGGTCGAGACCAGGGACAACGCCGCGCGAAGGTCGCGAAAGCTGTGCTCGATCACGGGGGTGAACCCGGCGCTGCGGCACGTGTGCAGCAAGACCTGGCGACACCGGCTCGGCTCCGGGCTGGCGATCCAGGGAAATTCCCGAACACCGGCGGGTCCCTGCTGTTCGACCGCTGAGCGCAGTCGTTCGGGTACGGCCAGCACCAGGGGATCGTCGAACAGGTGGCGGATCGTCACGCCAGCGGGCAGGGGGATGCCCAACTGGTTGTATCGGTAGATCACCGCCAGGTCGAGGTCACGTCGTTTGAGGAGGGGAAGGCTTTCCTCGGGTTCGGCTTCGATGATGCGGGGACGTAGCCGCGGGTATCGCTCGTGCAGTGCGGCGGCGAGTGGGATCGCGATGTGATTCAGCGCGCTCGGGAAACAGCCGATGACGAAGTCGCCGCTGATCTGATCATCCAGCGCCCGGACGGTGCTGTGGGCGCGTTCCAGCGCGGCCAGCACATGCTCGCACTCGGCGGCCAGAGCGACGCCGGCAGCGGTGAGCCTGACCGTGCGGCCTTCCCTGATCAGCAGCTCAGCTCCCGCTTCGGCTTCCAGCGCCCGCAGCTGCTGGGATACCGCCGACGGCGTGACCCTGTGGATGCCGGCCACGGCGGTGACGGTGCCGTATTCGGCCAGATCCCGCAGCAGCACCAGCCGGTTCACATCAAGCATAAGTACATCTTAAAAGCATTGAAAATATAGGTAGCTGGACTTGGCAAAGACAGGCCGGTCATAGTTGGCCTGGCGGTCGGGTCTCGGGTACGCCACCGCCCGGTTGGGCCTGGCAGTGCCGGACACGGGTCTCTGGCGCAGGAGACATGCGCGCCACGTCGGCCGCTAAGGAAGGAATGTCATCGTGCACCACCCAGCATCAGAAGCCTTCGACACGCAAAGGCGACGGACCCGGAGAATCGGCACGTGCGTTGTCCATGCTCTCTGTGACGGAGCCGGCACATTCTTCGAGCCGCTCTCGTCGGCTTTCCCTGACGCCGGCGCCACCGACCTGGCCTCGGCCGCAGCGCTCGATCCGGATGCGTTTCTCCCTGACGATCGCTGGCGATTGCACTTTCACGCGTTCCTGATACGTCCCCGTGAGGGCGGCGCCATCCTCATCGACGCCGGGATCGGTCCTGCGAACGCGCCCGCGGCGGCCTGGGCGCCGACACCTGGGCGGATGCCCGAGAACCTGACGTCATGGGGAGTGGCCCCCGACGACGTGGACGTGGTGCTGCTCACACACCTGCATTCCGACCATGTTGGTTGGTCGGTGGTCGAAGGCCGGCCCTATTTCCCCAACGCCCGTTACGTGGTTCCCAAGGCCGACCATGACGCTGTGGAAAAACTCAACCCGCGCGTACGTGAGGCGATCCTGATGCCATTGGCCGCAACGGGGCAGCTCGATCTGGTCGAGGAGAGCGTACGGCTCGGCCCCGGAGTCACCACCGTGCCAACGCCCGGTCATACGCCCGGCCACACCTCGGCCCTCCTGCAATCGGGCAACGACGCGGTCCTGTTCTCGGGCGATGCCGTACTGAACGCACTGCAATTGGTCGCACCGCGAGTGGCCTACCTCTTCGATGACGCCCCTGAGGCCGCCCGCGCCGCCCGCCTCGCCCTTCTCGAGCAGGCGCGTTTGCGTGGCGCATGGCTCGCCACCTCGCATCTGACGGATCCGTTCGTCCGGGTGTGATTCTCGTACATGAGCAAAGATCAGCAGGAAGGAGATGAGATGGTGAGCACGTCTGAAGCGCGCGTCCTGGATGCCATTGACGACGCCGAGGTTGTGAACCTGTTGGCCGAGGCCGTGCGGATCCCGAGCATCACGGGGACCGCCGCCGAGTCCGAGCTCCAGCACTGGTGCGCCCGCCTGCTCACCGAGGCCGGCCTCGACGTCGACCTCTGGAAACTCGACCTCGCCGCGCTGAAGAGCATGGACGGTTTCCCCGGAACCGAGGCGCCACGCGTCGAAGGGTACGGCGTGGTCGGCGTCACCGAGGGAGAGGGACGGCCCGCCCTCATCCTGCAGGGACACGTCGACGTGGTCCCCACAGGCGATCTGGCCCAGTGGGAAGGGGGCGCCCCCTTCACGCCGAGGTTCACCGGAGACACGCTCCACGGCCGGGGCACGTGTGACATGAAGGCAGGCCTGATCGCGAACCTTGCCGTGGTCCGTGCGTTGAAAAGATCGGGGGTACGGCTGGCCCGCCCCATGGCCGTGCACTGCGTGGTGGGCGAGGAGGACGGGGGCCTCGGTGCGTTCGCCACCCTGGCCAGGGGCCACACCGGCGAGGCCGCGGTCATCACCGAGCCCACCAGCGGCAAGGTGATCATCGCCAACGCGGGGGCGTTGACCTTCCGCGTCGAGATCGCCGGCCGGGCAGCGCATGGTGCCACCCGGCAGGAAGGCGTCAGCGCCGTCGAGATGTTCTGGCCCGTCTTCGAAGCGATCAGGAAGCTGGAAGCGAGGCGGAACATCAGGCCGCCTGCCGTCTTCGACCGCAACGCCCTGCCCTATCCGATCGAGATCGGCACCGTACGCGCCGGAGATTGGCCCAGTAGCGTGCCGGATCTGCTGGTGGCCGAGGGCCGGATCGGAGTGCAGTTGGATGAGGACCCCGCCGACGCCCGCGCCGCGTTCGAGGAGGCGGTCCAGACAATCGACCATCCATGGCTCCGGGCGAACCCGCCCGCCGTCTCTTGGCCAGGCGGCCAGTTCGCGAGCGGAAGCCTGGCGGCGGATCATCCGCTGCTCGACGAGATCACCAGGGCGGTGGTCGACACCACCGGGGGCACGCCCGCGGCGGGGGCCGCGCCGTACGGAAGCGACCTGCGGCTGTACACGGCGGGAGGGATTCCGTCGTTGCACTATGGACCAGGCGACGTGCGGTTCGCGCACGCGCCCAGGGAGCAGGTCGACCTGCGGGAGTTGAGGGAGACCACCCGCGCTCTCGCGGTGCTCGCCGTGCGACGCTGTGGGGAGCGCTGAACGGTCGGGACGCGAGACCGCCGACCGCGGCGGCGCGCCACCATCGACCTGGACGCCCATCCCGGTCACCTGCCCTGCCGGGGCAACTGTGACCATCCGCTCCAGCGGCACGCCGCCACAGTTATGTCGAGCGGCACGTGCAGCGCGCCGTCCTTCTGGTGAACGAGCCGGCCGTCGACCGGGGGAACGCGCCGTCTCCGTGATCGAAGGTCTCAATCAGCTCCTGGTACGGCATGCGGCCGTCCCCAACCTGCACGGCCATCCGGACGAGCCCCGTCCTGGCCTTCCATCGCGCGGACGTGAGGCTGGTCGACGTCTGGACCGCGGACGCCCTTGCGTGCGACGTCCACAGGACCGCCACCCGAACCGCGGTCGCCGCCCACGTGGTCGTCGATCCGTTCGAGGTCCAGCTCCAGCACTTCGGTAAGAAGAGGGCGCGGAGGACGCCCATGACTCCAGCTCGGCTGACAACGAAGGTAGCGGGCTCGATTCCGAACAGGTCCGTGGCGCGGGTCCGTACAGGGCGACCCGCGCCCACAAAACTGTAATGCGTTCTACTCTGGAACCTATACTTGTACTGGCGGGTAACAAATTTCTAGAACTCGTTCTCATTAGGTACGGCGACGACTGCCGGCGGGCATGAAAGAAGGGGCCCACTAAGGCGTGGGCCCCTTCCAGAAGGAATGCTCAGGCGGCCCGGCGGCGGGCCACCAAAACGCCGGCCAGGACGAGGGCCACCCCGACGATGAGCAGCACCAGCGGGATGATGTTGCGCAGCAGGTTGATCTGGCTCTTGCTCTTCTCCGCGGTGGAGACCAGGTCCTTGACCGTCTGGTCCGTCATCTTGGCGGTGGCGACGAAGGCGACCGAGCGCTCCACCCCGTCCTGAGTCTTGAGCACCTCGTGCCGCTGCTGCTCCTGGCGGACCGGCGCCCCGCTTACCGGCTCGATCCAGTACGTCGTCTTCCCGTCGTACCACCGGTCCACCTGGACCTCGCCGGTCTGCGTCATGCCCAGCACGGCGGCGGGCACGCTCCGCGTCGAGACCTTCGTCGGCGGCACGTCCTGCTCGAAGACGTAGACGGGCAGCCCGTTCACCTTCTCCTCGCGGACGAACCGGGCGTCGAAGGCCTTCCGGGCACTGGAGTTGAACACCTTGTAGGTCTTCCGCTCCACGTCGAACGGGAACTTGTAGATCTGCCCCTCGAGCTGCACCGGAGTCTTCTGGATGTTGACGCCGCAGCAGTTCACGCCGACCCCGGTGTACTTGTCGAAGGCGCTGCGCCGCTCGGACATGTCGATCTGCGGCCGCCTGTTGGTGATGTCGTTGACCACCGTGCCCTCGTTCCACACGACCCGGTTCTCGGTGGCCTCCTTCACGTCACCTTGGGTGGTGACGATGATGTCGAGGTCGGCCGTGAGCACCTTCAGGTCCTGCGTCGAGAAGTACTGCGCACCCGCGGCGTGCAGTCGCGAGATGCCGTACTGGTCCGCCGGCGCGGCGATGATCTTTTCTGCCGCCCAGAATTTGAGCAGCGGCGCGAGCGCGATACAGAACGCGCCGACCCCGATGAGAACGAGCGTGGAGATGCGACCCATCCAAGGCCTCCGCGATCTAGAACCTGTTATGTAATGTCCGAGCATCCGGCAACAAAGTATGACAATGAGTGACATGCGTCACTGGCCGGTATGGAGCCGCAATCAAATCGATAGAAACAGGTTCTATCGTGGGTTCGCCTATGGAAGCGGAGAAAATGCCTATGCGTGCGGACCTGGCGCGGTCGATCAGGTTGTTCCGCGCGTTCCGGTCGGAGCAGGCCGACCAGCGGGCCTACTACACGACACTGGCCACCGACACGGCCGCGCAGCTCATGGAGCACGTCGACCTCGACGGCAAGGTCGTGCTCGACGTGGGCGGCGGCCCAGGCTACTTCGCCACAGAGTTCCGCCGTCACGGCGCGCGGTGCGTCTGCGTCGATGTCAACGCGGGTGAACTGGCGGGCGGCGGGCTGCTGGGCAGCGCGCTCGAGCTGCCGTTCCTGGACGACGGCGTGGACGTGTGCTTCTCTTCCAACGTGCTCGAGCACGTTCCTGAGCCGTGGCGGATGGCCTCCGAGATGGTCAGGGTGACCAAGCCCGGCGGCCTGATCTTCCTGGCCTACACCAACTGGCTGTCGCCCTGGGGCGGGCACGAGACCTCGCCCTGGCATTACCTGGGCGGCGAACGAGCTGCCCGAAAATATCACGACAAGCATGGCAAGCCGCCCAAGAACCGCTACGGCGCGAGCCTCTATCCGGTCTCCGTCGCCGCGGGCCTGCGCTGGGCGCGGACCACCCCCGAGGTCGAGCTGGTCGACGCGCTGCCGCGTTACCTGCCGTGGTGGTACCGCCCGATGCTGAAGATCCCGATCGTCAGGGAGTTCGCCACGTGGAACCTGGTGCTGGTGCTCAGGAAACGCAAGTGAAGAACAGGGATGCCGCCCTCGACGGCATCCGCGGGCTGGCCGCGCTCGGCGTGTGGCTGCTGCATGTGGGCGGCAACACCGGCGTGATCTACGGCGACGGTATGTTCGCCTGGATGGCGGCCCGGCTGGGCATCGCCGTACCGATCTTCTTTCTGCTGTCCGGGCTGCTGCTCTACCGGCCGTGGGCCGAGGCGGTCATCGAGGACACCGACCCGCCGAAGGCCGGGAGGTATCTGTGGCGGCGCGTGCTGCGGGTCATGCCCGCCTACTGGGTGGTCACGGCGGTCGCGCTGTGGGCGTGGAGCTCGCTCGACGTCTACGGCTGGGCGAAATGGCTGCTGCTGCTCCAGAACTACACCGAGCAGACCCGCGCCCCCGACGGCCTGTACCAGATGTGGACGATGCCCATCGAGATGGCGTTCTACGTGGCGCTGCCCGTGCTCGCCTGGCTGCTCGGCCGCTGTGCGCGCGGCGGCAACCGGCCGGTCAGGCTGCTGGCGGGCATCGCCGTGCTGCCGGTGGTCTCGATCGCCACGGTCGTGCTGAGCCACGTCTACGACCAGCCGCAACTGGCCCTGTGGCTGCCGTACCATCTGATCTTCTTCGCCGCCGGCATGGCGATGGCGGTGCTGTCCGTCTGGATCAGGCAGTCGGAGGTGGTCGATGCGCTGGCCTCCCAGTTGCTGGTCCTGGCGGTGCTGCTCTATGCGGTGCTGAGCACCGAGCTGGCCGGGCCGCGCACGCTGACGCTGCCGACCATGTCCCAGTCGCTGTGGCGGATGGTGCTGGAGGCGACGGTGGCCGTGCTGGTCGTCGCGCCGTTCGCGCTCGCGCCCAGGCACGGCACGCTCAGGTACCGGGTGCTCGGCAACCCGGTCTCCGCCTATCTCGGCCGCATCTCCTACAGCGTGTTCCTCTGGCACGCCGCGGTGATCACGCTCTTCTACAAGGTCACCGGCAGTGCCCCGTTCGCGGGCAACTTCGTGCAGGTCGCCGTCTTCACATTCGTCGGCACGATCCTGGTGAGCATCGCCAGCCACCACCTCGTCGAGGAGAGCGCGCAGCGGCTCAGCGGGCGCCGGTCAGCACCTGCCGGTCAGCTCCCTGAGGCTCCGGTGCCGCAGCCGGCCCCTCCGGGTCCGTGACCAACTGCCCGAACAGCGCGCCCATGGCCGCGCACGAGACCAGCTGCGGCACCTGATCGGTCAGCCACCCGGCATCGAGCGCCTGCCCCACGGCCATCGACACCGCCGAGGCGCCGAACAGCCCGGCGGCTGTCCACGGCGAGGCAAGCGCCCGCGCCCGCCGTACGCGTGCCCAGAGCACGATCACGGTGGCGGCGAGCATCACGAGCATGCCCGGCCAACCCGCGGTCCAGCCGCCGAAGCCGAACCCGAGCACGATCACGTACGGCACGCGCCACCGGGACAGGCGTGCGCCGCCGGCCGGTGCGCTCTGTCGCACGTTCTCGGGGAGCGGGCCGCGCAGCAGCAGACCGAGCAGCCCGAGCAGGCCGATGCAGGCCAGCCCGAGGGCGAGCGCCAGCCAGTAGGGCCGGTCGGGCGCGTACTCCAGACGCACGATGCCATCCGTGCCCGCGGGCAGGTCCCAGGCCTGCTTCCAGCCGTCGAGGCGGACCGGGGTCAGCGTCCGCCCGTTCACGGTGGCCCGCCAACCCTCGTTGAAGTTCTCGTTGACGACGAGGAAGGAGTCCTGAGGCGCGCTCACCCGCACCTCGCGCGTGGACCCCGTCCAGGCGCCCATCACGGCCGAGCCCGCTTCCCGCGGGGGTGCGGGCGCGAGCGCGCCGACCACGAGGTTCGAGACCGCGAACGGCTCCCAGCCTGCGGCCCTGACCCGGTTGTCCCCCGCGGCGAGGGGCGCCTTGGCGCAGCCGGTGAACCGCACGGGCCGCTGCTCGAGCAGGTCGGCGTAGGTGCCGGTGACGCGGGACTCGATGGTGGTGCCGTTCACGTGCAACCGCGGCCCCTGCCCGCAGGGCAGCCCGAACGGGATGCCCTCCGGCCGGCTCGCGGGGGCGATACCGGGAATGAGCAGCTCGGTGACCTGCAGCCGCCGCGACGTGGGAAAGAAGCGGATCTTGAGCTTGCGCGTGGTCATCGGCGCGAACCTGAAGTGGCCGCCCGCCTCGACCCTGCTGCCTCGGGCCACTCCCTTGTCGCCGGTCACGATCACGTCGAGCGGCTGCTTGTCGCCGCCCGGCCGGGCGATCTGGATCTGGGACACGCGGTGCGGACGCTTCCAGTCAATCGTGAGAGTGGGCTCGGGGTCGCTCGGGGAGGCGATCCAGGTGGTGGAGGCGTCGGCGTCGAAGGCCGACCTGGGCGCGGCTACCGGGTCCTTCGCCACCTGGGAGGATCCGGTGACGGCGGGCAGGTCGCCGGTGAGCCGCGTGTAGCGGTCGACGAGCGTGGAGTCGCGCAGCACGGCCGATCCGCGCACCTCCGCCTTCATCGCCGCCCCGGCGGTGAAGGTGCGGTCGAAGCTCGCGCCCTCCTCGCCCGGCCTGGCCAGCAGCGGGTTGCAGATCCAGCGTGCCTGGTTGCGCATGCACCACGGGCGCTCATCCAGGCCGCGGTCCATCACGTACGCGTCGCCGCGCTCGTCGGGGAGCTTGATCGTACGACCGGGCAGCACCCCCGGGATGGTGATCTCGGTGATGCCGACCCGCTGGACGAAGCTCCAGGTAGGGCTCACGGTCGCCACGATCTTGATGCGCACCCAGCTGGTGGCCCCGGCGGGCACGCGCAGCGGCTGCGGTTCGTCCGTCCGCCGCACGTCCTGCACCAGCCGCCCAGCCTCGGTTTCCACGGCCACCCGCCGGGGCGACTGGCCGAGCAGCACGTTGTCGGTGAACGTCACCTTGAGGCCGGGGATCTCGCGCTGGCTGGGCAGGTCGACGCGGAGCCACTCACCCACCGGGCTGGTCCAACCGCCGCTCTCCCAGTTCGTCTCGTAGTCGCCGTCGATGGCCGCCCATGGGCTGCGGCCGGTGGTGCTGAGGCCGGGCACGGCGTCGGCGTCCGCGACGGAGGAGGAGGCGGTGACCGCGGAGACGCCGTCGAACTCGGCGGTGGCGGTGTTCTCCAGCCAGCCGTCCTCGAGCAGGTCCAGGGCTCTGACCCCGGTGAAGTCCTCGCGCCTGTCCGCGGTGAGGGTCTGCGTCCAGTTGGATCTGAGCTCGCCGAAGTTCCTCTCGCGCAGCCGGAGCGCGTCGGTCACCACGGTCGGGGCCTCGCGGCGGCCGGCGTCACCGTTCACCAGCACCGGCCCCTCGCCGAGCAGGCCGAGATCGCCCATGGTGAGCAGGGAGTCGGGGCCGCCGGTGACCCGTAGCGCGTCGCCCGCCGACTGCACGCCGACCATCGGCGCGTTGCCCGTCACCTCGTAGAGCTCGAGGGCGGGGAAGGGCCAGTCCACCGAGTCGATCACGTCGTCGGTGAAGCCGTCGCCCACCTCGCCGCCGAACGACCGCAGCTTGGTGATGCCCGGCGACTCGAGCAGCGCCTCGTGGATCCGGGCCGGCCAGGCGCCCTCCAGGTTCGCCCGGATGAGGTCGTTGCGGACGACCAGGTAGCGCACGCCCATCCTGCGCAGTACCTCGGTCAGCCCCTGCGAGCCGTGTCCCGCGGCGAGCCGCTGGTCGATCGCATCGAGCAGCCGGCTCAGGCCGACCGAGCCCGCTGCGGTCACCTGCCGGGTGGTCCAGCGCGCGGTGAACATCGGCTGCATGGGGTCGTCCATCGGCCTGCCCCAGAGGTACTCGCCGAACTTGGCGCCCGGCACGACCAGCACGCCGTCGTCGCCGGCGTTCTTGTTCAGCCAGGCGGCCGCCTCGCGCCAGTAGGTCGGCACGTCCTTGAACTCGCCGGGCGCGGCCAGCCCCTGGTTGAAGGCCGGCAGCACGAGCGCGGCGAACGCCACCAGGGTCACCGAGCGCAGCGCCGGCCTCGGCCGGGGCAGGCGCACCATGGTCAGCAGGTGGGCCAGTCCGAGCACGAGCGGCAGTCGTACCAGGGGGTCGAACTTGCGCAGGTTGCGCAGCGGCGCGAGCGGGCCGTCGAGCAGCCATCGCACGGGCTCGGCCACGACGGGCTCAAGGGCGCTCACGTGCCCGGCTGCCATCGCGGCCGTGCCCACCAGGAACAGCACGATCAGGAAGCCCTTCGCGGGCAGGTCATGGCGGGCCAGCCCGGCCAGGCAGAGCGCGGCGAGCACGCCGGTGACCACGATCATCGCGGTGGAGGTGGCGATCGTATGGCCGACCGGCTGCGTGGTCACGCCGTTCACCGTCAGGTAGCGCACCCAGTCGGCGGCGCCGCGCAGCACGTTCGTCAGCGAGGTGACCTGCGTGGTGACCGAGGAGGTCTCGGTGTACGGCAGGAACGAGAACGCGTAGCGGCCGACCAGCAGCAGCGGCAGCCACCAGAACAGGGTGGCCAGCGAGACCGCGGCCGCCCACCAGCCGAGCATCCGCCAACGGGGCACCGGCCGGGGCCGGCTGAGGATGTAGATCACCGGGGCGACCAGGACGGCGAGCACGGCGACCGCGTTCACCCCGCCGCACAGCGCCACGGCCAGCCCGGACCTGACGGCGGCCCTGGCCCGCTGGCCGGTCTCCGACGCGGTCAGCAGTGGGATGAGGATCCACGGCAGCATCGCCGCGGGCAGCCACTCGGCGGAGGTCTCACCTATGATCGACAGCGTCCGCGGCGCGAGGGCGTAGGCCAGTGCGCCGACGATCCTGGTGGCCGGCGCGCCGATGCCGAGCTGCCTGGCCAGCCGTTCCACACCAAGGAACGCCACGCAGAGGAGCAGCGTGAGCCAGAGCCGCTGGGTCACCCAGGGCGCCATGCCCACCAGGTCGCCGAGCGCGAAGAACGGCCCCATCGGGAAGAGGTAGCCGGCCACCTGGTTCTGCAGCTGGCCGAAGTGCTGCAGGTCCCACAGAAAGGCGGCGCGCTCAAGGAAGCCGATCGGGTTCAGCGCGAGGTCGATCTTGGTGTCCGAGATGATGCTGCCCGGCCTGGTCGTGAACGACATCACGGCGAAGCCGAGCAAGCAGATCACCAGCCACAGCCGGTGCCGTGCCCGCTCGCTCACCTTTCCTCCCGACCAGAGCTCACGGGCCGTCCTCCCAACCGGAGCTCACGGGCAGGCCGAGCAGCAGGCGGGCAAGCCGCTCGGCGCTGTGGTCCCAGTCGAACCCAGCAGCCCATTCCCGGCATCTGTCGCTACAGGTTTCGGTCAGCTCGTCCAGCGCGGTGGCGATGCCCTTGGCCAGCTCCGTGCCCTCGGGCAACAGCCAGCCCGTCTCGCCGTGCCGTACCGCGTCGCGCAGCCCGTCCACGTCGAAGGCCACCGTCGGCACGCCCAGCGCGGCGGCCTCGAGCACGCACAGCCCCCAGCCCTCCCCCTGCGAGGCGTTCACCTGGAGCCAGGCGGCGGCGATCAGCCGCTCCTTGTCCCCCACCTGCAGGTAGCCGTGGAAGGTGACGCCTTCGGGCAGCCTGGCCCGCAGCCGCTCCTCCTCCGGTCCCCTGCCGATGATGTCCACGGTCAGGTCGGGCCACCGCTCGCGCAGGTCGCCGACCGCGTCGAGCAGCAGGTCGACCCGCTTGTGCGCGACTAGCCTGCCCACGCAGACCAGCCGCGGCGACGGGCTGCGCGGCTCCCGTGGCCGCGTGGCGAGCGAGACGCCGTTGGGCACGATGTGGATCGCACCGGTCCAGCCGAGACGCTCCCGCATCGCCAGCACGGTCGACGGCGAGACGGCCACGCTGGCGCACCGGCGGTAGGTCCACCGGGAGACCGGCCCTTCGAGGAAGCACCCGAGCACGGCCAGCCAGTGCGGCAGGTGCACGGCGAACTGCCGGTCGTGGACATGGTGCACGACACAGAAGACCTCGGTACGGCGGGGCAGCACCCACGGCGTGAAGAACGGGATGCCGTTCTGGCAGTCCAGCACCGCGTCGAAGCGGCCACGCCTGCGCAGCAGCCACCACAGCACCAGGATGTAGACGGAGAACGTCCCGCCCATGCGCGCGAGCCGTACCGCGTCGATGGTCTCCGCCCGTTTCTGCCCCGGCGCCCGTGCGGTGACGAAGTGCACACGGGCGCCGGCGGAGGCGAACCTGGTGGCCATTTCCCAGGCGTATGTCTCCGCGCCGCCGGCGGCGGGATGCCATGGATCACGCCAGTTGACGACGGCGATACGCCGACCGGACAGTTCCGCAGGGATCACGGGTATCCGATGGGGTTGAGCAGCGGGTCCCAGGCTGGCTCCGCGCCCGCGCGTGACTCCGCCCGCAGCCGTATCCAGATGCTGCCGAGCTCCAGCAGGATGCCGACGCCGTGCCTGGCAAGCGAGAAGCGGGAGCCGGGCACGTCCCGCCACTGGACGGGGATCTCCAGCACCGCCGCGCCCAGCCCCACGCAGCGGGCGAGCAGCTCGACGTCGAAGGCGAACCCCGGCGTGCGCAGCCCGGCTACGGCCTGCCTGACGAGCGCGCCGTCGAAGAACTTGAAGCCGCACTGCGTGTCGCTCACCCCGCGCACGATCATCCTGGCCAGCGCGCGGAACCCGACGGCGCCCAGCTCGCGCGCGGTGCTGTGCCTGTTCTCCACGTCGGAGCAGGCGTGCGCACGTGAGCCGATGACCACCTGCTCACCGGCGATCAGCAGGCCGACGGCCGCGTCCAGGGCGTCGAGGCCGGTCGCCATGTCCGCGTCGCAGAACCCGACCAGCGACGCCTTGGTCGCGAGCAATCCCGCTCGCACCGCGGCCCCCTTGCCTGGGGTGGCGCAGTGGATGAGCCGGACCGGGACCGCGCCCTGCGGCCAGGCACTGACAATTTCGGAGGTGAAGTCCGTGCTGTTGTTGTCGACGACGATGACGGCGGTCGGGAACGGCATGCGGGCAAGCTTCGCGCACAGCTGCAGGAGGCCCCCGGGGAGTCGCTCTTCCTCGTTGAACGCAGGAATGACGATCTCAAGCAGTGGTGTTCGGCTCGTCCTCTCGTCCCCTCGGGGGGAGGGCGGCATGGCAGCCGGTTACCGGTCGCCGTAGTTGTAGAGCGGCTTGTTGACCGGCGTGGCAGTGGCGCCGGTGAGGGAGACGGTGGTGACCGTCGCAACCAGTGCGGCCACGGCGACGCCGATGATCGCGGCCAAGAGGATCTTGATCACGGGGGGCTCCTCCTCGGACGGACAGATGTGGTGGCCGTCACAAAGTTAGAACCAATTCTTGCTACTCGGAAGTAGCTACATGAAATTTTATAAATCCACCGATCGGGTGACTTAGTGTGACGCAACCGACGCTACTGGACCCTCGAATCGATACAGTCGCAGCTCGCGACGGTCAAGCAGGAGGCTGGCAGCGCCCAGTCGGGCCGCGAAGCCCGCCCACTCCTCCGGGGTTCCGGCATCGACGACGACGTACCGAAACCCTGCTGTAGCAAGGCTTTCCGACGGCCTTTTTAGTACGCGTTCTACTTGTTCCGCACGGGGATCTTCCGCGGCGACCACCATCGAGCCGACCCGCACGGAGTCGTCGGCGACCACCTCCCGGCCCGGCGTGGCGAAGAACCGCTGCGCGGGATCGAGCACCGCGCGCCCCCCGTTCCAGGAGAACCTGCGATACGACTCGAACGGCAGCACCAACACGTCCCCCGGCTCCCGGTCCTGCTGGATGATCGCCCGCGCCTCCATCCAGGCCCTCGGGTACGGCACGGCGTCCAGCGCGCCCCACGTCAGCGTCGGCAGCGCGGCCAGCGGCGCCACCACCATGAGTGCCGCCCATCTCGCTGTGACCCTGGCGGTCAGCTGACCGAGGCCGATGGCGACGAGCAGCGCGAGCGGCGCGACGAACTGCTGCGCGTCACGCAGGACGGCGAACCCGCCCCAGACCCCGACCAACCACCTGAGCAGGTCGCGCCCCGGCTGGAACACCCCGAGGCAGGCGATCACGAACCCGGCGACGGCCGCGACCCCCAGCCCCCTCCTCAAGGCCACCCCCTCTCTCGCCGCGCCGGAGGGGGGCGTGGCGAGACAGAATCCGGCGATACCCGCCAAGGCCAGCGACAGCCTGGCCACCGCGCCCAGCCAGGTGTCGTAGCCCGCCGGGACCGCGTTGGCGTTCCATACCCCGCCAAGAGACAGCAGGCTCCCTACGGCCCCGAACGGCCCGTCCGCCCTGGCGGCGAACGCGTCCACTCCCACCGGATCACCGGCGAGCACCCTCGGCCGCACCACCGCGAGCATCAGCCACGGCAGGCTGAACAGCAGGACAAGCGCCCCCACGCGCACCCACCGGCGGCACTGCGCGGCGACGGGCAGGACCGTCAGCGCGGAGATCGACATCGCGGCGAAGCCCCCCACGGCGGCGGGCACCAGAGCGAGCGCGAGGCGCCGGCCGCAGGCGGCACGCACCACCCACGGCAGGCCCGCGTATCCGAGCAGCAGCGCCCACTGTCCCATCAGCAGGCGCTCGGCGACGTACGGGTTCCAGGCGTAGCAGGCGCCCGCCACCAGACGCGGCACCACCGACTCCGACGGCACGAGGCGGGCCGCGCCGGAGCAGCCCAGCACGAAGATCCCCAACAGGATCGCCTTCTGCACCAGCTCGGCGGGAAGCACCTGCGCCAGCGCGGTGACGACCGCGTCGCTCGGCACCACCCGCGGCGCCCCGCCCGACAGCCCGAACGTGAACGTGGAGAACACTGGGTCCGGCACGAACACCATGTCCTGCACCAGCACGAAACCCCAGCCCAGGGCCGGCCCGAGCGCGAGCGCACCGAGCGCGAGCCCGAGCAGGGCGGGGAGCAGCGACCGGTGCATCCCGATATGACACCACAACCAGACCACCGGTCCCGACCGGGCACTTCGCGGTGCAGGGTTGGCCGCCGCACGGCGTGTGGCTAATGTTCGCTTGAATCAAGGGGGCGCGCAGTGGCGGCGGTGACCGAGAAGAGCGTGGTGGCCGAGTGGAGACACTGGCTCCGCGGCGACGTCGTGGTAGGTGCCGCGCTGGCGATGATCGCCGCCCAGCTCGTCTGGAAGTACGATCTGGTCCGGCGGACATACTTCAGGCAGGACGACTTCACGTTCATCGCCAGGGGCCTGGACAACGACCTGACCTGGGACTACCTGATGCGGGTCGACTATGGCCACCTGATGCCGGGCCCGTTCGCGATCCAGTGGGCGATGGGACGGCTGGGCGTCTACAACGACGTGCTGGCCCATGTGATCGTCATCGGGCTCCAGGGCGCGGCGGGCCTGGCTCTGCTGCGGTTCCTCCGACTGCTGTTCGGCTCGCGACCCGCGATCCTGGTGCCGCTCGGGTTCTACTTGATCACGCCGATGACGATCTCGGCGTTGTCGTGGTGGGCGGTGGCCATCGAGATGCTGCCGTTCCAGATAGCGCTGCCGATGGCGTTGAGTTCGCACGTCCTGTTCGTCAGGACCGGCCGCTACCGGCACGCCGTGGCCGCCGCGGCCTGGGCGGTGTTCGCGATGACCTTCTACGTGAAGGCGCCGTTCATCCTGGTGCTGGCGTTCGTGCTCACCGCGTGGCTGGGGTTCGACAGACGGCAGTGGCGGGCTTGGCTCCTCTACGCGGGCGTCCTCGCCGCCTACTCGGCGATCTTCTTCCGTCAGCTGTTCACCTCCGTGCAGCTGACCAACGACACTGTGCGGCCGACGCTGCCCGACGCCGCGCTGGCGGCGCGCTTCGCCTGGAACCTGCTGTCCGGCTCGCTGGTGCCGACCTCACTCGGCGGCCCGTGGCGATGGCTCCCCATCGGCGACGACTACGCGATCGCCGCTCCGCTCGGGGCGCTGGTCTGGGTCTGCGTGGCAGTGGCGGCCGTGGTGGTGCTCTTCTCCGCGTTCTACCGGCGGCGAGCCTGGCTGGCATGGCTGACCCTGCTGGCCTACGTCGCGCTGGCCGACGTCGTGCCCGTGATGATCGGCCGGATCCAGCAGATGGGACCCGACCTCGGCGGCTTCGAGTTGCGCTACGTCGCCTCCAGCGCGTGCGTGCTCGCCATCGTCATCGGGCTGGCGTTCGTCCCCCTGGCCGGTGAGGAGCGGCCTTGGCGGCGGCGCCCGCCGACGCTCGCCAAGGTCGCCGCCGCGGCGCTGGCGTGCGCGTTCGTGGCCGGCTCCGTCTGGTCGGTCGCCGCCTACGCGCGAAGGCCGCTTGGCGAGCCCGTGGAGAGCTACATCGAAACCGCCAGGCTGGCGCTGAAGCGGGCGCCGGGCGACGCGGTCGTCCTCGACCGGTATGTGCCCGGCAAGGTGGTCTATCCGATCTTCTTCTATGACTACGCGCTCGCCTCGCGCGTGCTCGGCCCGATCGCGCCGCAGGGAACGGCCTGGGCGAGACGGCTGAACGGGCCGATGCGGAACGTGCTGGCCTTCGACGACGCGGGCCGGTTACGCCCGGTGAACATCGAGGGCCTGACGATCCCGCGGCCCACCGCGTGCCAGGAGGTCGGAGCCAGGGAAGTGCGCTTCCGCCTTCCGCTGTCGCTGCCGAAGGGCGAGTGGACCGTGCAGGCGGCATACCTGAACCCTGCCCCTGCGCGCCTTGCCATACGACTTGGGAGCGCCGAGGCCAACGTCGAGGCGGGCAAGGACTTCGGCTGGACGTTCGCCACCATCATCGGCGAGGCCACTGAGGTCGGCATCCGCGCGCTCGGCGGGAGCAGTGCGTGCGTGGGCGAGATCAAGGTGGGCGTGCCGACGCCCGCGAAGAACGGCACGCCCGTTCCGCTCCAGCCGGTCGAGCCCTGACGGCTGCGCGGGCGAGATCTTCTGAACGCGTATCTGTACGTGAGCAGGCAGCGGCTGTCTCGACGGCTCCGGTGCTCTGTTCGACGTGGCATGGCCGACACTCGCTCCCGCGCTGGGCGTGCTCGCAGCTGCGCGCGCTGGTGGCGGCCGTGGCCGTGTACGCGATCATGTCGGTCACACCGGTGGTCGACACGATGACGCACTATCCGTACCACGTCATCAGGTGCGGCGGCCTGCCCGTCGTCGCCAGCGGCTTCGCTGCGGCCATGAGCTACAACGTCCCCGGGGACAGGGACTACGCGGTGACGCCGTTCGACGGGCCGTTCTTCTGCACGGAGAAGGAGGCCAAGGCCGCCGACTTCCACCACTACGACGACGACTTCCGACCCGGGGAGTCCGCGCCGACCCGCGGCCGGAGACAACCTGTCGACGCTAGCCCTGGTGCACGCCCTGTACCGCTCCTTTTGATCCGTAGGTTCCGGATTCGAGCCCCGGGCGCCCCGGTAAGGCAGCGCCCCGCGCCGGCAGTAGCGCGGGGCACCCGAACCGGTCAGCGCACCTCGAACCGGAACAGCGAGTAGCCGAAGGTGGTGGCCCGTCTGAGACCCAGCATCCGCACGTAGCGCGCGGAGATGGGGGCGAAGGCGAGGCTGTCCACGCCGACCCCGGTCTTGCCGCGCACTTGCGAGACGGTCTGCCAGGTCGTGCCGTCGCCGGAGACCTGGACGTCGTAGTCCTGGCCGCGCGCGGCCTCCCAGTCCAGCAGCACCCGGCTGATCTGCTGTGTCGAGCCCAGGTCCACCTGGAGCCACTGGTTGTCGCTGTACTGCGAGGCCCAGCGCGTCTTCGGGTCGCCGTCGGTGGCGTTGGCGGGTCCGAAGTAGTCGACCTCACTGGAGGACGCGGTGGTGGGTTTGCCCTTGGCCAGGTCGGGCGCGTCGAAGACCTGCACGCTCCACAGGGCCGAAGCGCCGGAGACGCGGACGTAGCGCGCCGTGACGCCGGGACTCGCCTTCACCCAGTTGCCGCCCGTGGTCGAGACGGTGACCTGGTAGTCGTCGTCGCCGTCGACCGCGATCCGCTGGACCGGCATCGCCTTGCCCAGGTCGAGCTGGACCCAGGGAGCACGGTCGCGGCGATCGGCCTGCCAGCGCGTCAGCCGCGAACCGTCGGTCAGGACGGTGGGGTCACCGCCGGATGAGGCGGTGACCGAGGCGCCGAAGGACAGCTCGTCCGGCTCGGGCGCGCCGATCGTGGAGCCGAGGCTGGTCAGCCCCGGGCCGGGGGCGAGCTCCCGCAGCTGCTTCATGAAGGTCCCGTAGGGCACGCCGGTCCCGGCACCGCTCCACATCTTCTGCCCGAGCAGGCCGAAGGTCGGCTCCACCAGCCGGTGTACGTCGCCCTCGGTGTAGGTGGCGCGCACCAGGTCGTTCCAGACCGCCGACATGGCGCCCTTCAGCAGCGGCTCGCCCGGCTGGACGCTCTTGCCGCCGGGGAAGACGTGCGGCTCCCAGTTGTCGTAGAGCCACTGCCCGCTGAGGCCGTTGCCGTGGTAGTAGTCCGCGAACGGGACGATGTAGAGGTAGGCGTCGTTGGTGTTGATGAAGGAGTAGCCGTCGCGCACTGCGGCGTCTGGTCCGTACCAGCCGTTGTTCCAGCTGTTGATCGTCACGTCTCGGTCGTAACCGTCGGCGGTTCCGGTCATGGCGGTGGCGCTGCCCCAGGCGCGCGGGTGCTTGCCCAGCGTGCGTAGGTGTGCGGCCATGTCGTTGAAGAACGTGCGGTACAGCTGCCGGTCGGCGGTGTACTCGTCGGTCCCGTAGTGCACGTCCTTGCCGCGGAACCAGGGCGTGAACTCGTCGAAGACCGACTTCATGAAGGCCGTGGACTCCGGCTTGGACAGGTCCAGGTGGTCGGAGTCGCCGCCGTTCAGGCCGAGCTCCGGTTTGAAGGCGATGAAGGCTCTCGCGTGTCCCGGCGCATCGATCTCGGGGACGAGCGTCACCCCGTTGGCGGCGGCGGTCTCCTCGAAGGAGTCCCAGTCGGCCCGGGTGTAGGCGCCGTCCTGGGCGGCCAGCCCTGCGAACGCGGGGTTGTCGCTGGCCAGCCGGAAGGCCGAGTAGGCCTTGCTCCAGTCGTCGCCGGGCGCCTTGATCTCGTTGTCGTTGAGGTGCAGCTGCAGCTCGTTGACCTTGTACCAGCCCATCATGCGGATGTAGTCGCGGATGAACTCGGGGGTGAAGTAGCGCCGGCCGACGTCGAGCATGAAGCCGCGCGAGGGGTAGTTGGGCCAGTCGGCGGCGGTCCCGACCGGGAGGCTGGACCGGTCGGCGTCCCTGGCGAGGATCTGCAGCATGCTGCGGCTGCCGTAGAACAGGCCCCTGGCGGTGGGCGCGGTGATCCGGACCCCGTCCGTGGAGACGTCGAGCCGGTAGCTCTCCGGCCCGGTCGTCAGCGAGGGGTCGAGCTCCAACTCGACATCGGCCCGGCCGCTGGTGGCCCTGGCCTCCTTGCCGGTGACCTCGCTCAGGTCGGCGGCGACCTGCTCGGCCAGCTCGCCCGAGACCTTGGGCCGGTCGGGCAGCTCGAAGGTGCCCGTCCCGCCGCTCCAGCTCTGCAGGGCCGGCACGACGACGGGCGGAGGGTTGGCCCCATCGGAGGCAGCGACCCTCGATGAGGCGGCGGAGGCGGGGAGGGGGGCGATGACGCTCAGTGCGAGCGCCATGGAAATCACAACACGCATGCCCATTGTCTACCGAACCCGGACCAGACCGGTCTAGACCCCCTCTTGCCGAATTTTGTCGCGCCACCATACGGTGTGAGCACAAACGCGCAGCACTCACCCCCCGGAGGCATCGCGAATGCGCAAACCCGCGACCTGGTTAGCCGCCCTGGTCCTGGGCGCGTCGGCCGTCGTGGCCATCCCTGCCACGGCCCACGCCGATACCCTCGACTCCATCACCGGATTCGGCGCCGACGACGGCGCCTACACGATCACGGCGGGCAGCGCCAAGCTCCGCCTCACCTTCCAGCGTGACGACGTCTTCCGCCTCGAACTGGCCCCCGACGGGGTCTTCACCGACCCGGCCAACACCGGCGAGGGAGCCAAGCTGGTCGTCAAGACCGACTACCCGGCGGTCCAGAGCAGCAGCAAGGAGCTGGACGACCGCTACGAGATCTCCACCGGAGCGCTCACCGTCGCCGTCACCCGCAAGCCTGTCCGGTTCAGCGTCAGGAGAGCCGACGGCAGCCTGGTCTGGGCCGAGAGTGCCCCGCTGAGCTGGGACGCCACGGGCGCGCGCCAGGCCCTCGAGCCCGCGGAGGGTGAGCGTTTCTTCGGCGGTGGCATGCAGAACGGCCGCCTGGAGCACACCGGCAGCACGATCCGGATCACCCGCGACTTCGACTGGGACGACGGCGGCAACCCCAACGCGGCGCCGTACTACATGAGCACCGCCGGCTACGGCGCCTTCCGCAACACCTTCGCCCCTGGCGGCTACGACTTCCGCCGCCCGAGCGTCCTGACCCACCAGGAGCAGCGCTTCGACGCCTACTACTTCGTCGCGGCGCAGCCGTACGACCTGAAGACCCCGCTTGACCGCTACACCGAGCTGACCGGCCGGCCCATGATGCCGCCGATCTACGGCCTGGAGCTGGGCGACGCCGACTGCTATCACAAGAACGCCAACCGCGGTCAGCGCACGCCGGAGGATGCGGTCAAGGTCGCCCAAGGCTACGTCGACCACGACATGCCGCGCGGCTGGATGCTGGTCAACGACGGCTACGGCTGCGGCTACGAGCGGCTGGACTGGACCGGGCAGCAGCTGCGCGAGCGCGGCATCCAGCTCGGGCTGTGGACCGAGTCGAGGCTGGACAACCAGCAGTACGAGGTCGGTACGGCGGGCGTGCGCGTGCGCAAGCTGGACGTGGCCTGGGTCGGCGCCGGATACCGGCACGCCCTGACCGCCTGCGAGGACGCGCACGGCGGCATCGAGCGCTACTCCGATGCGCGCGGTTACGCGTGGATGGTCGAGGGTTGGGCGGGGTCGCAGCGGTGCGCCGTGCAGTGGACCGGCGACCACGACGGCACGCTCGACGCGATCCGCTGGCAGATCCCAGCGATCACCGGCGCCGGGATGTCCGGCATGCCGTTCACCGCGGGTGACATCGATGGCATCTTCGGCGGCACGGACGAGTCCTACGTGCGTGACCTGCAGTGGAAGGCCTTCACCCCGGTGCTGATGAGCATGTCCGGGTGGGCGGCCAAGGACAAGCAGCCCTGGGCCCGCGGCGAGCCGTACACCTCGATCAACCGGCGCTACCTGAAGCTGCGCGAGCGGCTCCTGCCGTACCTGTACACCTACGCCGCCGAGGCGCACCGCACCGGTCTGCCGGTCAACCGGGCGCTGGCCCTGGAGTACCCGCGCGACGAGAAGGCCGCCGCAGCCAAGGACCAGTTCCTGGCCGGGCGGGACTTCCTGGTCGCGCCCGTCTCCACTGCGGGGCAGGTGCGCAACGGCATCTACCTGCCCGAGGGGCGCTGGGTGGACTACTGGAGCGGCCAGGTCCACGACGGGCCGAAGACGATCGACGGCTACCACGCGCCGCTCGACCGGCTGCCGCTCTTCGTCCGGGCCGGGGCGATCGTGCCCATGCACCGCGCCGGGATCAACAACCACTCCGAGGTCAAGCCGGGCGACCCGCTCACCCTCGACATCTATCCGCTCGGCGACTCCGCCTTCGACCTCTACCTTGACGACGGCAAGACGCGTGCCTACCGCGAGGGCGTCTCCGCCACGCAGCGCTTCACCGTGGACGCGCCGGACAAGGGGATCGGCGTCATCAAGATCGGCATTGCCGCGGCGACTGGTCCCTACCAGGTCGCGGCGAAGCCGTACGAGCTGGTGGTCCACACCGGACGGGCGCCGGCCGCGATCCTGTACGGCAAGCGGCCCTACGAGAAGATCACCAAGGCGGCCTACGAGGACGGGACGCCGGGCTGGTACGCCGAGGGCACCCTGGTGAAGATCAGGCTGGCGGCGGTGGAGCCGGCCGAGGTCGAGCTGATCGGCGCGGGCGTGGTCGGCGGGCTCTTCCCTGGCGACGGCGACGTCACGGTCGCCGCGGAGCTGCCCGCGCTGATCGCCCCGGGCAGCACCGTCGAGGTGCCGGTCACCTTCACCAACCGGACTGGGCTGCCGGCCCGCGACGTCGAGCTCGGGCTGACCTGGAGCAGTCCTACCAAGGTGGGCATCGTAGGCGACAGCGTCACTCGCAGGATGGCTGTGACGGTGCCCGAGAACGCCAAGCCGGGTGCGGTCACGCTGATCGCGTCGGCCTCCTACAAGGCCCATGTCGAGCAGCGCACGGCCACGGCCGCTGTCGCCTCGCGCGTGCCGCACCGGAACCTGGCCGCGGCCTTCGACAACGCCGGCATCACCGACGACGCGGACACCGCGAAGGGCAACATCGACGGCGGCGGCTCCAGCTTCTCCTGGCAGCGGCTGGCAACGATCGGGCTCACCCCCGGCGCGCGCGTCCAAGCTCAGGGCGTCTCCTTCACCTGGCCCAACGGCTCCCCCGACAACGTGACCGGGCGCGGGCAGACCATCGCCGTCGAGGGGCAGGGCAACACCCTGGCCTTCCTGGGCACCGGCACCAGCGGCTCGGCGGCGGGCACCTTGACCCTGCACTACGCCGACGGGAGTGTTTCGACGGCCCAGCTCGGCTTCGCCAACTGGTGCTGCCTCAACCCCAGTGCCTACGGCTCCGTGACCGCCTTCGCCACCATGGGGAAGAACACCGCGGCCGGTCCCAACCAGTACCCGACAGTGGAGTACCGGATCTTCTACCAGCAGGTCCGGTTGAACCCCGACAAGCAGGTCGTGGCCATCACGATGCCGGACAACGGGGCGATCCACGTCTTCGCCGCGACCGTCGCCACCAAGCAGTTGCCCGCGCCTCCCCAGGGGGAGGTCTGGGCCTCCGACCACCCGTGGTTGTCGGCCACCAACGGGTGGGGGCCGGTGGAGAAGGACCTCAGCAACGGCGACAGCGGCGCCGGCGACGGCCGCGTGCTGAGCCTCGGCGGCGTCGTCCACGCCAAGGGCCTGGGAACGCACGCGCCCTCCACTGTCTCCTACTACGCGGGCGGCCGCTGCGGCTCCCTCACCGCGACGGTCGGTGTGGACGACGAGATCCCCGACTACGGGTCGGTGGTCTTCAAAGTGGTGGCCGACGGCAAGGCCGTCTACACCTCACCGGTCCTCACCGGTACCTCCGTGCCTGTCCCCGTCACCGCCGAGCTGACCGGAGCCCAGTACGTCGACCTGGTCGTCGAGGACGCGGGCAACGGCAACACCGGTGACCACGCAGACTGGGCCTCGGCCCGCTTCACCTGCTGACCCCCTAGCGCAGGACACGCACCGGCGTGTCCCGCGCTGATACTGCAACGGCACTTGTTCCGCTTCGCCCTCTTCATGATCATTGATCCCTGTGACAGCGGTAGATCCCGAGACGTGGTCGGCGGGTCTGGCGGAAGTGCACCACCCAACCATGACACCCGTACGGCCGAGGCCGATGTGGTGATCGCCGGTGCGCGCAACCGACCTGGGCGCGACATGGGCCTCGCCGCATGGGTCAGGGTCGACGGAAGACGAGGACGGTGATGTTCTCCTGGCCGCCGTTGTCGTCCCGCTTGGGGTCGTTGACCTGGAACCGGAGGCGACCGCTCGACGAGCCCTGGTAGATGTAGCAGGGGCTGTTGGACCCGACGGGCCGCCACGCGGTCGTGCTGAGCTCGCCGTCGTCGAGCCGGATCGGCCGGTTCGTGACCCGCGAGAACGCCTTCACCATCAGCATGTACGGTGCGAGCGTCGGCGCCGGCCAGCCGGGCCCGGCGATCCGGCCCTCGTCGCCGTCCGGGTCCTTCGTGGTGCCCCACCAGTCGATGCGCAGGATGGAGAAGTTGTCGGTGCTCGCGGAGAAGACGTCGCCGGGGAGGAGCGTGCCGACACTCACTCCCCGCGGGTCCTCCCCGTCGAGGGTGGCGTGCAGGACGCGGTCCGGGGCGTCCCCGCCGTCGCAGTGATCGAACGGGGTGCGGACGGTCGCGCTCGCCGGCATCGTGGCGAACCCGGCCGCCAGGGGCAGCGCGAGAGCCAGCGCGGCGGCGAGCAGTCGGCGTGCTTTCATGGTGATCTCCTTGCCTGTCTTGGAAAAGTCGATAGGTGGTACGGGGCGGGGGCGGAGCAGAGGGCGGCCACGAGCGCGCTCAGGAGCCTCATCCGCCGACAGGGTTGGGGACGACGTCGTCGCGCAGGGACACGCAGCGAACCGAGACGTCGACCGGGTTGGAGTAGTGGACGCCGTCGTCGTAGTGGACGGCCGCGCTGATGCGCCGGACGCTCTGGTGGACGATCAGGTTGGTCTGGGGCGCCATGCGCTGGCCGCCGCCTTCCAGCGTGAAGTCGAGCTGGTGCCACCGGTAGGCGCGGTTGGCCGCGTAGAGCCGCCAGCGCAGCGAGACCGGCGCCCGCCGCACCTCGACCGAGAGCGTGAACCGGAACGGCACGCGCCGCCCGGTGCTGTCCGCCGGGTAGCCGTTGACGCAACGGCCGGTGAAAGAGGTGCGGTCGGCGCTGAGCCAGAGCCGGCTGATCGGGCTCGGGTCGGCCGTCGCCTGCGCCCGAGCCGGTACGGCAGGCAGCAGCACGCTCGCTGCGACGGCCGCGGCCACCATCTTCGTCGTTTTCATGGTCCCCCTTACGGAGTGAGGTGATACGACCATGAGTGAGAGGCGGGCGAAAAACCTTGAAGAATCCTTGAATGGGAGAGCGCGTGGAATTCAGGCTGCTCGGCTGGGTCGGACTGGAGGACGGTGGCCGCGAGATCGACACTGGGCACAGCCGGCAGCGCTGCGTTCTTGCGGCGCTGCTGATCGACGCCCGCGAGCCGGTGATGACCGCCGAACTGGTGTCCCGCGTGTGGGGCAGCGACCCGCCCGACTCGGCGCTCAACGTGCTCTACGGCTACGTCACCCGGCTGCGCAAGATCCTCGCCCCCTCCGGGGTCCGGCTCCTACGCCGCGGCGGCGGCTACCTCATCGACGTCGAACCCGCCCTCGTCGACGCGCTGCGATTCAAGCGCCTGCAGGCCACGGACCCCGCCGCGGCGCTGGAGGCCTGGCGGGGCAAGCCGCTACCCGGCATCGAGGGCGAGTGGGCGGATCAGGTCCGTGCTGGTCTGATCGCGCTCCACCTGTCGGCGCAGCTCCGGCTCGCCGAGGAGGAGACCGCGCGGGGCCGTCACACCGCCGCCGTGGACAGGCTGACTGGTGTGCTCGCCGAGCATCCGCTGGAGGAGCGAGTCGTGACGGTGCTGATGACCGCGCTGTTCCGCGCCGGGAACACGCCGCAGGCCCTGGACTGCTACCTGGCCTTCCGCCGGCGTCTGTCCGACGAGCTCGGCATCGGGCCGGGACCGCGGTTGCGCCGGCTCCATCAGCGCATACTCGAAGGTGACAGCGCGCTGGACCGGCAGGAGGCCGCGCCCGTTCCTGCCGGCCTGCCGTACGACGTGCCGGGATTCGTCGGGCGCGCCAGGGAGTTGACGGCGATGAACCAGGTGCTGGGCAGCCGGACGCCGCTGGTGATCTCCGCGATCGAGGGCATGGCGGGCGTCGGCAAGTCGGCGCTCGCCGTGCGCTGGGCGCACCGGGTGCGCGAGCGTTTTCCCGACGGCAGCCTCTACGCCGATCTCGGCGGCCACGCACCGACCGGCCCCGCGGACCCGGCCCGCGTGCTCGGCGACTTCCTCGCCGCACTCGGCACCGCACCGGCCCGCATCCCCGGCGGGCTCGACGCCCGTTCGGCGCTCTTCCGCGCCCTGCTTGACCAGCGCAGGATGCTCATCATCCTCGACAACGCCCGCTCCGAGCAGCAGGTGAGGCCGCTACTCCCGACGGCGGACAGCTGCGCCACGGTGATCACCAGCCGCGTGCCGCTCCATGGCCTGGTCGTCCGCGAGCGCGCACAACGCATCGTCATCGGCACGCTCACCCCGGCCGAGGCCGAGTCACTGCTGCGGACCTTCGTCCCGTACGGCGACGCCGCATCGTTACGAGAGCTGGCGCGGCTGTGCGCCCACCTCCCGGTGGCGCTGTGCGTCGCGGGCGAGAGGGCAGCGCGTGGCGACCGCCCGTTGCCTGACCTGGTGGCCGAGCTCCGATCGGCGAGCAACAGGCTGGACCTGCTCGAGGTGGCGGGCGATCCGCTCAGCAGCGTGCGGGCCGTGTTCTCCTGGTCCTACCGCACGCTGCCGGAGCCGGTGGCCTTGATGTTCCGCCGGCTGGGCGCGCACCCGGGTCCCGACATCGAGCCGGGCGCCGCGGCGGTGCTGACAGGCTGCTCGACCGGCGAGGCCGCCGACCTGCTCGGAGCGCTCGCCGAGGCGCGGCTGATCGAGCCGTACCAGCCCGGCCGCTGGCGCATGCACGATCTGCTGCGCGCCTACTCGGCCGAGTGCGGCGGCGAGCAGGACGAGGCCGTGACGCGGCTGCTCGACCACTACCTCGACCGCCTGTCCTCCGCCATCAGTCTCGCTCTGCCGGGAGAGGTCGTCATCCGGCCCGACGCCGAACCGTTCCCCGATCCGGCGCAGGCGCAGGCATGGATGGAGGCCGAGCGCTCCAACCTGGTGGCAGCCGCCGACATGGCGCTCATCCGGTCACCCGCGCTCGGCAGGGATCTCGGCCGGATGCTGGTGCGGCACCTCGACATGGCCGGGCAGCAGGAGGAGGCCAGGCGTCTCTACCGCAGTGCGGCACGTGCCGCGCACGCCACGGGCGACCTGATGGGAGAGGCGTCGGCGCTCACCGCGCTCGGCGTGGCGCTGATCCGCAACGGCGAACTGGACGAGGCGCACGAGAGCTTCCGCCGTGCCGTTGAGCTCTGGGAGACCCTGGACGACCCACACGGCCAGGGCCGCGCGCTGGGCAACCTCGCGATAGTCGAGGTGTTCCGGGGGCAGTACGCCGCCGCGCTGACGAATCTGGAGCGGGCGGCCGCCCTGTTCGAGCGCAGCGGCCACCTGTCCGGGCAGGCCAACGTGCTCAACCACATCGGCGAGATCCACTGGCGCACCGGCGCCTACCGACTCGCCGTCCCCCTGCACGAGAGGGCGATGGAGATCACCGCCGAGATCGGAGACCGGGCGGGCGTGGTCGTCTCGCACGGCGGCATCGGCAACGCCCTGTTCAGGCTCGGCGAGTACGGCGAGGCCCTGGAGCACCTGGAAGCCGGCCGGGACCTGGCCAGGTCGATCTCCTACGTCTACTCCGCGCTGAACTCCATGGTCAACATCGGCCGCGTGCATGCCGCGACCGGCGACCTCCAGGCCGCCTACGACCTCTACCAGGAGGTGCTCCTCGCGCTACGCGAGACGGAGGACCGTGACATGGAGGCGGAGACGCTCGACTGTCTCGGCGAGATCTACCTGGCCTGGGGGGAACACGAGCGCGCACTCGACCACCATCAACGCGCCCTGGAGCTGCTCCGCGCGTCAGGCAGCCGCACGTTCGAGGCAAGCGCGCTCAACGGGCTCGGCGAGGTGGAGCGCGCGCTCGGGCATCCGAAGGAGGCAGGTGCCCGGCATCAGGAGGCGCTGGAGCTCACGCAGGCCATGGGTGACCGGTTCCAGCAGGCCCGTGCGCTGGTCGGCCTGGCCAGGCTCCGCGCCGACCAGGGGCTGCCGGCGGAGGAGTGGCGGGAGGCTCTGCGGCTCATGGACGACATGGAGGTCCCCGAGGCGGCCCAGCTACGAGGGGAGCTGAACGCCCCGCTCTGAGGCGGCGGGACGGACAGCAGCCCGCGTGAGCCGACGCCGCCTGGTTCGGCCCGGCCCGCTGGAGTACCGGCGCGCGCTGTCCGAGGTTCGCAGCCTCGTCGCTGATGAAGTGCTGAGCATCCCCCAAGGCGAGCCGTTCCCGCACGAACGCTTCACCGAAGCCATCTCGTTCGCCTGCGGGGTGAGCGAGCCGTCCGCGAGCCGAGCTATGGATCCGTGAGTTTGGCGCGGACCTGATCGGCGTCGGGGTGACCGAGCACCTCGAGGATGACCAGCGCCTCGCGCCAGACATGGCGGGCGACGTCGAGATCGCCGGCGGCGTCATGGGTGTCGCCGAGCCGGGTAAGGGTGTCGGCTTCGTGATAGTGGTGGCCCGCCTCGCGGAACAGCTCCCTGGCGTGCTGATAGCAGCCGATGGCCCGCTGGTGGCGGCCCAGATGGTGGTGGACGTAGCCGAGGCTGTCCCACACGTGCGCCTGCCCGCGGCGGTCGCCGAGTTCCTCGAGCACGGCGAGTGCCTGCTCGCAGTAGTCGAGCGCCCGGTGGTGGTCGCCGAGCAGCGCGTAGTGCCAGCCGACCGCGTTCAGTGCCCTGGCCTGACCGGCTCGGTGGCCGGTGGCCCGGCACAGCGCGAGGGCCTGCTGCGCGTGGTCGAGGGCCTCCTCGTAGCGGCCCTGCATGTCGAGCGCGCTGGACAGGTTGCCGTGGGTGTGGGCCTGGCCGCCGCGGTCGCCGAGCTGGCCGTACAGTTCGAGCGCAAGCTGGAAGTGGGCGTGGCCGTCGTCGTGGCGGCCCAGCCGGGTGTATGCCCAGCCGAGGTCTCGGTGGGCCTGCGCCTGTCCGAGCCGGTCGCGCCGACGTCGCGCGGCGTCCAGGGCGGCCTCCTGGGTCAGTGCCTGATCGTGCCAGCGGCCCCGGCGGTCCAGATAGTCGGCGAGTGTCCAGGCCAGGTGCCAGGTGTGGCCGTCGAACCCGGCGCTCGAGGCGTGAGTGATCGCGGCGAGCAGTACGGCGTGCTCAGTGGTGAACCAGGCCAGGGCCTGATCGTGATCGGCGAGCTCCGCGCAGACGGCCCCGGACAGGGGTGGGGTGGGATCGACCCCATCTCGGTGCGGGTTGAGCAGCCGAGTGGCGGCATGCGCGGAGTGCACGTAGTGGTCGAGCATCCGGTGCACCGCCGCCTGCCGTTCGACCTCCGGCTCGCGGGCGCCGGCCAGTTCGGCGGCGTACGCACGGAGCAGGTCGTGAAGGGCGTAGCGGCCCGGAACGTGTTGCACGACCAGGTGGGCGTGGATCAGCTCCGCCAGCAGCGGGCGCAGCTGCCGCCCGGGGACATCGGCCAGGCTCTGCGCGGCCGGCAGGGCCAGGTCCGGGCCCGGGTGCAGGCCCAGCAGCCGGAAGAGCCGGGCGGCGCCAGGGGTGAGCGCGTTGTACGACCAGGAGAACATCGCCCTGACCTGCGTGGCCGGATCCCCGCAGTCGAACACGTCCAAACCACCGCCCGCCTCACGCAGCTCGGCGGCGAGGGCGGCGAGCGGGAACCCCGGGTAGGTGGCGGCGCGGGCGGCCACGATCGTCAGCGCCAGCGGCAGCCGTGCACACCTGGCGATGATCTCCTCCACCGCGTCCGGTTCTGCCGCGACCCGCTCGGCGCCCAGGCGGCGGGCAAGCAGCTCACCGGCCTCGGCCACCGGCAGCAGGTCCAGCGGTAGCGGGTGTGCGCCTTCCGCGGCGACCAGTCCCGCCAGCTGGTTGCGACTGGTCACCAGGACCAGGCAGCCGGGAGAGCTGGGCAGCAGCGGGCGGACCTGCTCGGCGTCACGCGCGTTGTCCAGCACGATCAGGACCCGCTGACCGGCCAGCAGGCCGCGGTACAGGCCGACCTGGGCCTCCAGCGTGGCAGGGATCCGTTCCGCCGCTACCCCGAGCGCGTCCAGGAACCCGCGTACCGCCTCCGCCGCCGACATCGGAGATCCGCAGGGGTCGAAGCCACGCAGGTTCACGTACAGCTGGCCGTCGGAGAAGCGGTCGCGGACCCGGTGAGCCCAGTGCACGGCCAGTGCGGTCTTGCCCACTCCGGCGGTGCCCAGCAGGGCGGAGATGACCACCGCGGTGGGCTGCCGCCCGGCAGCGGCGAGGATCGCGTCGAGCCGGGCGAGTTCGCCTTCTCTGCCGACGAAGCCGTACACGTCCAGCGGCAACAGGGCCGCGGCCGGCCCAGGCAGCGGTGGCGGTGGCGGTTCCGGACGCGTGTCGGCGCCGAGTATCTGCTCGTGGATCAGCCTCAGCTGTCGGCCCGGCTCGATACCCAGCTCGACCACCATCAGCTTGCGGGCCTCGTCATACTCCCGCAGCGCCTCGGCCCGTTGCCCACAGGCGCTCAGGGCGGTCATCAACTGCCCGCGGAAGCCTTCGTGCAGGGGATGCGAGGCCACCAGGGACCGCAGGGTGCCCAGGAGTTCGACGTGACGTTCCATCGCCAGCTCGGCGCGGACGTGGCATTCCATGGTCTGGAGCCAGACGTCCTCCCATGCTCTGACGTGCCGCGAACGCAGGACCGCGGAGTTGACGTCGGCCAACATCGGCCCCCGCCACAGGTCGAGCGCCTCCCTCAAGATCGTGGCGGCGCCCTCGGGACTCCGGCCCTCCGCCTGGCTGCGCAGTGCCTGCACCCGGTGTAGGTCGATGCCGTCCGGCTCGATGTCGAGAAGATAGCCGGGCGCGCGGGTGAGCAGCGGCATCCGCCCGCTCCCGGCCAGCGCCTTGCGCAGCCGCATGACATGACTGTGCACGGTCTCCCGCGCGGTCGCCGGTGGGGACTCGTCCCACAGACAGTCGATCAGCTCCTCGACCTGCACCACCTGCCTGACCCGAAGCGCGAGCGCGGCGAGCACCACCCGCTGCTTGGCCGAGGTGACCGGGATGAGCGCACCCTGCTGATCCCGCACCTCCAGCGGGCCCAACAGCCGGATTTCCAACCCTGCCGCTCCTTCGTGACCTGTATCGGTGCTGTGGCGGCCGCCAGGGTCCTTCCAGCGGCCTGCCATCCGTCTGCCAGGCGCTCGTGGCAGCCTGCAGATGTCATCGGGGACTAACAGCGCAAAGCCGACCTCCTGATGAAGCTGTGACGAATCGCAGCGACCGATGGGCCGTCTCCGCGCATCCCCCCAGCAGAAGGAGACCAGGATAATGATCAAGAAGCTGGCCGTCACGTTATTCCTGACAACATCCCTGGCCGCCACAGGAATTGGCCAGGCGTTCGCCGCCGATTCACCCGCCGGCGACCCGACCGCACCTCCCCCTGCCGCATCCCCCGAAGAATTCAAGAACCAGTTGCTCGGCAAGCTGGAAAAGCAGGCGATCAGGGACATCGAAGTCATCAACAAGACAGCCGCGGCCGACCCCCGTTATGCCAAGGCCGTCGCCACCGAGATGAAGGTCGAGAAGGGGACCGGGCCCGCCGATCCCCGCACCACCCTGGCCAACCCCGACGGGGCTCTGGCGGGCTGCAACGCGGCCTGGGTCACCGTCTACATGAACAACGTGAGTGGAAGCACCATCTGGCGCTACCGCCAGCAGGTCGACTGGTGCTCCAACGGTAGCCAGGTGACGTCCATCAGCCCGGCCCAGATCAGCGGATACGTCTATGGATGGGCTGCCGCCCTGGGTTGGTCCTACGAGGGCGTCCGGAACAACGCGCAGTGGGACTACTACGGCAACCGGTGGGTGTACCGGACCTACACCCAGGGCGCCTTCCACTACTGCCCGCCGCGGGTCATCTGCGTCCAGAAGGTGTACCCCAACATCACCATCGACACGTACGGCAACGGCAACTGGGACTACTACTGGAGCAGGGGCTGATCTCCCGACCATCTAGATAGGTGAGGACCCCTGGAATCCAGGGGTCCTTTCGTTGCCCCGATCGCCGCTACAGCCGACCTGTGAGTGAAACCGGCGCGGCCCTCGAGGAGGGCGAAGAGGTCCTGCAGCGGGCTGCTTTCGGCGGCAAGCAGATCGGGGGCGACGGCGGCCTCGTGGTGGTCGGCGCCCGATCCAGGCCGTAACGTCACCGCGGTGAACAGGCCGGTCTCCGGTACGACGGCCAGGTGGGCTTTGTAGCCGTCGTCGCTACTGCCGGCTCTGGTGAATATGGCGGGCCTCGGGGTCGACGGTGGAGATGATCCGGTCGGGTGCGGTGCGGCGGGCAATCTGCCCACCGCCCGTCGCTGCCGTCGGCGGGTTCGACGTCTTGGCCGGCGATCAAGGCCGGCAGGCCGACCGCGCGGGCAGCGGACTCGTCCAGGTCCTGGCCGACCAGATGGTCCAGCAGGGTGAGCGCGTCGGTGACCAGGGCGCTGACCAATTCTGGCGAGCTGGTGCGTGCGCAACCCGCGGCTGGTATGCCGACCCGCCGCCGTCTCGGCCCAGCCCGGTGCCGCGCGGGCCGCGCCACCCGCTGATCGACTACGACGGCGTCGAACCCGCCTGAGCCGCCCAGGTCCGGAGGCCGGGAGCGGCGGCCGCCGTGACGTTGATCTAAGACTTCCGGTGCAGTTGAATGAGCGGGTGCGTGCAGGGCGGGTGGTCTCCCCGGTTCTGGTGGGGCGGGAGAGGGAGCTCGCCCGGCTCGTCGCGCTGGTCGCCGGGGCGCCCGCCGTGGCCGTCGTCGAGGGCGAGGCCGGCATCGGCAAGTCCAGGCTGACGGCCGAGCTGCTCGGCGGTCCCGCGGTGGCGGGCCTGCGGGTGCTGAGCGGAGCCTGCGTGCAGATCAGGGAGCCGTTCCCGCTGGGGCCCGTCGTCGAGGCGTTACGCGGACGCGCGCCCGAGCTGGCCGGGGCGGCCTTGTCACCGGTCGCGGGGGCGCTGCGCGAGCTGCTGCCCGAGCTGGCCGGGGTGCTGCCGGAGACGCCGCCGCCGCTCGACGACCGGGCGGCCGAGCGGCACCGGGTCTTCCGGGGGCTCGCCGAGGTGCTGACCGCGCTCGGCCCCGCCGTCCTGGCGGTGGAGGACCTCCACTGGGCCGACGGGCAGACGGTCGAGTTCCTGACGTACCTGATGTCCGTGCTGCCGGGCACGTTGCGGGTGGTGCTGACGTACCGGAGCGAGGAGGCGTCCGGGGCGGTACGCGCGATCACGGCGCGCGCCCCCGACACGATCACGGCCGAGCATCTGGTGCTGCCGCCGCTCGACGCCGCCCAGACGCGGGTGATGGCCTCGGCGATCCTCGGGGCCGAGGAGGTGACGGCCGAGTTCGCCGAGCACCTGTGCCTGCGGGCCTCCGGCCTGCCGCTCGCCGTGCAGGAGCTGCTGGCGCTGCTGCGCGACCGCGGCACGCTCATCCGGTGGGAGGGCGGCTGGGCGCGGCGGGCGCTGGAGGACCTGGACGTGCCGAGCGGCGTGCGCGCCTCGGTGCAGGAACGGGTGGCCCGGCTCTCCCCCGACGCCAAGGAGGTGGCGGAACGCGCCGCCGTGCTGCAGCTCCCCGTGCCCGTCGCCCTGCTGTCGGGGCCCGACGTTGGGGCGATCGACGAGGTGCTCGGCGCCGGGTTGTTCGCCGACACCGGCGGGCTGGTGGGGTTCCGTCACGTGCTGGCGGCGCAGGCGGTCTACGAGGCAATCCCGCTCGGCCGCCGGCAGGCCCTGCACGCCGCCGCCGCCGACACCGTACGCGGGCTGCGCCCGGTGCCGCTGGGACGCCTGGCGCACCACCTGCGCCAGGCGGGCCAGGCCGGACAGTGGGTGGAGGCCGCGATCGAGGCGGCCGAGCAGGCCTCGAGGCTGGGCGACGACGCCGAGGCCGCGCGCCTGCTGGAGGACGTGCTGCGCGATACAGACCTGCCCGCGCCCCGGCGGGCCGAGCTGACGGTGAAGCTCGGCTGGGCCGCTCTGGAGCTGCTACGCCCACCGCCGGTCGCCGACCTGGTCACCGGCGCGCTGGAGCAGGACGTGCCGCCCCCGCTCCGCGGCCACCTGCGCCTGCTGCTCGCGCTGCACCTGGAGCGCACCCGCACCGACGGCGCCCGCATCGGCGAGGCCTTCGCGCGGGCCGCCGACGACCTCGCGGGCGAGCCGGGGCTGGCCGCGTGGGCCATGGCCGGGGTCGGCCGCCCGCCGAGCGACCTGCCGCCCGAGGAGAGCAGGTCCTGGCTGGAGCGGGCGCTCGCGACCCTGCCCGCCGTCGCCGACCCGGCCATGCGGATGCTGGTGCTCGGCAAGATCGCGATGATCTTCGTGGTGATGGGCGATCCGCGCTGGGCCGCGCTCGCCGGCGACCTGCTGCGGGAGACCGGCGGGCGGCGGCTGCTGCGCCGCGAGGTCAACGCCTACCGCTCCATCGGGGGCGCGGCCCTGTTCAGCGGGCACCACCGCCAGGGCCGCCGCCTGCTGACCGCGGCCGTCGAGGACGGCGCCGAACCCGACCTGCGCGAGCGGCTCGAACTGCGCTGCCTGGTCAACCTGGCCGCGGCCGACTACTTCGAGGGCTCCTGGCACGGGCTGCCGGCCAGGCTCCAGGAGCTGCGCGACCACTTCGGCGACGAGCCGCACGAGCGCATCCTCGTCGACATCGTGACCGCCTGCCTGGCCGCGGTGCAGGGCCGCCAGGAGGCCGCGCTGCCGCCGCTGCTCGACGCCGCCGCCGAGGCCCGTACCCGGAGGCAGTTCGACGATCTTGTGCTGCCGCTGGCCATGCTGCTCAGGCTGGCCGCCGCGCGGGGCGAGCCGGAGCCGGCGATCGAGGCGGCCGTCGAGGCGGGCCTCCGCTGGGAGGCGAGCGAGCTGTGGCCGGTGGCGGTCCGCGCACTGCCCGCGCTGACCGAGGCGCTGCTGGCGGCGGGCCGTCCGGACGAGGCCGCCGACGTCGTCGCGCGGCACGCCGCCCGGCTGGCCGGGCTCGACGCGCCGCTGGCCACGCCCGCGCTCGCGCAGGCCCGCGGTCTGCTGGCCGCCGCCGACGGGCAGTGGGCGCGGGCCGCGGCGGAGTTCGCCGCCGCGGCCGACGCCTTCGAGCTGATCCCTGCGCGGTACGAGGCCGCGCAGGCCGGCGAGCAGGCCGCCGCCTGCCTGTTCGCCCTCGACGACCCCGAGGCCGCCGGGCGGCTCGGCCGGGCCGTCGCGGTGTACGCCGACCTCGGGGCGCGCTGGGACCTCGACCGCGCGACCGGGCTGGGCCGCAGGTGGGGCGTCCGCCCTGCGGCGCAGAGCGCGCCCGCGCAGGCGGGGAACGACCACGCGCTGTCGGCCCGGCAGGAGCAGGTGGCCCGGCTGGCGGCCGAGGGGCTGACCAACCAGGAGATCGCAAGGGAGCTGTTCCTGTCGCCGAAGACGGTGGACAAGCACGTGAGCGCGGCCATGCGCAAGGTCGGGGCGCGGTCGCGGACGGAGCTGGCCCGCCACCTCCCCCCCGGCGGCTGAATCCCCAAATTGGGGATTTTTCCCCATAGGGCACCCCATACCCCACCCCATACGGCTGCCGCGACACTTTCGGCATGTCCGAAACCACCGAAGATCCCGGCCCGCCGGAGGACCCCGTTCCCGGTGGCCCCTCCCTTCACCATGAGCCCCCGGAGCCCCCTCGCCCCCCGGACGGCTTCGAACCCGTCTGACCCCCTCTCCCCGCCAGAAAGGCCACCATGGCACTGCCCCGCCCCCCGCTGGCACGCCGGACAGGCGTCCTGCTGACCGCGGTCACCGTACTCGCCGGCGTGCTGACCGCCGGACCGGCGACCGCCGCGGCGCCCGGCACCCCCGCCCCCTCCCCTGCCGCTCCCGCCGCCCCCTCGCAGGCCGCCAAGGACGTCACCCTGTCCGGGGTGCGCGCCCAGAAGGTCGTCGTCACGCTGATCACGGGCGACAAGGTCCAGCTCACCCGGTCCGCCGCCGGCCAGTACCGCGTCGAGACGGCCCCCGGCACGCGCCAGGACGGCCGCCGGATCAACCTGTTCACCCAGTTCACCCCGGACGGCGTTTTCGTGCTACCGGACGACGTGGTCGCCGCCGTCCAGGCGGGGCTGGTGGACAGGCGGCTGTTCGACGTCAAGTACCTGGCCGAGAACGGCTACTCCGACGACGTCGCCAAGCGGCTGCCGGTCATCGTGCAATACCCGAGCGACCAGCCCGAGGCCGCGGTCAAACGCTCGGCCGCCGCCGTCCCCGCCAGCGACCCCACCCGGACGTTGGAGAGCATCCACGCCTCCGCCCTCGACGTCACCAAGGCCGAGGCGGGCACGTTCTGGGAGGCCGTACGCGGCGCGCGGACCGCCGGGCAGGGCCTGGCCAAGGCACCCGGCACGCTGCGCGGCGGCATCGCCAGGCTCTGGCTGGACGCCAAGGTCAAGGCCGACCTGGACGTCAGCGTCCCCATGATCGGCGCCCATCAGGCGTGGGAGCGCGGCCAGGACGGGACCGGCGTCAAGATCGCCGTCCTGGACACCGGCGCCGACACCGGCCACCCCGACCTGGCCGGGAAGATCGCCGACAGCAAGTCGTTCGTCCCCGACCTGCCCGTCCAGGACGGGCACGGACACGGCACGCACGTCGCCTCGACCATCGCCGGCACCGGCGCGGCCTCGGGCGGCAAGTACAAGGGCGTCGCCCCCGGCGCGCAGCTCATCGTCGGCAAGGTGCTCGACGACACCGGCTCCGGACAGGAGTCGTGGATCATCGAAGGCATGGAGTGGGCTGCGCGCAGCGGTGCCAAGGCCGTCAGCATGAGCCTGGGCGGCCCGCCCAGCGACGGCACCGACCCGCTCAGCCAGGCCGTGAACGACCTGACCGCCGAGACCGGCACGCTGTTCGTGGTCGCCGCGGGCAACCTGTACGAGACGGAGACGATCAGCATGCCCGGCGCGGCCGACGCCGCGCTGACAGTGGCCGCGGTGGACAAGAAGGACCAGCTCGCCGGGTTCTCCAGCCGCGGGCCGCGCCCCGGCGGCGGGCTCAAGCCCGACATCGCCGCGCCCGGCGTGGACATCGTGGCCGCGCGGGCGGCCGGCACCGCCATGGGCTCCCCGGTGGACGAGCACTACACCGGCGCCTCCGGCACCTCCATGGCCACGCCGCACGTGGCCGGCGCCGTCGCGATCCTGGCCCAGCAGCACCCGGACTGGACGGGCCGGCAGCTCAAGACCGCCCTGATGTCCACCTCCAAGGACGACGGCTTCACGGTCTACGAGCAGGGCGCCGGCCGGGTGGACCTGGACCGCGCGACCCGGCAGCAGGTGTTCGCCGACAGCGGCGGCGTCGACTTCGGCCTGCTGGAGGGCGGCAGCGCGCCGAAGACCGGCCAGATCTCCTACCGCAACCTGGGCGACCAGCCCGCCACGCTCACGCTGAAGGCCGCGATGAACGGCGGTGCGAAGCCGGTCCTCGCCGACGCGACGCTGACCGTCCCCGCCGGCGGCACGGCCGGCACCACCGTCACCCTCGACCCGGCCGAGCTCTCCGTCGGGACCTACAGCGGGGCCGTGACGGCCGAGGCCGACGGCGTGCGGCTCACCACGCCGCTCGGCGCGGTACGTGACGTCCCCACGTACGACCTGACCATCCGCACCCTGGACCGGGACGGCAGGCCGCGCACCCCGACGGCCATGAGCGTGCTCGACGTCGAGGGCGCCAAGGGCGAACTCGGCCCCAGCCGCATCGACGACGAGGGCCTGGTCGTCACCCGGGTCCCGGCGGGCACCGTCAGCCTGCTGCAGGTGCTCGACTGGGTGGACGGCGACGACCGCGCCAACCGGGCCTGGCTGTTCGAGCCCGAGCTGACCGTCACCGGCGACACCGAAATCACTCTCGACGCCCGCAAGGCCACCGAGATCAGCTTCAGCGCCCCGAAGACCGCGCAGCCGCTGAACAACACCTACGACGTCTTCTTCCAGCGCACCCTGCCGAACGGCAAGGTCTTCGGCGGCACGCTCCTGGCGGGCCGCCCGCTCGGCGGATGGGAGAAGGTGTGGGCGCTGCCGACCAAGAAGGTCACCAAGGGCGGCTTCCGCTTCACCGGCCAGTGGGAGCTGGGCGTGCCCGAGGTCACCATGACCATGCGCACGCCCAGGCGCACGACCCTGCACCCGGTCTCCCGGGTCCACACGATCGACGCGGGCGAGATACACCCCGGGTACGTCCCGTTCGAGGGCACCAAGGACCTGCGGGTGGTCGACGCCGGCAAGGGCCGTCCCGAGGACCTCGCGGGCAAGGACCTGCGCGGCGCGCTCGTGCTGATCGACGCCGAGCCCGCCGAGGGGATCTTCGGGACGGCGTGCGGCCTGCAGATCGAGCGCGTGGGCCCGATCAGGGACGCGGGCGCCGCCGGCGTCCTGGTCTTCAACGAGCGGGCCTCCGCCTGCCCGATCCCGTTGCAGATCACGCAGAAGCCGTTCAGCGGGCCGTTCAAGCCGGTCAACATCCCCGTGGCCTACGTCTCCAACGCCGAAGGCACGAAGATCCGCCAGGAGGCCGGTCGCGGCCCGGTGACCATCCGGGTCGAGGGCACGCCGAACACGCCGTACTCCTACGTGTTCAAGCCGTACGCCAACGGGCGCGTCCCGGACTCGATGCGGTACAAGGTGACCGAGCGCCAGTTGCACCGGGTCGATTTCGATGTGCACGCCGGGCCGTACACGAAGTACATGAACTGGCGCAGCACGTGGAAGACCGACGACATCTCCTACGCGGTGACCAACACCAACATCCTGCAATGGGCCTCCCCCATGCCGGAGCGCAGGTCGCAGTGGGTCTGGCCGCTCGACCCCAAGATCGTGAGCGAGGCGGGCATGTCCGCTCTCGTCACGTCCGAACCCGGCGCGGAGGTCCAGGAGACCCGATACCGCGCCGACGTCTTCGACCGGCCGGGCAGCACCCGCCAGCAGTGGTTCGCCACCCCGAGCACGCCGGGCGCCTCGACGGCCTCCGACAAGCTGTACGCGCTCGGCGGCGACCCGGACGCGGCCCCGCTCCAGCAGCTCGTCATCGGGGTGCCGTGCGCGATCTGCATGCACGACGGCAACCTGTGGGTGACCCCGTCCATGGTCAGCGGGGTCGGGGAACGGCGCGACGACGGCGTCGCGTTCGGCGACCTGGCGCCCCGGTACGACCTGCACCTGTACCGCGACGGCAAGGAGATCCCGAACGCCCCTCTGCCGGGGTTCGACACGCTGCCGCGCTACCCTCTGCCCAAGGAGCAGGGCGTCTACCGGCTGACGGCCAAGAACGACCTGCAGGACATCGAGTGGACGTTCACCGCCCCGCCGGCAAAGGAGCAGCTGAGGCCGGGCTCCAACTGCTACGCCTGGTTCGTGGACGGGCTGGTCGAGCAGTGCCGCACCACCCCGGCGGTCTACGTCAGCTACGACCTCGGTGACAGCCTGTCCGCCGCGAACACGGTCGCGGCCGGGCGCAGGCACACGTTCGAGCTGGAGGCCTACCACGGGCCGTCGGCGGCGAAGATGCCGGCGATCTCGGGCGTGCGGCTGTGGACCAGCACCGACGACGGCGCCACCTGGCAGCCCGCCGACCTCAAGCGGAGCCGGGATGGCGTCTACACCGCCGGCGCGGGATACCCGGCCTACCGCGCCACCAAGGGCGCGGTGAGCCTGAAGGTGGAGGCGTGGGACGCGGCGGGCAACCGCGTCAGGCAGACCACCCTCCGCGCGTTCAACCTCCGCTGACCGAGGTGACCGCGGCCACCCGCCCGGCGGCCGCGGTCACCAGCCCAGCGTGACGGGCGATCCGCAAGAATCCGGGTTGTCAAGAACAACAAAACCGGGAAAGTGATCTCGGTCGGCCGAAACAGCAGTAGCAAGAAGAAGCGGTAGACGCTGAATGGGTCTCGGCGTCGCCGTAGCCGGCGGGCTACTCGCCGCAGTTACTGTCGGGTCAGTCGCACCTGTCGGCGTCACATACACAACCGCACTCGCCGTGTGCATGATCGTGCAGGCCGCCTTCGCCGTCGCCTTCGCGCTTTGCGCCCTCGCCCTTCCACGCCGCTGATCCCACGGCTCCCTGAGCGGGCGCGCAACACGGCAGTCCGAGCCCGCTCGCGCACGGTCGGCGTCCGCGAGCGGCACCGAGGCGCTTCCACAACCCAGCCACGTCCGGGGCCACGACCTGACCGCCGACGCGTATCGGGCGGCCTCGGACTGTTCGCCACCAAGGCGTTTGTCTGACGAGCACTCCGGCGCGCGCAGCGCCACGCAACGACGCGTCTACCGGAGTTCACCTCGCACCCGCGACAACCTCGAACCCGGTCGCCGGCTGGCCCGCACCGGCGCGCTCAACGCTCGCCCGCCGGACAAGCCCGCAGGGCCGTACCGCCCAACTGGATGACCTGCAAGCCGGTAGGGCACGTAGCGGGAAAGCATTATTATTCGACGCGTTTATCGCTCAATCCCGCGTCTTTCCGGATACGCGCGCTCATGTGTTGAAGTAAAGGGCAGTACTCCCTTTACGCGAACAATGGCCGCACCGGCGAGTCGCGGCTACCCGAGGCGACGGCGCGACAGCGAGTCGGGGTGCTGGTAAGAACCGAGTCACGCGCCCCAAACGAGCGGCATCTTCGCAGGTGACTGCACGTGACCCGTGACCGGTATCCCGACCGAGATCCCCAGGCCGGTGGTGCCAGGCGTTTTCACGCCCGGTCTGGGGCACGTCATCCGCCCGCGGGGTCCTCGGCCTCCCAGCGCAGCAGGTCGCCCGGCTGGCACCTGAGTACCTCGCAGAGCGCGGCGAGCGTCGTGAAGCGCACCGCCTTGGCGCGCCCGTTCTTGAGTACCGCCAGGTTGGCGGGCGTGATCCCCACGCGGTCCGCGAGGTCGCCCACGGACATCTTCCGCCTGGCCAGCATCACGTCGATGTCGACGACGATCGGCATCAGATCACCTCGTCCAGCTCGGCCTGCATCTGCGCCGCTTCGACGTCGCGCGCGACAGCCTGGGCGAGCAGCATCCGCAGCACCATCACGATGAGCGCGACCCCCAGGATGGCCAGGCCAATCCCGCCCATGATGACGGTGACGCCCGGGTCGGCCCGCTGGCCCGGCGCGTTGAGGGCCGTGACCGCGAACCACAGGAGGGCAGCCGCCACGATCGCGCCGATCACGGCGTCCACGTACCGGAAGGCGGCGTGGGAGAACACGGTTCCGCGTCGCACCATCGTCACCAGCCGCCATACGCTGACCAGGGCGACCTGGACCGAGACCATGCCCAGGATCGCGATCACGCGCAGCGGGGTCAGCGGGAGCGACCCGTCCTCCGGGTCGCTCCCGCTGACCAACACCCACACCATCAATGCCTGTACGAACACGGTGCCGGCGAGCACCACCACGAGCACAGCGCGAAGCGCACGCACTGCCAGCTTTCCCATGACCTACCCTTCCATCGAGTTACGATGAGAATCTATCGAATCTCGATAGGTAAAACAAGGGCGAGGCCAGACACCTAGCCCTCCGGAGCCCTGGTAGCAATGAGGAATTTCCAACGGATATCCAGGTCAGAGCCCCAGTCGAGGGTCACTGAGAGTCTGGAAGACGGGCCACCGACCTGGATAGCCGTTGTTCCCTGCACCGTTGCTACCGATGTTCCTCAGACCCCTGACCCGCGACGATGCCGCGCGCTTGGGGCGTGTGACTCGGTTCTTACCAGCACCCCGAGTCACACCGCCGCAAGATCACGTAGCGTACCGGGGGCGCGGGAATTTCCGGGGCGAGCACCTTGTCGGGTGCCAAAACTCGCTCATAGCGCTGGCCTGCGGTTTCACGCGGTGTCAGGCGGCTCTGCGATACTCGTGGATCAGGCCGCAGACGGCGCTCGGTCGCTTTATTCGAGCCGTGAGATCGACCACTTCGGCCGGATCGTGCGTGGGTTTACGGAGTGACAGGGCCTGATGCGGCCTGTGCCAGACGTAGTGGCGCTCATACTCGGCCAGCAGTCGTCGCAGATGACGCTCACCCGTGAACCAGAAGGTGATCGAGGCATTCGCGCTGAAGTGTCCCGACGAACCGCTCGGCGAACGCGTTCGCCCGCGGTGAGCGCGGCGCCCCTTGAGGACCCGCACACCTGCACCGGCGAACACCGTGTCTAAGCCTCCGGTGAACTTGGCGTCGCGGTCGCGGATCGAAACCGAAATCGATCGGATCGTGCGCCCAGCTCCATCAGTAGGTTGCGCGCCTGCCGCGCCGTCCAGGCACCGGTCGGATCAGCCGTGACACCGAGAATGTGCACGCGCCGCGTTTCGATCTCCATGATGAACAACACTTCAAACTCATCGAGTCCGCCCAGGCCCGCTGGCGCGTGGTCAACGCACCCCACCTCGTCGAACGCGAGCCGGCGACCGCAGCCTGACGTGCGGTGCTAAACAGAGACACCGTGAGAGAGGCAGCAATGGACCAAGGCACCCGCGGCGAGCTCATCAGTCGGCTGGCCGAGGCGATCGGGTCCGTCACGGCCGCGCACCCGCTGCGGGTCGCCATCGACGGGCCGCCCGCCGCCGGTAAGACCACGCTGGCCGACGAGCTCGCTGTCGTCCTGCGCGCGCAGGACCGCGACGTCATCCGCGCGACCATCGACGACTTTCTCTTCCCCCGTGCACAGCGCTACCGACGCGGCCAGTACTCGGCCGAAGGCTGCTACTTCGACGCCCACGACCACGTCGCGCTGTGCCGGGTCCTGCTCGATCCGCTGGGCCCAGGCGGAGACCGAAGGTTCCAGCACGCGGTCTACGACAGAGACGCCGACACCCCATCGTCCCCGCCGGCCACGACCGCCCTCGCAGATGCGGTACTGCTCTTCGACGGCGTCTTCCTCCTGCGCCCAGAACTCATCGACCGGTGGGACCTGCGCATCTTCGTGTCCGTCCCATTCGAGCAGACGGTAGATCGCGCCCGGGACCGAGGCACAGCGCTGGCCGGATCCACCGCCGACACCGCCGACATCGAACGGTCCTGGCGCAACCGCTATATCCCCTCCCAACAGCTCTACTTCGCCACAGCTCGCCCAACCGACCATGCCGACATCATCGTGTACAACGATCAGCTCCAACGGCCGACCTGGGAAGTCCGACCACACTCATCGATACACAGGATTTGACAATCGCTCTCACCGGTCGTGAGGCAACGAGACAACCGGCTGGGCGGGCTTCGAGCCCCCGGGTCATCTCGTGTCGCTCCGACCGCGCAGGATTTCGACGCCGTCACCGTCAAGTTCATCGCAGTACACCGAGCGTCCGGTCGTGGCCATCACCAGTGCCAGGGTGGTGCCGGACACCAGCGGGCCGGAACCCGTGGCGAAAGGGGCGTCGGTGGCAACGAGTCGCAGGCCGACGATCCGTCTCTTCGCGGCGACGACCAGGTCCGAGCCCCGGTAGTACTCGGCTACCCGAGTGAGGGTCTCGATCGGGTAGTCATGACGAATACCCAGCGGTCGCCGAATGTCCTCGGCATGCACGATCGTCTCACCCAGCATCGCGATGACCGGGAGAGGCGGTTTGGTGGTGCTCGCGACGACACTGCGGAACCCGTCATACGTCTCGGCCGCAGTCGCGCCCAACTGCTCGGCCAGCCGCATGGCGACCTGCTTGTCGAAGTCGAACCGGCAGCAGATCACCCCCGCCAGCCACCGCACACCGTTAAGGCTCGCCCCTGCGGCGAGATGTGACCGGGCACGAACCGCTCTGGTACCGCAACCTACCGCCGACTGGCGATGGCTGCGCCGCTGGGCGCTCGACCCGGGCAGGCAACCAGTGCGCACGATCATGCCAGCCGCGTCCCCCCGCGCCCCCAGCCGATGAGGGGTCGGCCTCCTTGAGCAGGGGTCTGGCGAGCGGCCTGCGCCGTACTGGACGCTGGCGCACAATCTGAGCACTGGCGCTCCTTAGCACTGTGACCTCTTACGGCGGTCGAAGCGGGTGAGAGCGGGACCGTAGACGAAGTCGCGTGACATCTCGATGAAGTCCTGGGGAAAACCGAGCTCGATCTGGCTGACCTGATCCAGGCGCCGCACCGCGTCCTCGGGGAGTTCCAGCTCGAAGGCGGCAAGGTTGTCGGTGAGCTGGTCCAGGGTGCGGGCGCCGAGGATCGGGTGCACCCACGGGTGATGGGCCTGGATCCAGGCGAGCGCGACCTGGGCGGAGGTGATACCGAGGTCGTCGGCGACGATGTCGACCTGCCGCGCGATCTCCATGCCTTGCTCGGTGACGGCGTCGCGGTTGATTCGGGATCCGGTGGTGGCGTCGGTGCGGGTGAACTTCCCCGAGAGGATGCCGCGGGCCAGCGGCGCCCAGGCCGCGACCGACAGGTCGAGCGCGTCGGCCATGGGTAGCAGCTCACGTTCGATGTCGCGCTGGATGAGGCTGTAGGACAGCTGCACGCCGACGAAGGAAGTCCAGCCGCGCAACTCCGCCAGGGTGTTGGCCCGGGACACCACCCAGGCGGGGGCGTCGGAGATGCCGAGGTAGAGCACCTTGCCGGCCCGAACCATGTCGTCAAGGGCGCGCATCGTCTCCTCGATGGGGGTGTCCTGATCCCAGATGTGCACCCACAGCAGGTCGATGTAGTCGGTGTTCAGCCGCCGCAGGCTCTGCTCCAGCGAATGCGTCAGGTTCTTGCGATGGTTGCCGGAGGCGTTCGGGTCATTGCCGTCCATCGACACCGTGTACTTGGTGCTCACGACAAACCGGTCGCGATCGGCCCCGAGCAGCTCACCGATGATGCGTTCGCTGGATCCCTCGGTGTACTTGTTCGCCGTGTCGATCACGTTGCCGCCCGCTTCCGCGTAGGCGGTGAGCATCTTGCGGCACTCCTCCGGTGACGCGCCCCAGCCCCAATCCTCCCCGAAGGTCATCGTGCCCAGAAACGCCTGCGAGACCCGCAGCCCGCTGCGGCCGAAAGTGGTGTATCTCATGAGACGACCATACATAGTGTTTATACATAGTGTCTATATGAGATGTATAGACGATGCGTTCAGGGCTTGCGTTACGATGAACGCCATGAGAGACCGGCGTGCCAACCGTCCCGCGCGCGACGATCGCGACCTGCGCGAGGTGATCCTGGACGCCACCCGCCGGCTGCTGGACGAGCGTCGCTTCGACGAGGTCAGCGTCGCCGACATCCTGAGTGCGGCTCAGATATCGCGGGGCAGCTTCTACTTCTACTTCGCCGGCAAACACCAGGTCCTCGCCGAGCTGGTCCGCCGGGCCGTCGACCGAGGGCACAAGGCGGCCCAACCATGGCTCGGCCACTCCGGGGAGCAGGAGCAGCGGGCCACCGTACGGCACGGCATCGCCGAAGGAGCCAGGCTCTGGCGCGACGAGGCGCCCGTGCTGCGCGCGATCGTGGAGAACTGGCGCAGCGACCCCGAGCTGAGCGAGCTCTGGCTCCAGTTGATGAACGGCTACACCGGCGTCACCGCCGAACGCATCGGCACCGACCGCGCCTCGGGCGTCGCCCCGCACACCGCGGTCGACGCCACCGCACTGGCGACCGCCCTGACCTGGCTCGGAGAGCGCCTCTACTACCTCGCCGCCATCGACGTGGCCCCCTTCGACGACCAGGACACGCTCGTCGACGTCCTCACCCACATCTGGATGACCTCCCTCTACTCCACTCCGCAGGCCATCGAGGACTCAGGCGCCTGAAGCCGTCCGCACCCTACGGGCGAGGGCGCTCCGTCATGCCGGGCCTGATGCTCGCCGCCGCCATGGCGGCATCGCGTATCAAGGCGTCCCACTGATAGAGCTTGTCACCTGAAGCGTGTAAAGATCGTTCCTGGTAGACAGGTAGGCGATGTCGAGTTCGTTGAGGCTTCGCGCCATCCCACCAGGTCGTTGGGCGGAAGGTCGTCAGAGTCGGCCGCAGCTCGTCGTCGGACATGATCCCCGCCGCGATCACGACCCTCCTCCGTAGGAGTGGCCCCGCCGTAGGGCGAAGTCGTCCACGCCGAGCACCCGCGGGCCCGCCGCGAGAGCAGGGTCGGGCAGGGCGCGAATCAGCCTGATCAGCGTCATCCGACTCACCGAGGCCGCCAGCCGATCCGCGAGCCGGGCACCGGCGCGGCCGCCCAGGGCAAGTGCGATGGCCTTCAACGCCTGTGCCGCTCGGATGCTGCGGCGGCCGTATCGGACGGTCAGCCCCGGGATCTGCTCGGCGAACGTCGTCTTCGCGCAGGTGTCAGCACGGCGAAAGAATCGGTGCACCCGCAGGTGGATGAGCAGTTCTTGGCCCCCGACCGCGGTATCGGACAGCCGCCGGTTCATAGTCCCGCTGCGACGGTGTTCCACAGTCCGGACATGTGGCCTCCACGGTGCCGGTCCTGGCTCGGATCCGCACCGTCCCGACCGGAACACCTGGTCAACGCACACGCTGGCCAGGTGAGGGAACAAGACGGCGACCAGCTCCTTGATCAACACGCTGCAGATGTTCGTGATCAAGGAGCCGGCTACCGGCCAGGTGGTGAGTGGCAGGGCCCGTCTTGTCTGCTGTTCGGCAGGGGTCTGCGTGGCGACCCGCCTTCTCTCAGTCAGCCCGCGCGTCGCCATACGTCATCAGCTCAGCGGCCTGCACATGATCGACGGTTTGCCCCCTGGCCGCAGAGTTCTTACTAACGCCCCAGGTGGCTCGCTAGAGGCGGCGGCAGTTTCCGGGCCGCTTCGGGCGGTCGTCAGTCCAACGTGTCACGGAGGTCCAGACCTCGGAGTCCATGGTCCCGCCTTTGGCGAGGCCCACGGTGCTCTCTCCCGCCTTCGTGACCTTGGCCAGGATCTCACCGGTCAAGGGGTCCAGGATGGTCGTGTGGTCCTCGGCCACCTCGTCGTCCTCACCGAACTCCCTGAAGTACTCGCTGCCCTTGTCGAAATCCACAGCGAGGCCGCTGCGGCCCAGAGGGTCTTTAGCCAGCCCTCGAACGCTGGTCGTGGGCAGGTCGGCGAGCAGGCGCAGGACGGCGGCCCTGGCCGCCGGGGTGAGAGGCGTCGCCAGCAGGGTGTCGGAATTGGCAATAGCCTCCTCCAGCGTTCGCGCCGTCTCCGTCTTGGTCCGGTTGGACTCCCAGCGGGCACGCAACCACACGCGCAGCCCCTTGTCATCGGCGGGCAGCGCCGAGATCTCGGCCAGCGTGTACGGACCGAGCGGGTGAGCGCCGGGCCCGTGGTCCGGCGTGACCCCGTGGGTGAACTGGCAGTCTCTGCTCTCCGCACGTATCTGCAGCTTCACGCAGTCGGCCGCTGTCGTGCCGGGGGTGCACACACGCTGAACCTTGGCGGGCGATCCCGCGGCCCGCCAGGCGCGTTCGTCGGCCGGAGTCGCCGGGCGCAAACTCGGTTCCCCGCCCTGTGTCTGCACAGGATCCTTGAGATCGCGCGGCAGCCAGAGTTCTGTCCTCGACGAGAGCACCGCGTTGAAGGCGCGCCCCCCGGCCTGCACCCGTATCAGATGGTCGTTCTCCAGCGACCTGCGCCAGTACGCGCCGCGATCGTCCGGCAACCGCGCGACCTGGGCGGCCAACTGGCGCAGTGCCTCGTTCCCCTCAGAGGGCACGAGCATGGGAGGAGACACGGGGGCGGGCACGGCGATCATTTTCGAGACAAGCGCGACCATCGCGAGGATGACGACGACCGCCGCGGCCGTCAACATCGGCAGCCCTCGAAAGCCCCGACGCGGACGGATCGCAACAGGATCCGCGACAGACCCTAGGCTCTCCGGGGCCACCAGTTCCGCGCCGGCGGAGAAAGCGTCGCGGAGTCGGTCTTCAACGCTTCGAGTCATCGCTCCTCCTGCAATTTCACGGCGAGCACCTTCAGCGCCCGGGATGCTGTCGATTTGACCGTTCCGCGGCTGACCCCCAGCACCTGGGCGATCTCTACTTCCGACAGGTCGAGGTAAAAACGCAGCACTAACACCTCGCGCTGGCGTCGCGGCAGAGCACGGACGGCCAGGAAAACCTGTCGCCGGGTCTCCCCGAGCAACGCCGCCGCCTCTGCTGACCAGAAGGGGACCTCAGGTCGACCGCGGAAACGCCCGATGATCGCTCTGCGCCGCAGGATCATCCGGCACCCATTGACCACTGCTGTGCGCAGGTACGGCAGCACCTGCCCTCGGTCGGCCAGCTTGCTCCACCTGCGATACACCGCGGCGAACGCGTCCTGGACGACGTCCTCGGCAGTTCCCTGGTCACCCAACAGCAGGAATGCCAACCGCACAAGGGCGAGCCGGTGGACGACGAATAGCTCGGTCACGACCGTATCGGCCGATGCCTCGGCGCCCGGGGAACCGGGTGGAGCGTGGATGATCTCGGATTTCATGTCTTCTACATGCACAAGCCATCGAGGAGGTTGCGTCACGCCACCACCTTCTTCTCCGCCCGAGCTCGGCACTGCCCTGCTCCAGCACCCTTGAGGTGTCTTCGATCTATGAGAAGCGCGTGCGGATCAGGCTGCCCTGGCTGCCACGCCTATCTCCCCCGTGTGGCCGGCATCAGCGTCTTCATAGCGGTGCTCGCCGCCACGCCGCCATCACTCGCATCAACACAGGCGCCGGCCTACGACGGCCGCTCCTGGCCGGGGCCGTCGCCACACTTTCCACCGGCACGCTCTGGCGCCTGATCGACGAAGGTGTGAGCGTTACCGAGGCCGCCCGCACGTTGAAGAAGGCCGACCCACCGCTTACGACCCCTCCGGCGCGGTGTCGCCTGACGCTGTCTTTCGACGCGCGAAGTCGCGCCGGACGGCGCCCGGGCTCGCTGGACGCGAGGGACTCGACCGTAAGCTGGGCCGCCATCGGTTACAACGCGCTCAGCCGACCCTGCCGCCACTGGCCGTACGGTTGCTGCTCAGCCCCGCTTCCTGTCGCGGCCGATGCCCCAGTCGCCCTCGGTTGCGGCAGGGCCCGGTGCCGCTGCCCCCTTTCCTGAATTTTCTTCGGCGCGGATGTCAAGACTGACGCTGTTGTTACGACTCTGCTGTGAGGCGCTCCCATCAGGGGAGCGGCCGATGGCAAGGAGTCGACATGGGAACGCTGGAGAAGAAGACGGCTCTGGTGACCGGCGGGTCGCGGGGGATCGGGCGAGCGATCGTGGTGAGGCTGGCTCGTGAGGGCGCGGCAGTGATGTTCAGCTTCAACCGCGACCAGGCGGCGGCTGAGGACGTGGTGGCTGAAGTGGCGGCCTTTGGCGGGCAGGCGATCGCGGTACGAGCGGACCAGGGGCGATTGGAGGACGTGAAGTACCTGTTCGGTGAGGTCGACCGGAGCCTGGCCGGTTTGGACGTGGTGGTCAACAACGCGGCGATCAATCCGATGGGGAACATCTGCGACGCCGCTGAGAGCGACTTCGACGAGGTGATGGCCGTCAACGCCAAGGGGCCGTTCTTCGTTATCCAAGCCGCTGTCGAAAGGCTCGGCGAGGGTGGGCGAATCATCAACATCTCCTCTGCCGGTGCGGTGCCGGGTCTGGCCTTGTACTTCGCCAGCAAGGCGGCGCTGGAGTCGATCACCTCGGTCGCCGCCCGCGAGTTCGGTCCCAGGGGCATCACGGTCAACAGCGTGTCCCCTGGTGCCACCGACACAGACATGATGCGCGCCGCAGCCGGGGAAAATCTGGAGCAGGCCATCGAGCACGTCGTGGCCCTGACGCCACTGCAACGGCTGGGACGCCCGGAGGACATCGCCAACGTCGTTGCCTTCCTGGCCGGGCCCGACTCGCAATGGATCACAGGTCAGAACCTGCGTGTCTCTGGTGGCCTGATGATCTGACCGGCGGTCGGCGGCGAGCCGGACGCATCATGGGGCCACTACGCCCTGAACAAGCCCTGCCGTCCGTCGATCCGTCGCCCCGCGGCGCGCATCGCGTCCACGACCAGGCCGGCGGCAGGGCCAGACGCCAGATCGCGGCTGGTGAGCATGTCGAGCCGCGCTGGCGGTCACGGCGGCGCGAACCAGCGTCGGCCGACCCGCGCGATCATCCACCGCCGCCTTGTCGGCGCGCCTCCCGCAGCGAGCCCCGGTGATTCGCGAACGGCCGTGTACACGAGTCGGGAAATCGATTACTTTCTTGGCAAGGAGGCTGTCATGAGAGCTGCGTTAGCGGGAGTGTTAGTCGCGGCCGGACTGGCGGGGATCTCCTCGCCGGCCGCGGCCGCCACCTGCGACACCAAGATGATCTTCGAGGTGGGTGGCCACCTCGATCCGGACGCGAACGTCTACGACCGGACGAACGCCACCCTGCCCCCCGGCGTCGGCTTCACGAAGATCCACTATTCGGCGTCCATCGCCCCTTACCCGGGCGACCCGGTCGCGCTGGACGACTCGGTCGCCGAGGGCATCGCCACCCTCGACCGGGCGGTGCGGGCCTTCCACGCGGCCTGCCCCGGCAGCCGCATCACGATCTCGGGCTACTCCCAGGGCGCGATCGTCGCGGGCGACGTGCTCCACGCCCTGTCCGGGTCCGGCGACATCCCGGACGACCTGATCAACGGCGTCCTGTACGGCGATCCGCGCAGAACCGGTGTCAACGGCGGGCCCGGCGGCATCGCGACCAACCTGCCCACCGTGGTGCCCGGCATCACCATGAAGGGCCCGCGCGGCTTCGGCGGCCTGCGGGTGAAGGAGATCTGCAACCAGAACGACGGCATCTGCCACTCCGAGAACCCGATCACCAACCTGCTGGGCTTCGCCAACGGCGTCGCCGGCTACTTCCTCGGCGACCACGCCTACGACATCGACCCCGACGCGGTGACCGGCTCCGGTGACGTCGTCATCGCCCAACCCCCGAGGGTTCCGTACGGTCCCCCGCTCCCGCTGCCGATCCCCACCCCGTACGAGCTGTTCAACGGCGATCACCGGCGGGCCACGGACGCCGTGGCCGGTTACCGGGCGGCGATCGGGCCCGTCCTTCCGCCGGCGGTCCGGGACCGCCTCCACGAGTTCCCCTGGTTGCCGGTCTCCTAGGAGTCGCTCATGCGTTCCGCGCGTCTCGTCCTGTCGGCGGTCGCCCTGCTGCTGGGGCTGTTACCCGCCCTTCCCGCCCACGCGGCGCCGCTGTTCAAGGCGCCCTTCCCCTGCGGTCAGACCTGGACGTACAGCCACCACTCCACCGAGGTGCGCCTCGCGCTCGACTTCGTCAGGTCGGACGGCGGCGCGACGGGCGGCACCCCGGTGCTGGCCTCGGCCTCGGGCACCGCCTACCGCTACTGGGAGGCCGGGGGTGCAGGCAACTACGTGGTGATCGATCACGGCGGTGGCTGGAAGACGTACTACTTCCACCTGGCCTCCTTCTCGGTGCCGCACGGCGCCTTCGTGTCGCAGGGCCAGCAGGTCGGCGTGACGGGCACGACCGGCGGCTCCAGCGGCCCGCACATCCACTACGAGCAGCTCTACAACGGGGCCGGGCAGACGATCGTGATCAACGGCCAGTCGCTGGCGCCCTACCCCCCGTACTACAACCAGCGCTACCTCACCAGCGACAACGGGTGCTCGGGCGGTGGCCGGTCCTGGGTGGACACGTTCGCCGACGCCACCGGCTACGCGGAGCCGAACACCGCCGACGCGCAGGGCGTGCTCAAGGCGGGCACCAACTACGTGTACTGCAAAGTCTGGGGCCAGGAGATCCGCGACGGCTCGGGCAACTACAACCACTGGTGGCTGAAGACCGACCTCGACATCGTGTACGCGGGCAAGAACGGCTGGGGCGCCTATGTGTCGGCCTACTACCTCAGCCGGTGGGGCAACGACGAGGCCAAGGACAACAGCGGCGCCGTCATCCCCGACTGCTGACCGTGAGGAGCCGCTCGGCCATCCGGGTCAGCGGCTCCTCCAGCGCCACCAGGCCGTCGAGGTCGTCTGCCATGAGGTGCGCGGTGACGAGCTGGGCGACGGCGGCCACCAGGGTCACGCAGGCGAACGTGTCGTCGTCGGTCCGCGCCTCGAAGATGTCGCCGATCTCGGCGGCGAAGCGCCGCTGGATCGCCATGCGCCTGGCCACCGCCTCGGGACCGGCGGCGTAGACCTCGATGAGGAAGAACCGGGCGCGGGCCGGCTCGGCGGCCAGGGCACGCAGATACGTCCGCAGCAGCACGCGGAAGCGTTCGAGCGGCTGGAGCCGGGGATCGCGCGCGGCGTCGAGCAGCGCGGCCAGCAGGTCTATCGCCTCGTCGAGGCCCTGGACGAAGCAGACCTGTTTGGAGGCGAACTGCTGGTAGAACGTCTCCCGCGACACCCCGGCGCGGCGCACGATGTCGGTCACCGACGTGCCGGCGTAGCCGCGTTCGAGCATCGACTCGCGCATCGCTTTCAACATGCGGGCGCGCTGGGAGGACACGACCTCCTCGCGGGTCAGCTGATGCCGTCCGCTGGGCAGGGGCCGCAGGTCAGTCACGAACGCTCCGTTGCGCGCCGGGCGCGATGCGCAGGTCCCGATGAACGTCGCCAGCATCTCATAGCGGCCGACCGGCATCACCGCGATCCCGTGCCTCATCACTCAGAGGCCGGCAATCACGAACACTCCTGTACATGAACCTTCAGGTCCCCGTGGGAGCATGAGACGCGAACGCCGTCGTCGTCGCGGATGAGGGTCCCCCATCCCGTCGGAAGCAGCAGTGGCCACCGTCCGTGCCCGCGGGGCGTCACGGTGAGCCGCTGGGTGGCGGCGTCGTAGGTGGCGCCGGCCAGCGCGTCGAGCACCGACCAGCCGGCCATGGCGCGCACGTAGTGGTCGCCGCACTCGATCTCGTTGTACGGGTTGCGCCGCCGGCCGTCGTATCGGGCCCACACCCCGTCGAGGATCGCGCCGGCCTCCTCCTCCAGCCCCTCCCACAGGCAGTGGGCCGCGACCTGGTACTCGCTGCCGGTCCACACCTCGTCGCAGTAGCGGGTCGGCACCCGCGGCCTTCCGCCGCGCGGCCAGGTGCACATGAGCAGGCCGGTGTCGGCGCCGTCGGCGAACACCCGGTACGGGTGGCCGAAGCCGTCGAACCCGGTACGCAGGTTGTGCCTGACGACCGCGCGCAGCGCGCTCACCACGTGCTCGCGCGGCAGCACGTGGCCGAGGCCGAGCTGGTGCGCCCACCACTGGCCGATCAGCTGGTCGGCCAGGCAGCCCTCCAGCCACTGGAACTCGGCCGAGTCGCCCTCCTCCAGCACCTGCGCGTAGTACTCCCCGTTGAACAGCGCCTCGTCGTAGCGCGCGCCGCCCTTGGTGAACAGCTCGCGCAGCTCCGCCGCCATGGCGGGCTCCCCCATCAGGATCGCCATCTCCTCCGCGGCGCGCAGCGCCGCCAGCCAGAGCGTGCCCATGAACGGGTTGAGCCCGCACAGGTCGATGTCGTGGGTGGAAGGCTGGACGCCACGCAGCACACCGCTGCCGTCCGGGTCCCATTTCTCCCTGACATGGGCCAGCAGGCGCTTGACCTGCGGCCAGTACCGCTCCAGCCAGTCCGCGCCGTGCCGTACCTCTCTGTAGGTCTTGAGTATCGTGCCGAGCATGCCGTCGAGTGCGGGTTCGACCGGGCCGCCGATGGGCACCTCCCAGAGCTGGCGCAGGTAGGTGGGCGCGATCACCCGGTGCGGGAGGTAGCCCTCCGGTGCCTGCATGACGTCGAACTCGGTGGTGCGCATGCTCCTTTCGAGCGATGGGAAGAGCCTGGCCACCGCCTGCGCGTAGTTCCACACGTGGGTGCAGTTGAGCGGGCAGGAGCCGCCGACGTCGCCCGACCACATCACGGTCGAGGCCCCGAGGACTCCCTCGAAGCCGAAGAACGCGCCGTCGGCCGTGCGGAAGCAGGACGGGCTGCGTGGGATCGCCGCCTGCGCGGCCAGGTGCTCGACCGCGGTCGGGGACAGACTGCTGCCGGCCAGCGTGTCCACCCAGCTCAGCGACGTGTCACGCAGCCGCGCCCACTGCTCGCGCACGTGTCCTGCGACGTCGACGGCGTCGGCGAACCTGGTCGCGTAGGCGTTGCCCAGCCAGAACCTGGTCGGCCCCCACTGCGGGTTCGGCGGCCCGAACTGCACGAAGTTCGCGTAGCGATTGGGGAAATACCACGCCAGACAAATCCGGATATTTCGGGACTCGCCGGGTTGGAGGATCATCGGGGCGACCACGCCCCCGTTCCACGTCTGACCGGCCGGGCTGGGGCCGTACCCCTGCTGCGGCCCGCTGCCCTGGTAGTCCGCCGGCCACGGCGCGTGCCGCGCCTTCTCGGCGTCGGCGTAGACCGCGCGCCCGGCCAGGAAGGCGAGGAACTCGTCCGGATGCGTCCACTGCGGCAGCGCGGCGACATCCGCCGCGTCCACGGCCAGCACCGCCTGACCGGCGCCGGGCGCCGCCGGGTCGATCGCGGTGTTGTCCATGACCAGCGAGGTCCACCCGCGCTCGCGGCGCACCCGGTTGGTGTTGCCGCCGTAGCCGAGCGCGCGCACGCCGTCGACAGGGGTGGTGCCGTCGTGCCCGACCGGGTTCTGCACGGCCGCCGCCAGCCACACCTGCGCGGGAAGCGGCCCCGGGTTGGCGATCGTGAAGGTGAACAGCGCGGCGGGCAGCGAGCTGTCGTCCACGTCCAGCGGGATCAGCGGGTTGAACGCCTCCAGCCCGACCTCGACGGGCAGCCCGTGGTACTCCACGTGGGCGAAGGGGTAGAGCCCGCGGAAGGTCGTCCCGGCCGCCCCCCGATGCCTGCGCAGCAGCTCGCGCTGCCACTCCGGCACATGGTCGTCGTCGACCAGCGGCGTCGCCGGGGCGTCGACAGCCTGCGCCTGCAGGACGAACACCTCGTTCGCGGGCGGCTCCCACGTGCTCACCCGCAGGGCGAAGAAGGTGTACGGCAGGGCGCCGCGATGGTTGCCGGCGTTCTGCAGCTGCCACTGCCGGAGCGCGCCGTCGGCGCAGATTGCCAGATTGCCGGTGCCGATCCCGCCCAGGGGCATGGCGACATGCCTGCCCTCGTCGTGGGGTATCGGCCGGGCGTTGCCGAGGTTGGCGTTCACTTGAGTCCCGAGATGCGCACGCCGCGGATGATGTGCCGCTGGAAGATCAGGAACAGGATGACGACGGGCAGGGCGGCCAGTGTGGATCCGGCCATGAGCAGGCCCTGCTCGCTGGTTCTCTCGGAGCGGAAGGTGGCCAGGTACTGCTGGATCGGGAACAGCTCAGGGTCGGTGATGGTGAGCACCGGCCAGACGTAGGAGTTCCAGAACAGCAGGAACGAGGTGGCGCCGACCACCACGAACGCGCCCTTGGACAGCGGGACGAAGATGTGGCGGAAGGTCCGCCACGGCCCCGCGCCGTCGAGCTGCGCCGCCTCCTCGAGGGCGGTCGGCACCGCCAGGAAGAACTGGCGCAGGAAGAAGACCTGGACGGCCGAGGCCGCGCCGGGGACCACCAGGACCGCCATGCTGTCCAGCATGCCCAGCTCGGTGACCACGATGAACGAGGTCAGCATGATCGCGATGCCGGGGATGAACATGGTGGTGATCACGATGGCCCAGATCGTCCGCTTGAACGCGAACTCCAGCCGGGCGAAGGCGTAGGCGCCGAGCGCGTTGACCACCAGGCTCAGCGCCGCGAACAGGGCGGCCCCGGCGAAGGTCACCCCGAGCGCGCGCACGAACGCCTCGTCGGCCAGCAGCCGGGCGTAGTTGTCCCAGCGCCACACCTCGGGGAAGAACTGGAACGGTGTGGCCACCACCTCGGTCTTGGCCTTGAAGCCTGCCACCGCCAGCCAGGCCAGGGGGAACAGCGCGGCGACGATGATCGCCACGGCCAGGCCGTACCGGGTGATCCAGCCGAGCGCGCCTCTCATGCGCCCATCGCCTTCTCTGATCTGACCAGCCGGAAGATGACCGCCGACACCGCGCCGAGCACACCGAACAGCAGCAGCGCCGCGGCGATCGAGTAGCCGACGTACAGGTCGGTGTTGAAGTGCTGGAGGATGAACAGGTTCGGCAGGTTGGTGGAGTTCACCGGCCCGCCCTGTGTCATGAGCCACGGCAGGATGAGGAACTGCAGCGACGCGGCGAAGCCGGTGACCAGCAGGAACAGGATGACGTTCTTCATCAGCGGCAGCGTGATCCGCCACATCTTGGTCCACGGCCCCGCCCCGTCCAGCGAGGCGCACTCGTAGTACGCCTCCGGGATGTCGAGCAGGCCGGCCAGCATGATCAGGGACGCCACGCCCATGCCGATCCAGATCGCCGGGATCGCCACCGCCGGCAGCGCGGTGGCGGCGTCGCCGAGCCAGGGGATCGCCTCGATGCCGAAGAAGTCGAGGAACCAGTTCAGCAGGCCGCCGCGATGGGTGTAGATGAGCGCGAACACGATGGCGGCGATCACCTCGGAGATCACGGCCGGGACGTAGATCGTCACCTTCATGACGGCGGCCATCCGGCGGCTGACCGTCTTGACCAGGTTGGCGAAGACGAACGCGATCGTGACCTGGACGGGGACCACCATGGCGGAGAACAGCAGACCGCGCACCACCGAGTTGACGAACTCCTCGTCGGTGACCACGTTGATGTAGTTCGTCAGCCCGACGAACACCGCAGGGTCGTAGAAGCTCCAGGTGAAGAAGCTGATGTAGACCGCGTGAATCAGCGGCCAGATCACGAAGACCGCGAGAAGGACGAGCAGCGGCGCCAGCATGATGAACGCCGCCCTGCTCTCCCGCCTCGGGCGGGCGCGGACGCCGGCGCGGCGTTCCACGCGTGCGGCCCGCAGTGACGTGACAGCCACGGGCGCTCCTTTCTCCGCCGCCGGTCCTGTGCGGGACCGGCAGCGGGCTCACTCGTCAGGAACCCTGTCCGGCCAGGTTGTTCTTGGCGATCACGTCCTTGATCTCGGCGTCGGCCGCCTGGAGCGCCTGGTCGATGTCCTTGCCCTGCAGCGCCTTCTCGATGGCCTTGCCGAAGGCCAGGCTGATGGCCCAGTCGTAGGCGGGCTCCGGCTTGGCGTACTTCACGACCTGCTCCTCGATCGTCCGGGCCCAGGGGTTGTCCGCCGCGGCCGGGTCGTTCTTGATCGCGTCGGCCACGGCCGCCCGCGGCGAGTACTTGGAGAACTTGGTGTTCTTGAAGAACTCGACCAGCAGCGTGGGGTCGCCGGCCAGCAGCCAGGAGACGAAGTCGGCCGAGGCCTTGGCGTTCTTGGACTTGGCGTCGACGACCAGCGTCCAGCCGCCGAGCGTGGCGGTGGGCTTGGTGGCATCGCCGTCGAAGGAGGGCAGCGCGGCGGCGCCGATGTTGGCGACCAGCTTCGGGTAGTCCTGGAGCAACACGCTGGCCGCCCACGAACCGCAGACCATCATCGCGGTCTTGCCCTGGCCCAGCGGGTTGGCGTCGGCATAGGGCGCCAGCGGCTGCTTGGGCATGATCCCCTGCTGGTACAGCGTCTGGTAGACCTGCAGCAGTTGCTTGTACTTCGCGTCGGTCGCCTGCGGGGTGGACCAGTCGTCGCTGATCGGCAGGTGCCCGGCGGCGTTCCACTGCAGACCCCAGCTCGACCAGGCCATGTCGATCTGGTTGGCGGCGGTGACGACACCCGCGACGTCCTTGGTGGTCAGCTTCTTGCCGTAGTCGATGAGCTCCTGCCAGGTGGCCGGCGGCTTGTTCGGGTCGAGCCCTGCCTTGGCGAACAGGTCCTTGCGGTAGTAGAGCACCGCCGAGGGCTCGACCAGCATGGGGTAGCCGTACTTCTTGCCCTTGTGCTCCACCGAGCCGACCACCGACTCCTGCAGCCCGGCCCACTTGTCGGCCGGGATGAGCGGGTCGAGCGCCTGGATCTGACCGGTGCGGGCGAAGCCGGGCACCTTGCTGTAGTTGACGGTGTAGACGTCGGGCGCCTTGCCGGCGGCCTGGGCGGCCTTCATCTTCTGGTCCCACACGTCGGCCGGCACGATCACGTGCTTGAGCACGACCTTGTCCTGCGACTTGTTGAACGCGGCGACCGCCTTCTTGTACCAGGTGTCCTCCTGGTCGGTGAACTTCTGCTGCCACAGCGTGATCTCGGCCTTGCCGCCTGCCGCGCCCTGGCCCGTGCCGCCCGACCCGCAGCCGACGGCCAGTACCGCGGTGCCGGCCACGGCCGCGATCAGCCGGATGAGTTGTGTGCGCACGTCGTCTCCTTCGGTGACGTGGGGGGTGAGCCCTGTCGATGCGCCGCGGATCGAGGTACGGCTCGCAGAGCGACAGGTTGGAGGACACCCGGCCGCCGGTGTAGGAACGGCGCCGGGTGCGGGAAGCGCGCGGCCCGGGTGATCACAAGATGGGCAGCCGCGCGCTCACGGGTGGGAGCGTGAACGGCCGGTGCGGGAGTTCCTGGTACCAGTAGGCGACCGAGGACAGGTCGTCCTGGCGGCGGTTGGCGTGGCCGTGCTCGATGGTGACCTTGATCGAGGTGGTGAACGGCACCGGGTCCTCGATGTGGAAGCGGTACATCGAGATCTGTCCCGACCAGTTCTCGCCGCCCTGCAGGGTGAGCCCGTGGTAGGGGGCGTGGTAGGGCTGGCTGGGACACCACGCGGTGTTGAAGTAGTCCTCGGTCCCTGTGCCGTGCAGGCTCGGCGGGAACGCCTCGCCGTCGATGAAGATCATGTCGTCGCCCTCGCCGTACCAATTCCAGTCGGAGGTGCGGCGGAGGTTGGTGACGTTCAGGACGCAGCCGACGTAGTGGCCGCGGCCCTCGGCCTCGAGGATGACGTAGTTGCCGTCGCCGTCGAGGTTGGTCCCGCCGAACAGGTATTCGGCGTTGGACATCTGCCCCTGGTCGAGACCGTCAGCGGGGCATTCGCGCCGCCACTGGGCGTGGAAGCGGCCCAGCCCTTCACCGAGCTCGTCGAACTCGTCGTAGTCGATGTAGTAGTAGAACCAGAGCACCTCCTCCTCGCACTCGCTCGTCAGCTCGAACCTGGCCCGGCTGCCGAACGGCATGTGGAACCAGCAGTTGAAGGCCTTGCCGTCCTGCGGGCTCATCTGGAGCGGGGCCGAGACGAAGTTGGCGGTGCGGGCGTGGCCCATGCCGAAGAAGTCGCCCAGCGGCACGAGCACGCTGGGGTGCTCGTTATCGTCCCAGAAGACCCGCAGGACGAGCTTGCGGAGGAAGTCCCGGTCGTGGGTCTCGGGCGTTCCGGGATCGCGGGGCGCCACGGTCATCCAGATGTGGTTGATCGAGCCGGCGCCACGGATGTCGGCGAGGGTGACCGTCTCCCCCGGCGCGACCGTCACACGGTCGTCGTTGCCGCCCGAACGGTCCCAGCTCGACGCCCTCCTGCGGCGGTGCGAACGCAGGCGCGGAAGGTCGCGCAGGCTGCTGCCGTGCTGACCGTAGGTCACGGGTCCTCCTATGAGAAGCGAGATGATGACTGTTACGTCGACGAGTTCAGGTCCTGGTCAGGGCGAAGTCGTCCAGTTGGAGCCACATGTCGCCGTTGTCGGTCCAGATTCCGGCGAAGACCTCGACGGAGCTGCGGCTGCCGCTGTTGAAGGTGACGGTGAACTTCGTCCAGCCGCCGACGGCCCCGAAGTTGACCTCGGCGAACGGCGGGCCGCCCGGGTTGCGCACGCCGAAGAACCCGTTGTCGTTGTCGGGCGAGGTCCTGAGCCAGCCGCTCAGCGTGTAGGCCGTGTGCGGGGTGACGGGGACGGTCTGGTGCAGGTCGTGCCAGCCGCGGTCGTACCTGACGAAGCCGTTGCGATCCGCGGTGAAGGCCCAAGTCGCCTGGTCGATGCCGCCGTTGCCGTGCACCGCCCACGGCGCTGACACCGTGCCCGTGGTCTGGCGTTCGAAGCTCGGATCCCGGACGAGGTTCGGGTTGGTGATGCTTCCGTCGCGGTTCAGCGTGACGCGGATCAGATAGACGTTGTACGGCGTCCACTCCGACAGCGCCAGATACAGGTTCGGCCCCGACGACCAGGGATGCATGAAGCCGCCGTACAGGCCGGGGAAGTCGGCGAAGCCGGCCACCACCGCGGGGCCGCTCCACGGACCGGTGGGCGCGGGAGCGGTCCTCAGCACCACGTCGCTGCCCTTCAGATAGGTCATCAGCCACCTGCCGGTGAAGGCGTTGAACTGCACCGACAACTCAGACACGGGCGCCGCGACCACCGGGGAGGCCAGCGTGTCAGGGCCCGGCTGCCAGGCGCTTCCCGTCCAGTACCGGTAGGCGGCCTTGTCCAGCACGGCGGCCTCGGGGACCCTGGCCAGGTAGGCGGCGCCGTTGCGGCCGTTCGGCGTGCCGTACATGTAGACGAAGCCGTCACGCCGGACGAACGCCGCCATCTGGAAGTGGTTGTCACCGCCGAGGTTGTCCCATCGGGGGCCGCCGGTGACCCAGTTCTGGCCGTTGTCGTCGGAGTAGGCGATCGAGGAGTGGTTCGTGGTCCAGACTCCGGGCTCGCCCCAGTGCCGTACCGACATGTAGGCGAGGTACTGCCGCGTCCCCACCGACACGCCTGCCGTGGGGATCACGGTGATCTCGTCACCGTCGATCTTCTTGCTCGGGATGAGCTCCTTGGCGTGGCCGGGAGCGTCGGTGGCCGCGCTGCTGAACGACATGCCGTCGGCGAGGTTGCGGTCCGTGCTGCGCAGGAGCACCTGGCTGCGCCAGTCATCGCCGTTGGCGCCAGGAGGTTGCCAGGTGTCGCCGAACGTGTCGCCGAACGCGGCGAGGATCTCGCCGCTGCCGTTGTCCCACATGACGCCGAGATCGGTGGCCTTGATCTTCCAGTTCGTGTCGGTGGCGCTGACGGAGCCCGGTCCGGTCATCTTGCTCACCACGATGGCCGGTGAGTGGGCCGACGAAGCCTGGGCGGGTCCGGCCGACACCAGACCGGACAGCAGAACCATGACGATCGGGACGCGTAAGAGCTTCACCGCTCTTCCCCTCCTGGGACTGGCGCGGAGATTCCGCACAGGTGCACGTGCACGCCGAGCTCGGCGAAGGCCGCGGCCTTGGCCGCCAGCGCCCTGTCGGCGCTGTCCGCGTCGTGGGCGTAGGCCACGTTGAGGTGGTTGGCCCGGTGGCGGGCCATGAACTGGTTGCGGGTGACGCCGTGCAGCACCGCGTGCATGATCGGCCACTGCGGGGTGGTGGCGTCGAGCCTGCGCCTGGTCTCCTCCTCCGGCAGCTCCACCACGCTCGCCCGGCCGAGGTCGACGTGCAGCTCGCCGTCCATGATGAACACCCGCGACCAGACGATCTCGCCGGGCTTGGAGACGCCGCTCAGCGTGCCGCCGCCGAGGGGGAAGTACATCGGCGGCTGCCGCATGCTCCACGACTTGTCGTAACCGCCGTTGTGCGACGCCGGCACCGACCCCGAAATCTCCAGAACCCAGATGAACCGCCCCTCGTACTCCTCGCCCCATCGAATGTCGTGCAGCGTGGTGGCCGGGTCGAGGCCCATCGCGGTCCACACCCTGTTGGTGATCAGCGAGTCGACCGCGACCCCCTCGTCCACCTCGTTGAAGTGCGGCAGCGGACGGCCGGCGTAGAGCTCGCGGGAGCCGTCGCGGCTGCGCACCGGCGGGCGCTCGACGTTGTTGAGCAGCCCCTCCACCAGGTCGCTGGCCGGGACCACGTCCTTGAGGCCCTGCTGGTACTGGATGCCCACGGCGTCCAGGCCGAAGTCGTCGGCGATGCGCAGCGCCGCGACGTACATCTTGAACTGGCTGATCAGCTGCGACTCGGTCAGCTCGGTGGCCTCGTCGGCGCCGGTGTGGAAGGTCAGGCCCGCCTCGTCGAGCCACGCGCGCACCGCGAGCGCCTCGGCGTCGCCGACCCGGTGCATCTCGGCGACGAGCGCGCTCTGCGACAGCCGCTCCTTGTAGATGCCCAGCGGGTTGAGCAACTCGTCGTCGATGATGGCGTTGTACATCCCCATGCAGCCCTCGTCGAAGACGCCGATGATCGCCTTCTCCGTGGCGAGCCGGCGGGCGAGCGCCCGGCCCAGCTCGGACTCGGGGGTCGAGGGCAGTTCGCCGAGCCTGGTGACGTGGCTGGTGTCGTGGGTCAGCTCGCCGCTCTCCAGCCAGGTCTTGAGCCCGTGCCTGGCCCACTCGTCGGTGAAGTCCTCGCTCCACAGCACCGAGTACGGCCTGCCCGCCTTGGTCAGGCTGCCGGCCAGGTTCAGCAGGCCGACCAGGCCCGGCCACTGACCGCTCCAGTTGGCCACGATGAGGATCGGTCCGCGGTGGCTGCGCAGCCCGGCCAGCACGTGGTGGCTGTACTGCCAGACCGCCTCCACCACGATCAGCGGCGCGTCCGGCGGCAGGCCCTTGAACACCTCGATGCCGGCCCGCTGGCTGTCGATGAAGCCGTGTCCCTTGGCGGGATCGACGTCGTGGCCACGCCGGACCGACCAGCCCAGGTCGCGCAGCGTGGCCGCGAGATCGTTCTCCAGTTTCTCCTGCACCGGCCAGCAGGTCTGGTTGGCGCCCTGACGCAGGTCGCCGCTGGCTACGGTGTAGACGACGCCGGGCTCCGCCGCGGGCGGTTCGATGAGCTCGGGGAATCGGTACATGGGCTGCCCTTCACGTGGGGGGATCAACGATGCTGACGGCCGGCCAGGGCGTGCGCGATGCCGGCCGTGCTCGGGTAGAGCTGCCGGTAGAGGCGGTAGAGCTGGTCGTACTGGGTGACCGCGTCCGGCCGCGGGTTCACCAGGTGCCGGACGGGGTTCCACGTGTCGATCGACGCCTCACCGACGAGCCGGGCGGCCAGGAAGGCGCTGCCGTACGAGGCTCCGATCGAGGTGGCGCGCACTTCCTGGGGTGTGCCGGTGATGTCGGAGACGATCTGCGTCCACAGACCGCCCTGGGTGCCGCCGCCGACGGCGACGATGCGCCGGATGTCGCCACCGGCCGCCCGCATGGTCTCGATGTTGTGTCGTACGGCGAAGCCGGTGGCCTCCAGCGCCGCCCGGTAGAGGTCGCCTCGGGTGTGGGAGAGGGTGAGCCCGGCGATCACGCCTCTGGCCTGGGGGTCCATGACCGGGGTGCGCTCTCCGGCGAAGTAGGGCAGCATCAGCAGCCCGTTGGCGCCGATGCCGGACGCGTCGGCCTCCTGGAGCAGCTCCTGGTAGGCGCCGCCGAACAGGTCGCGCAGCCAGGCGGTGATCGCGCCGGAGGTGGCCATGCCGCCGGCCAGGTTGTAGGTGCCGGGCAGGGCGCCGACGGTCCCCCACAGGCCGGGCCAGGTCCGGTGTTCCGGCGTGGTGTGGACCAGGAACATGGTCGTGCCGTACATGAGCATGAGATCTCCCGGGTGGTGGGCGTCGACGCTGAGCGCCTCGGCCCAGGCGTCGACCGTCCCGGTGATCACGGGGATGCCTTCCGGGAGATCGGTTTCCCGGGCGGCCTGCCGGGTGAGCGTCCCCGCGGGCTCGCCCGGCCAGCGCAGCGGGGGCAGCTCGATGCCCGGCGCGATCGTGTCCGCCCACGGCCGGTGCCAGTCGAGGCGGCCGACGTCGTAGAGCGGCGTGCACTGGCTGGCCGAGTGGTGGTCGAGCACGTACGCCCCGGTGAGCCTGCGCACCAGCCACGAGCTGGGCATGTACAGCCGCCGCGCCTTCGTGTAGAGCTCGGGCTCCTCGTCGGCCACCCATGCGATCTTCGCGCCTGCCGCCTGGCTCGACAGGTCGGAGCCGCCCCTGCTGCGGATCTCCTCCGCTCCGAGCTCGCGTTCGAGCCTGGCGATCTGGGCGGTGGAGCGGGTGTCGACGCCGTAGAGGATGGCGGGCCGCACCGGGAGGTCGTTGGAGTCGGCGAGCAGGACGCAGGGCCCCATCCCGCTCACCCCGACCGCGACCACCTCGGCGTCCTGGCCCAGTTCGCGGGCCAGCTCGCGGAACTCCTCCCACCAGAGCCGCCCGTCCATCTCGAAGCGCCCGGGGCCAGGGCAGTCCACCGCGTGCTCACGGACCGCTGACCGCATCAGCGTGCCGTCCAGGCCGACCAGCACTCCCTTGCTGCTGGACGTCCCGATGTCGACCCCGAGCACGACGGGCACAGACATGCGCACCCCTGAGAAATCGATTGCTGATTGCCCAGAAGGTAATGAACGCAGCCACCGGAGTCAATGGTGTCGGCGGCAGTTCGCTGGGGTCAGCGACAGTTCGCTGGTGCAGCGACAGTCGATGGGGTCAGCGGCGGGAGCTCTCGCGGACGTGCAGCTGGGTGTGCAGGGTGACGCTGCTGGCCGGGCGGGACGGCTCGGCGATCCGCTCGGCCAGCAGCAGGGCGGCGGTACGGCCCAGCTCGTAGGTGGGCTGCCCCACGGTCGTCAGCGACGGCCTGACCAGATGCGCCCACGGGATGTTGTCGAAGCCGACCACGCCGACCTCCTCGGGGATGCGCACCCCCTGGTCGACCAGGCACTCCACGGCGCCGACCGTCATCAGGTTGTTGGCGGCGAACACGGCGTCCGGCGGGGAGTCCTGCCGCAGCAACGCCTCCATCGCCGCATACCCGCCTTCCTCCCGGAAGTCGGCATATCTGATCAGCTCTTCCCGTACGGCACGGCGGTGCCCGCGCAGCGCACGCTGGTAGCCGCGCAGCCGCTGGGCGGCCGTCGACAGCCTGCGCGGCCCCGTGATGCAGGCGATGCGCTCGTACCCCGAGTCGATGAGGTGAGCGGTGGCCAGCTCGGCGCCGTGCTCGTTGTCCACCAGCACGGTGTCGACGGCGATGCCGCGCAGCTGCCGGTCGATGACCACCACCGGCACCCGGGCGTCGACCAGCCGGTTGACATGCGTGGCCCGCCCGGACGGTGAGATGATCACACCGGCCATCTGGTCGTCCAGCGCGGCGGAGACGTACTTGCCCTCCTTGGTGGGGTCCTCGTCGCTGTTGCACAGCACGACCGAGAAACCGGCTTTCTGAGCGACGTCCTCCACGCCCCTGACCATCGCGGTGAAGAACGGGTTGCCCACGTCGGAGATGATGACGGCCCACAGCGTGGTCCGGCTCTTGCGCAGGTTGCGCGCCACGGCGTTGGGGCGGTACTCGAGCTCGGTCAGGGCCCGCCTGACCCGCTCGGCCAGCACCGGATCCACGTTCGGCCGGCCGTTCACCACCCGCGAGACCGTCGCGGCGGACACCCCCGCGTGCCGAGCCACATCGTAGATCGTCGTCATCCTGTCCCCGTTTCGGATCCTCTGGAGGGAAAGAGTAGCTGCAATCGATTCCTCACAGCAGATCCGTGCGCTCTCCGGGACTTGGGGAGGCCCCGTGCGGCCCCATCGGGCCCGGGACGCGGAGGTGCCGGAGGTCCTCAGCGGGCCCGGGGTCGCCGGAGGTTGCGGGTGCCAAGAACTCGGCCGCCCTATGCGACCTGCGCGTATTCGTGGATCAGCCCGCCGAGGCGGTCACGTCGGATGACCTTGATATCGCCCTCGACCAGGTCGGTAAGGGCAGGGCTCGCAGCGGAGCGGCCTGGCCCAGGGAGCGATACGGGCGATGCTCATTGAAGTGGGTCTCGTAGATGGCCCCGCTCCCCGTCACCGGATCAGCCTCACCTGGCCCGGCCTCGGGCGAGCCGATCGTTATGCCGTGGGTGCGCGCCAGCCGTGTCACGTGCTCCCATTCGGCTTCGGCCAACGCGAGCGCGTCGGCGTCATCGCCATGGCGGGCCGTCTCCAACGCCATGCTCGCCCGGCGTGCCCGCTGTCTGACCGCCGCAGCGAAAGACCCGCTCACAGCACCCCTATCCGTCGAGCAGCCCTATCCGTCGAACGGTGAGCTTTGATCCGGCCGTGGCGGCGGAGTTAGGCTGAAGGTTCTCCCAGTAACTGGGAGGTGCGGCCAGAATGACACAGCAGTACCTCGCCGGCGAACTGTCGCTGCTCTTGGGGCGCTTGCAGACCGCCACCGCGAACGACGTGTCCGCGCGGGCGGTGGGTCGGCTGCGCCACGAGGCCGAGACCCAGCCGATCATCGCCCTGACGCTGGTAGCACGCCGAGCCTTGGCGCTGACCGACACACTGTGCTGGGAATCGCTGGCGCGTCAGGACCCTGCGGCCTTCATCCGACAGGCGGAGATCAGCGCGGCCCTGCACGAACTCGGCGTCTGCGCCGGCTGGCTGGAGCAGGACTGACCGCTGATCACGATGCGACAGATGCCGGCCCTAGTTTCAACGGAGGTTCAGCGATGACGACACAGCAGCCCTCCGAGTCCCAGATCGCCGTGCACTGGCGAGAGGAGGAGTACTACCAGCCCCCGAGCAGGTTCATCGGGCAGGCCAACGCCTCTGATCCGGTCATCATCGAGCGTTTCAGCGAAGCGCATTTCCCCGAGTGCTTCAAGGAATACGCCGACCTGCTGGACTGGGACACCTACTGGCACACCACGCTGGACACAGCCAATCCGCCGTTCTGGAAGTGGTTCGTCGGTGGGCGGCTGAACGCCTGCTACAACTGCGTCGACCGGCACCTGGCCATCGACCGCAACAAGTCCGCGCTCATCTGGGTGCCCGAACCGGAGTCCGAGCAAACGCAGGCGATCACCTACCAGGAGCTGTACCAGCGGGTCAACGAGTTCGCCGCGCTCCTTCGCGACTTCTGCGGGCTGAACGTCGGCGACCGTGTCACCTTCCACCTGCCGATGGTGCCCGAGCTGCCGGTCTCCATGTTGTCGTGCGCCCGCGTCGGTGTGATCCACTCGGAAGTGTTCGGTGGTTTCAGTGGCGTGGCGTGCGGGGACAGGATCGCCGATTCCGGCAGCCGCGTCCTGGTGACGATGGACGCCTACCATCGCAACGGCGAACTGGTCGACCACAAGGCCAAAGCCGACGAGGCTGTCGAGGCGGCGAGCAAGCTCGGCGTCCAGGTCGACAAGGTGCTCGTCTGGCGCCGCTACCCAGGCCGCAGTTCCTCGCCGACGCCCATGGTGGCCGGGCGTGACTTCTTCGTCGACGAGCTGCTGGCAGCCTTCCACCGGCAGCGGGTCGAGCCCGTCTCCATGCCCGCCGAGGCACCGCTGTTTCTCATGTACACCAGCGGCACCACCGCCCGCCCCAAAGGCTGCCAGCACAGCACCGGCGGCTACCTGGCCTACGTGACCGGCACCGCGAAGTACTACCAGGACATCCATCCCGAGGACACCTACTGGTGTATGGCCGACATCGGGTGGATCACCGGCCACTCCTACATCGTCTACGGCCCGCTGTCCCTCGGGACGACCAGCGTGATCTACGAAGGCGTGCCGACCTACCCGGACGCGGGACGCCCGTGGCGCATCGCCGAGCAGCTCGGTGTCACCATCTTCCACACCGCGCCCACCGCGATCCGCATGCTGCGCAAGCTCGGCCCGGACGAGCCGCACAAGTACGGCTACCGCTTCAAGCACATGACCACCGTCGGTGAGCCGATCGAACCGGACGTATGGCGATGGTATTTCCACACCGTCGGCAAGGGCGAAGCGGTCATCGTCGACACCTGGTGGCAGACGGAGAACGGCGGCTTCCTGGCCAGCACGCTGCCCGCCGTCCATCCGATGAAGCCCGGCAGCTGCGGACCCGGCGTCCTGGGCATCTACCCGGTCATCTACGACGAGGACCGCAACGTGATCGAAGCGGGCAGCGGGACAGCGGGCAACATCTGCATCCGCAACCCCTGGCCCGGCATCTTCCAGACGATCTGGGGCCAGCCCGAACGGTTCGTCGAGCTCTACTACAGCAAGTACAACACCGATCCCGAAAGCAAGGACTGGCGCGACTGGCCCTACCTTGCCGGGGACGGCGCCACGCTCGGCGCCGACGGCTACTTCCGCATCCTGGGCCGCATCGACGACGTTATCAACGTGGCCGGGCACCGGCTCGGTACCAAGGAGCTGGAATCGGCAGCCATCACCGTCGCACAGGTTGCCGAGGCGGCCGCCGTCCCCGTCATGGACGAGTTGCGCGGGCGGGCGGTGGAAATCTATATCGCCCTCAAGCCCGGCATCACCAGCAGCAAGGAGATAGAGGAGAAGGTCGTCGAGGCGATCGAGAACCAGATCGGCAAGATCGCCCGGCCGAAGAACGTGTGGATCGTCGCCGACATGCCCAAGACCCGCTCTGGCAAGATCATGCGCCGAGTCATCGCGTCGATCTCCAACTTCGCTGACGTCGGTGACATCACCACGCTGGCCAACCCGGAGATCGTCGACGACATCCGCCACCAGGTCCAGCGCGCGAAGAGCGAACGCGGGGAAGCACCCCGCGAACTGTCAGCAGAGGAGCTGGAAGAGCTGAACGCCTTCGGGCAGAGCGGCTGAGGTTGTCACCGACCCCCGGATCGGGTGGGGGATCCGTGTCAGGGGGTTCACGAATGGCGCCGGTCCGGGGTGGAGTGAACCCAGGGAGGATCGCTTCCCGCGATTCCTGTGTGGTCCTTTCCCGGTCTTTGGAGGTTGCCTCTATCCCCCCTTCCGGCGATCTTGCGGCCGTCTCCCACCCGAGCGGCACCACGTAGATCAAAGAGACGTCGGCGCCCCGCAGGTAGCGCACCGTCGAACGTCGCCACCACTGATCAAGCGAGGATACGCAGGCTTGCAGCCCAGCCACGGTCGTCACCGCGGTGGAGGCCACGGGCCGACGCATCCAGTCCACCTGACCGTCCAGATCCGACACGAGCTCACCGGGAGTGGACGGCCTCCGGCATGTCCGGCGGGCCCGCCGGTTCTTGCGGCTCTTTCCTGCCGGAGATCTGTCAGCACGGGCATCCAGGGACTTTCGTCCCTGGAACGACGGCCTTCGGCCCCATCCCCGACGCGCCGCCGCCGATTAGCGTGAAGCGAACCAGCCCCCGTGACGACTTGCGGAGAGAACGGTCGTGTCCGCAGAACAGACGACGGTGCGCTCCCCGAGTCACCGCCCGCTCCCGAAGCCGGGTCCCAGCGCCGCGCGGCTGCGAGCCCGCCCGGCCGCGTGGCGGTTGCCCATGCTGGCCGGCGCCGCCTGCGCCCTGCTCGCCGGCCTCTACGGGGGTCTTGCACTCTTGCTGCCCGCATCCCCCGCGCCCGAGGCGCTGACCCGCGAGCACGGGCCGCTGATGGCGTTGGGTTTCCTGGGCACGCTGATCAGTCTGGAACGCGCGGTGGCGCTGCGCCGATCGTGGGGCTACCTCGCCCCAGCGCTGTCGGCGCTGGGTGCGCTCTGCCTGGCCGCCGGCGCCGAGCTGCCAGGACGGCTGGCGCTGACCACCGGCGCGGGCTGGCTGGCGGGGGTCTACCTGACGCTGCTGCGGCGGCGGCTGAGCCGTGAGACGCTCATGCAGCTGGGCGGCGCGCTGGCCTGGTACGCCGGTGGGCTGCTGTGGCTGGCCGGCCGCCCGGTGCCTGAGCTGGTCGCCTGGTTCGCCGCCTTCCACGTTCTGACGATCGCCGGGGAGCGGCTGGAACTGGCCCACGTGGGCGATCTGCGGCCCGGCGCGGCACACGCTTTGACCGCCGCGGCTGCGCTGCTCGGCGCCGGTGCTGCCTGCTCGGTGTGGCAGCCCGCCGCGGGCGCGCGGGTCACCGGGACGGGCCTGCTGGTGGTGGCCGGCTGGCTGGCCTGGCACGACGTCGCCCGGCGTACGGTGCGCGGGCGGGGGCTGCCCCGGTATGCGGCCGTGTGCCTGCTGGCCGGGTACGGCCGGAGCGCTGTGGGCGACCACGGGCCTGGCGGCCGGCTCGTACCTGTACGACGCGGCGCTGCACGCGCTGTTCCTGGGCTTCGTCATGTCGATGGTGTTCGGGCACGCCCCGGTGATCCTTCCCGCCGTGCTGCGGATCCGCCTGCCGTACCACCCGGTGCTGTACGCGCCGGTGGCGCTGCTGCACGCATCCGTGGCGGTCCGCGTGGGGGGCGACCTCGCCGCCGCCGGCCGCATGCGCACGGCGGGGGGACTGCTCGCCGAGGTCGCCCTGCTCATGTTCGCCGGCTGCGCCGCCGCAATGGCGCTCCGCCATACGACTGGAAGGAAACCGCGGTGACACCGGTCGAGGTACATATCGAGAAGGGCCCGCCCGAACGACCCGCTGTGCCCGTGCGCCGCCGCTCCTCCTGGCATCTGCGGGCCAACGCGCTGGTGGTGGCCTGGCTGGCCCTGACGGTCGCCGCCGCCTTGATGGGGGAAGCGCTGCCGGCGCCGCGCTGGCTGCTGGTCCACGTCTTCCTGCTGGGGGCGGTGAGCACCGCCATCCTGATCTGGAGCGAGCACTTCACCATCGCGCTGCTGCGCGCCCGCACCCCGGAGCCGCGCTGGAGCCTGACCCGGCTGGGCCTGCTCAACGCCGCCACCGTGGCCGTGCTGTTCGGGGTGGCGGCCGGACCCTGGCCGGTGGCGGCGGGCGGAGCGGCCGTGGTCGTGGCGGTCGCGGTGTGGCACGCCGCCGCCATGGTCGGGATGGTACGGCGGGCGCTGCCTGGCCGGTTCGGCCACGTCATCGCCTGGTACGTGTGCGCGGCCGGCGCGCTGGCGGCCGGCGCCGCCCTGGGAGGGCTGCTGGTCTCCCCCGCCGGCGGCGGTCTCCTGCACGAGCGGCTGCACGCCGCGCACGCCCAGGTGAACCTGCTCGGTTGGGTCGGCCTGACCGTGCTCGGCACCCTGTTCACGCTCTGGCCGACGGTGCTGCGCACTCGCATGTCGGACCGGACCCGCAGCGCCTCCCTCGCCGGCCTGCGGCTGGCCGTACCCGGCCTGGTGCTGATGACCGGCGGCCTGCTGGCGGACCTACGCTGGGTCGCCGCGGCGGGACTGGCGGCGTACGCGGCCGGCGCGCTCGCGGCGCTGCTACCGCTGGCCGAGGCCCTGCGCCGACGCCGCCCGCACACCGGCGCGGCCTGGATGCTGGGGGCCGGCGTCGTCTGGTTCGAGATCACTCTCACAGCCGACGTGGTGATCGTCGCCACCCGGCCGACGAGCGCGGTGGCCCCCGCGCTGGAACCGCTGCTGCCGCTGGTGCTGGCCGGGTTCGTCGCCCAGGTGCTGCTGGGATCGCTGCTCCACCTGCTCCCCGCCGTGCTGGGCGGCGGACCGGCCCGTTTCAAGCAGAACATGGCACTGCTGGAACGCGGCTGGCCGGTCCGGCTGGCGGCGTTCAACCTCGGCGTGCCGCTGCTGGCGCTGCCGGTGCCGGAGCCGCTGAATCTGCTGGGCTGGGCGCTGGTACTGGCACCGGCCGCGGTGTTCGTCGTGCTGGCCGTGGCGGCGCTGCTCCGGACCTGGGCCGCCGAGCACCCGACGTCCCGGGCAGGCAGAGCGATCGCCTCGCCCGTGCTGGCCGGAGTGGCCGCCGGATGCCTGCTGACGGCCGCCGCGGTCGTCGTGGCGACGGCCGGCGGCTCCCAGGCGGGACAGACCGTCACCGCCACGGGCGCCAGAACGGTCGAGGTGACCCTGTCGGGCATGCGCGTGCGACCGGCCGTGATCGAGGCCCCGCCTGGCACCGTGCTGACGCTGCGCGTCACCAACACCGACGCCCAGCGGCACGACCTGCGGCTGGCCACCGGCGAGCGCACCCCGACGCTGGCGGCAGGGCAGCGCGCCACGCTGAGGCTCGCCCCGCTCGGTGGGACGGTCGACGGCTGGTGCACCGTGGCAGGGCACCGCGCCGCGGGCATGACGATGCGCATCGTCCCGGCCGGTGCCGTGGCCGGTTCAGACCATGGCACCGGCGTCGGGCACGGGGCACACGGCGCCACAGGGCAGTCGCCGACCGGCACCGGGCACAGCTCGGCGACCGGTGACGGCCGGCCCGGGCTGGACCTGGCCGCGCCGATGTCGCCGACGTGGAAGCCGTACGACGCGGCGCTGAGGCCCGCACCCGGCGGCAGCGAGCACGCCGTTGAGATCCGCGTCGACGACCGCGTGGTCGAGGTCGCGCCCGGGGTGCGGCAGCGGATGTGGACGTTCGGCGGGACCGTGCCAGGACCGGTACTGCGCGGCAGGGTCGGTGACGTGTTCACCGTCACGTTCGTCAACGGCGGCACCATGGGGCACGGCATCGACTTCCACGCCGGCGCCAACGCCCCCGACAAGGTGATGCGCACCATCGAGCCGGGGCAGCGCCTAACCTACCGGTTCCGGGCCGAGCACGCCGGGGCCTGGCTGTATCACTGCTCGACCATGCCGATGAGCCAGCACATCGCGAACGGCATGTACGGGGCGGTGGTCATCGACCCGCCCGACCTGGCACGTGTCGACCGCGAGTACCTGCTGGTCTCCGGAGAGCTGTACCTCGGTGAGCCGGGAACCGACGCCCAGGTCGTCAAACTGCGCGAGGGACGTCCCGACGGCTGGATGTTCAACGGCACCGCCGCCGGCTACGACCATGCCCCGCTGGCGGCCAAGGCCGGCGAGCGGGTGCGGATCTGGGCCGTGGCGGCCGGACCGAGCTCCGGTACGGCGCTGCACGTCGTCGGCACGCCGTTCGACACCGTCTACAAGGAGGGCGCCTACCTGCTGCGCGCCGGCGATCCGGGCGGGGCGCAGGTGCTGGACCTGGCGCCGGCGCAGGGCGGCTTCGCCGAGTTGGTCTTCCCCGAGCCGGGCAGCTACCCGGTTGTCGACCACACGATGCGCCACGCCGAGGCCGGCGCGCACGGCCTGTTCACGGTGGGCACGCGGTGACCTGGTGGACGGGGGTGCGTTTCCCCCACGTGCTGTCGGCGGCGCTGTGGGTCGGCGGGCAATTGACGGTGTCGCCGGTGGTGCTGCCGCCGGCCCGGTCCCGGCAGACTTCGGGCCTTTCGGAACCCGAGAGTGGGACCAAAGACCCTGACAGGTCCCTGATGTCGGCCGCAAGGATCGAGATGTCCCACTGGGCATCCGGCGCCGACACGGATCGGCGGGTAGTGCACCGGGTCGAACAGGCGCATGGTTTCCCGCGCGGATCAATGGTCACGAAAACGCCGATGGAGGGCATGTCCGGTTCGACATGTGAGATGAGGAGTCATGCGTATGGCGGGTATGGACGGTCCGGTCAGTGACGCCCTGCTGAAACTGGGCCGGCATCTGCGGTCCGGCTCCGTCTCTGACGATCTGAGGACCCTGCACCAGATCGGCGGCCGCCAAGGCGACGTTTTCTACCGCGACCGGTGGAGTCACGACAAGGTGGTGCGCTCCACCCACGGCGTCAACTGCACGGGCTCGTGCTCGTGGAAGGTGTACGTCAAGGACGGTGTGATCACCTGGGAGGCGCAGCAGACCGACTACCCGAGTGTGGGCGGCGACCGGCCGGAGTACGAGCCGCGCGGCTGCCCGCGCGGCGCCGCGTTCTCCTGGTACACCTACTCCCCCACCCGGGTGCGCTTCCCGTACGCCCGCGGCGTGCTGGTGGAGATGTACCGCGAGGCGAAGGGGCGGCTGGGCGACCCGGTCGCGGCCTGGGCGGAGATCACCACGGACCCGGGCAAGCGCCGCCGCTACCAGTCGGCGCGCGGCAAGGGCGGCTTGGTGCGCGTCACCTGGGACGAGGCATGCGAGATCATCGCCGCGGCGCACGTGCACACCATCAAGACCTACGGTCCCGACCGGGTGGCCGGCTTCTCGCCGATCCCGGCCATGTCGATGGCCTCGCACGCGGTGGGCGCCCGGTTCATCTCGCTGATCGGCGGGGCGATGCTGTCGTTCTACGACTGGTACGCCGACCTACCGGTGGCCTCCCCGCAGGTGTTCGGCGACCAGACCGATGTGCCGGAGTCGGCCGACTGGTGGGATGCCGCCTACCTGATGCTGTGGGGCTCGAACGTGCCGGTCACCCGCACGCCCGACGCCCATTACATGGCCGAGGCTCGCTACCGGGGCCAGAAGGTGGTCGTGCTCTCCCCTGACTTCAACGACGCCGCCAAGTTCGCCGACGAATGGCTGGCCCCGCACCCGGGCACTGACGGCGCGCTGGCCATGGCCATGGGACACGTGATCCTCAAGGAGTTCTTCGTCGACCGACCGACGGCGTACTTCACCGACTACGTCAAGCGCTTCACCGACCTGCCGTTCCTGGTGCGGCTGCGCGAGCGGGACGACGGCGGATACGTGCCGGACAAGTTCCTCACAGCGGCCGATCTCGGCCAGGACGGGCAGGAGGCGGCGTTCGCCACGGTGCTACTGGACGCGCGGACCGGCGAGCCAGTCGTGCCGAACGGCTCGCTCGGCTTCCGCTACTCCGAGCAAGGCCAGGGCCGCTGGAACCTCGACCTCGGCGACGTGGACCCACTGCTCACCGCCATGGGACAGGAGGCAGTGCCGGTCGCGCTGCCTCGCTTCGACGGCCACGGCGACGGCGTGCTGGAGCGCGGCGTGCCGGTGCGACAGGTCGGCGGTCACCTGGTCACCACGGTGTTCGACCTGATGCTCGCCCAGTACGGCGTGGCCCGCGGAGGGCTACCGGGCCGATGGCCGTCCGGCTACGGCGACGCGGCCGAGCCGTACACGCCCGCCTGGCAGGAGGCCATCACCTCCGTCCCGGCCGCCGCGGCGACCCGCATCGCGCGGGAGTTCGCCCGTAACGCCGAGGAGTCAGGCGGCCGATCCATGATCATCATGGGGGCGGGGACGAACCACTGGTTCCACTCCGACACGATCTACCGCTCGTTCCTCGCGTTGACCACGCTGACCGGCTGCCAGGGCGTCAACGGCGGCGGCTGGGCGCACTACGTCGGCCAGGAGAAGTGCCGGCCGATCACCGGCTGGGCTCAGCTCGGCTTCGGCCTGGACTGGTCGCGCCCGCCACGGCAGATGATCGGCACCGCCTACTGGTACCTGCACACCGACCAGTGGCGCTATGACACCTACTCGGCCGACGTCGTCTCCTCGCCGCTCGGCGACGGCGCGTTCGCAGGCAAGGCCACCGCCGATCTGCTGTCGCAGTCGGCGCGGCTGGGCTGGATGCCGTCGTACCCGACGTTCGACCGCAACCCGCTGGACCTGGCCGACGAGGCCGCGGCCGAGGGCCGGGAAGCCGGACCGTACATCGCCGAGCAGGTCGCCGCAGGCCGGCTCGGGTTCGCCTGCGAGGATCCCGACGCGCCGGCGAACTGGCCACGCGTGCTGACGGTGTGGCGGGCCAACCTGCTCGGCTCCTCAGCCAAAGGCAACGAGTACTTCCTGCGCCATCTGCTGGGCACCGACTCGGCCGTCCGCGCCGAGGAGGCTGCGCCCGGGCAGCGGCCGGAGAGCCTGGCCTGGCCGCAGGAGGCGCCCAGGGGCAAGCTCGACCTGCTGCTGTCGCTGGACTTCCGGATGACCTCCACCACGCTGTTCTCCGACATCGTGCTGCCGGCCGCCACGTGGTACGAGAAGCACGACCTGTCCTCCACCGACATGCACCCCTTCGTGCACGCCTTCACCCCGGCGATCGACCCGCCCTGGCAGACCCGCACCGACTTCGTCGCCTTCCACGCCATCGCTCGCGCCTTCAGCGACCTCGCGAAGACCCACCTGGGCACCCGCACGGACGTGGTGGCCGTGCCGCTGCTGCACGACACGCCCGACGAGCTGGCCACCCCGCACGGGCGGGTGCGTGACTGGCGCGCGACGGGCCAGGCACCCACGCCGGGCGGTGACTTCCCCAAACTCGTCACGGTGGAGCGCGACTACGGGGCGATCGCGGAGAAGATGGCCGCCCTCGGCCCGCTGCTGGAACAGCTCGGCGCCACCACCAAGGGGCTGACGTTCGACGTCTCCGGCGAGATCGAACGGCTGGGCCGGATGAACGGCATCGTCCGCGGCGGCGTCGCCGAGGGCCGTCCATCCCTGGTCCGCGACGTCGACATGTGCGAGGCCATCTTGGCCCTGTCGGGCACCACGAACGGGCACCTGGCCGCCCAGGGGTTCGCCACGCTGGCTCGCCGCACCGGGACGGCCTTCGACGGGCTGGCCGACGAGCACAAGCAGATCACCTTCGCCGACACACAGGCCCGCCCGGTCCCGGTGGTCACATCGCCGGAATGGTCGGGCAGCGAGAGCGGCGGGCGCCGCTATTCGGCGTTCACCATCAACGTCGAGCACCGCAAGCCCTGGCACACGCTCACCGGGCGCCAGCACTTCTACCTCGACCACGACTGGATCCACGAGGCAGGGGAGGCGCTGCCGGTCTACCGGCCGCCACTCAACATGACGGCGCTGTTCGGCGAGCCCGGCATCGGTGAGGGCGGCGAGCAGGGCATCACGGTGCGTTATCTCACCCCGCACTCCAAGTGGTCCATCCACTCCGAATACCAGGACAACCTCCTGATGCTGACCCTGTCACGGGGCGGGCCGACCATCTGGATGTCCCCGGCCGACGCGGCCAAGGCGAAGATCGGCGACAACGACTGGGTGGAGGCGGTCAACCGCAACGGCGTGGTGGTGGCCCGTGCGGTCGTCTCGCACCGGATGCCCGAAGGGACCGTGTACATGTACCACGCCCAGGAACGCGTCGTTGACGTGCCCAAAGCCGAGGCTTCCGGGCGGCGCGGCGGCATCCACAACTCGCTCACCCGGCTCCTGGTCAAACCCACCCACCTCATCGGTGGGTACGCCCAGCTGAGCTTCGCCTTCAACTACCTCGGGCCCACCGGCAACCAGCGCGACGAGGTCACCGTGATCCGCCGTCGCAGCCAGGAGGTGGATTACTGATGCGGATCATGGCGCAGCTGGCCATGGTGATGAACCTGGACAAGTGCATCGGCTGCCATACCTGCTCGGTCACCTGCAAGCAGGCCTGGACCAACCGGGCCGGAACCGAGTACGTCTGGTTCAACAACGTCGAGACCCGCCCCGGCCAGGGCTATCCGCGCACCTACCAGGACCAGGACAAGTGGAAGGGCGGCTGGGAGCTGAACCGGCGCGGCCGGCTGCGACTGAAGGCGGGCGGGCGGCTGCGCAAGCTGCTCACCATCTTCGCCAACCCGCTCATGCCCTCGATCCAGGACTACTACGAGCCCTGGACCTACGACTACGACCGGCTGTTCTCCGCGCCCGCCACCGAGGACACGCCCGTCGCCCGTCCGAAGTCGCTGATCAGCGGCGAGCCGACGAAGATCAGCTGGAGTGCGAACTGGGACGACAACCTGGCCGGCGCCCCGGAGCTGGCCCCGGCCGACCCGGTGCTGCGCAAGGTGTCGGACCAGGTGAAGCTGGAGTTCGAGCGGGCGTTCATGTTCTACCTGCCGCGCATCTGCGAACACTGCCTCAACCCTTCATGCGTGGCCTCCTGCCCGTCCGGCGCGATGTACAAGCGCTCCGAGGACGGAATCGTCCTGGTCGACCAGGACCGCTGCCGCGGCTGGCGGATGTGCGTGACCGGCTGCCCGTACAAGAAGGTCTACTTCAACCACCGCACCGGCAAGGCCGAGAAGTGCACCTTCTGCTACCCGCGGGTCGAGGTCGGCATCCCGACCGTCTGCTCGGAGACGTGCGTGGGCCGGCTGCGCTACATCGGGCTGATCCTCTACGACGCCGACCGCGTCGCCGAGGCCGCCTCCGTCCCGGACGAGAAGGACCTGTACGAGGCGCACAAGAGCGTGCTGCTGGACCCGCACGACCCCGAGGTGATCGCCGCCGCCCGCGCCGCCGGCATCCCCGAGGACTGGCTGGAGGCGGCACGCGACTCCCCCATCCACAAGCTGATCTTCGAGTACGGCGTGGCCCTGCCGCTGCATCCGGAGTACCGCACGATGCCGATGGTCTGGTACATCCCGCCGCTGTCGCCCGTGGTGGACGTGCTCGCCGGTACCGGCCACGACGGCGAGGACGCCGCGAACCTGTTCGGCGCGATCGACGCCCTGCGGATCCCGATCGGCTACCTGGCCGAACTGTTCACCGCCGGCGATGCCGAGCCGGTGCGGGCTGTGCTGCGCCGTCTGGCCGCGATGCGCTCCTACATGCGCCGCCTCAACCTCGGCCAGGACGCCGACGAGTCGATCGCCGCCGCCGTGGGGATGAGCGGCAGGCAGGTCGAGGGCATGCACCGGCTGCTCGCCCTTGCCCCCTACGGCGAGCGGTACGTCATCCCCAAGGCGCACGCCGAGCAGGGCGCGGAGCTGGAGGAACTGGCCACCGGCTGCAGCCTCGACTACGAGGGCGGCCCGGGCATGGGCGGCCCGTTCGGCGAGGCGTCCGGCATGCCCGCTCCGGTGGCGGTGGAGAACTTCCACGCGCTGCGAGAACGGCAGTCCGGTGAGGACCTGAGCGACGCCGGCGAGCTGCGCGGCCGGATCAACCTCCTCAACTGGGATGGCAAGGGCACCCCCGACGGACTGTTCCCGAAGAGGAACGGGGGTCCTTCCTCCGACCACGGAACGAAGGGGCGATCATGAAGGCTCTGGACGAGGGCCGGCTGCGCACCGCCCACATGATCGCGTCGGTGCTGCTCGGCTACCCCGACGACCGGTTGTACGGCTCCCGGCAGGTGTTGACCGAGGCGGTGGCCGCGCTCCCCGCCGGAGAGGTCCGCGACCGGCTGACCGCCTTCCTCGACCACGCCGCCGTGACCGCCCAGGCCGACCTGGCCGCCCACTACGTGGCGACCTTCGACCTCAAGCGGCGCTGCTGCCCCTACCTGACGTACTACGCCTACGGCGACACCCGCAAGCGCGGCGGGGCGCTGCTGCGCTTCAAGCACGCACTGCGTGCAGCAGGTTTCGAGCTTGCCGACGGCGAGCTGCCCGACCATGTGGCGGTGGTGTGCGAGCTGTCGGCCCGCGGCGCCGTGCGGGAGGCCCGGCGCCTGCTGCAGGAACACCGGTCCGGCCTGGAGCTGCTGCGCACGGCGCTGGAGGACGAGCGCTCGCCGTACGCCGACGTGGTGGCCGCCGTTGCGGCCACGCTGCCCCCGGCCGGGCGGCGCGAGAAGGAAGCCGCACTGCGCCTGGCGGCCGAAGGACCGCCGGTCGAAGAGGTCGGACTGGAACCCTACGCCGTCATGGAGGCATCCCGGTGAACGCCATCGACATTCTGCTGTGGGTGGTGGCACCGTACGTGGCGCTCACCGTGTTCGTGCTCGGGCACATCTGGCGCTACCGCTACGACAAGTTCGGCTGGACCACCCGCTCCTCGCAGATGTACGAGTCGCGGCTGCTGCGCATCGGCAGCCCGCTGTTCCACTTCGGCATCCTGGTCGTGCTGCTCGGCCACATCGGCGGCCTTGTGATCCCCAAGAGCTGGACCGAGGCTGCGGGCGTGAGCGAGCACACCTACCACATCGCCGCTGTCGTGCTGGGCACCATCGCCGGCATCGCCACCCTCGGCGGCCTGGCGATCCTCATCTACCGCCGCCGCACCGTCGGCCCGGTGTTCACCGCCACCACCCGCAACGACAAGCTCATGTACGCCGTCCTCGCCCTGGTCATCGTGCTCGGCCTGGCCGCCACCGTCGCCGCCAACATCATCGGCGGCGGGTACGACTACCGCACCACCATCTCGCCCTGGTTCCGCTCGATCTTCTACCTCCAGCCCGACCCCGAGCTGATGGCCGGGGCGCCGCCACTGTTCCAGCTGCACGCGCTCAGCGCCCTGCTGCTGTTCGCCCTCTGGCCCTTCACCCGGCTGGTGCACATGCTCACCGCCCCGATCGGCTACCTGACCCGGCCCTACATCGTCTACCGCAGCCGAGACCAGCACCCCAGAACCCGGCCGATCCGACGAGGCTGGGAACCCACCAGCCGTCCATGAACCCCGTCCATGAACCAAGGTCGTGAGGGCATCGCCTGCGCACGGCCTGCTACTTGCTCCTCTTCCAGGTGCTCACCGAACGCGAGGAGAAGAACAGCGTGGCCATCGTCTCCAACGAGTCCTTCTCTGGCTGGACCCGCACCTTCACCGACCCACGTCTCTGCGCCGCGATCGTCGACCGCCTCACCTTCGCCGGCAACCTCCTCGAAACCGGCACCGACTCCTACCGCCTGGCCCAGACCCGTGCCCGAGCAGAACAGACAGGCTGACCCGAGCTCGGTCCGTCCCGATCGCGGATTCCCCTCCCCGTCACAACCGCGCGATCATGCAGCCAGGGAGGGGCCTGCAACAGCCTCGAAATCAGGACGTGTGCGGCCGATGAGCTCGAATGGCTAGGACCCAGGGGACGGGTTCGGTTCTGGGCTCGGTCACGCGGCTAATGGCCAGGCCGGCTTCGAGGAAAGCATTCAACAGGTCGGGCAGAGTCTGGTGGCGCATGCCGACGCGGCGCCTGATGTTGTTGCCCCACCACGGTGCGTCGTGGTGCCAGCCCGTCGCCCGATAGACCGGATGGACGATGCGGGCGCCGTCCTCGCGGGTCTGGGTGTGGGGGCCGTTGAAGCACGGATGGACGCCGTAGTAGGCCAGCAGGCCCCCGGGGGTCAGCACTCGCGCTGCTTCCTTCACGACAGCGGCGAAGTCGTCGACGTCGCTGGAGACCCACAGCGCCGTGACGGCCGAAAAGACCCCATCGCCGAACGGCAGCGCGGCGGCGTCTGCCCTGACCAGCAGGTCGGCATCTCTACCTCGAGCGATCCGTAGCTGATCAGCGGAGTAGTCCAAGCCGACGACCTTACGGCCCGTCGACCGGATCGTCTCGAAATACTGGCCACCGCCACAGCCCAGGTCCAGGCAGAGACCATCACCAGGACCCATGAGCTCGCGGATCGCGTCCTGGTTCGCTGCCGCCGCGGGCGCGTTGTACTCCTCGTACCAGTCAGCCAGCCCGTCATACCGTGCGAAGGATGCCACTCCCAAGTGAACCTCCAAGAGGGCGTACAGGGCCTGGCTTGGCTCATCACCCAACAGTCACCGATCCCAGGCGGCAGGCCAAGAACGTTCGCTGAGGACGGACACCAGGCAGAGAGCAACGCGGACAATCGACGGGCGCTGAAGAACTCACACGCAGAGTGACCGACCAGATAATCTCCCGCACTCCAGCGTGGCTCTCAGTCTCATCGACATCTCAGCCGAGATGATCACTTGATGGCTCTCGAACTCGCTTACATCTGGCTCTGGGCTCCACCGGCATAGCCGACCTACGTTGAGCACCGAGACAAGCACGACGGCCGCTCCAGGTCCGACCCGGAGCGGCCGTTCCTTCGCCGTGCGGCTCGCACCTCCCGTGGACTCCGGTTCTCACCCGGTGAATTCGGCTACCCACGTCTCGCGCAAGGTGCGCTCGTCGGGCGGCTGGTCCCCATAGTCGTCGGCCACCATCACGATCCGAAAGCCCGCCGCCTCCAGAGCGGCGCGCACTTCGTCGTGAGCGAACCAGCGTTGGGTGTGCTGCTCACAGACACGCCGGTAGAGACCGTTCTCCGGAACGAACAGCGAGATGAGATAGTCGCAGCGCCCGGTCTCGGGGTCGTGGCGAGTGCGCCAGACGTAGGCGAGATCCTCTCGGTCGTCGCCGGTTCCCGTGGCTGTCGCCAGCGCGTACCGGGTGGTGAGGTCGAAGACGAACACCCCGCCGGGGCGCAGCCCTTCCGCCACCATTTGTACTGCAGCCTCGAACTGGCCCTCCTCGAGGAGGTAGTTGAGGCTGTCTGCGCAGCACATCACCCCGTCGAAGGAGTCAGCGCGAATCGCTCCCGGTGCCGGGAGGACGGCGTGTATCAGCTCGGTGCCGGGCAAGGTCCGCTCGTGGGCGACGGCCAGCATGGCAGGCGACCCATCCAGGCCGGTCATGCGGTAGCCGTACCCGGACAGCATCCGGGTCATCGTGCCGGTGCCGCAGCACAGGTCCAGCACGTCGCGCACCGGGATGCGGGCCTCCGTGAAGCGTGCATGCGCGAAGTCGCGCCAGCACTCGTACGGCGTGCCGGACATCCAGCGGTCGTAGAACAGTGCCATCGACTCGTACGGCTGAGCGGCTTCCATCAGCGCGGTCGCGAGGCGTAGGGGAGCAGGGCCATCTCGCGGGCGTTCTTGATGGCCTTGGCGAGCTGTCGCTGCTGCTGGACGGTGACTCCGGTGACGCGGCGGTTGCGGATCTTGCCGCGGTCGGAGATGAATCTGCGCAGCAGGTCGGTGTCCTTGTAGTCGATATGGTTCACGCCGAGCAGCGGGTTGGTCTTCTTGCGGGGCGGGCGGCGGGTTTTCACGCGGGAGTCTCCTTGAGGTCGAGCACGAAGGCGAAGGGATCCTGGTAACCGGCCCAGACGTCGGAGCCGGCCAGCGCCTCCTGTTCGGTGAGGAGGCAGGAGTCCAGGAGTGACAGGATGCGGTCCCGGTCGAGGTCGGGGCCGGTGAAGACGAGGTGCTGGACGCGGTCGCCGAGGATGTCGTTCCAGTCCAGGGCGGCGGCCATCCGCCGGGCTGGGCTCTCCAGTTCCCACGCCGCCTCCGGCAGGGTGACCAGCCACGGCCCGGCGTCCTCGACGGAGACGATGCCTGCCACGGCGTCCCAGGCGAGCAGCCGCTCGTGCCGGTTGGCCAGCCAGAACCTGCCGCGGCTGCGGACGGTCTCGGTGACCAGCTCGTCGACGGCGTCGAAGAACCGCCGCGGGTGCAGGGGGCGTAGCCGGTGCCAGACGACGGTGGAGATCTCCCCGGTCTGGGCGTCACACGGCAGCTGGGCGGTCGCGGGGTCGACGCGGGCGGCGAGCGTCTCCACGTCGACTCCCGCGCCGGTGACCGACGGCAGTGCCAGGCCGAGCACGTCGGCGGGCGTGGTGGGGGTGAGGTGGCCGAGCACGGTGAGCGCGAGCTCGACGTCCTCCTCACCCGAGCCGGACACGACGACGCCGGTGGCGTACTCGATCTGCCGGGCGAGCACCTCGGCCAGGTACCGCTCGTCTCCCGCGGCGGCGGGCTTGCCGCGGTCGGCCAGATGCTCGTCGCAGCAGAGGTCCTCGGTCAGGCCGGCGGCGTCCACTGCGGTCAGCACTCCGGTCAGGCGCAGGACGTTCACCGTGTCCTCGTGCCAGGCGAGGGCTTCGGCGACGGCTCGCGGCTCCACCGAGTCCCACAGGTCCGCGATCAGTAGCGACGCCGAGCTGGTGCGGGAGAGCAGTTGGGGGATCAGGTCCTCGCGCACGGTGCACGTGACGCAGCCGTGCGCGAGCCGTACCTCCTGCAGGTCCAGCACCCCCGTCGCGTCGCGCACGACGCGCCGCACGCGCCCGGTGGTCACCTCCTCCAGGTCGTGGTGGATCGCCACCGAGCCTGGATGCTCGGCGAGCAGGCGATCCACCAGGGCCGACCGCGCCGCGGCATACAGCCCTGCGACGATGACGACGGGGACGGACATGAAAACTCCTTTGCTGACGGATCGGTCAGGGCGTGATGAGGCCGCGCTCGTAGGCGCGGACGAGCCTGCGCGGCACCAGCAGTTCACGCCCGGCGACGGTGATCGGGACGAGCTCGGGGGCGGTGGCCTTCCACTGGGAGCGGCGGTGGCGGGTGTTGCTCCGGGAGGTCCTGCGTTTGGGGACTGCCATGTGTTTGCTCCTACCAGCTGGACTTGGTGACGCCGGGGAGCTCTCCCCGGTGGGCCATCTCGCGGAACCGGATCCGGGAGAGCCCGAACGTGCGCAGGTGGCCGCGCGGACGTCCGTCGACGGAGTCGCGGTTGCGTACGCGGGTGGCGCTGGCGTCGCGCGGCTGGCGGCTCAGCTCCCGCACGGCCCGCGCCCTCTCCTCGGCAGAGCCGGTGCGGATGATCTCCTTGAGCACGGCCCGTCGCTCCGCATAGCGGGTGACGGTGGCCTTGCGCCGCTCGTTGGCCGCGATCTTGCTCTTCTTGGCCATCAGATCCGCTCTCCCCTGGCACGGATGCGGGCCACGGCCCGCTCGATGCCGATCTTGTCGACCGTTTTGACGGCTCTGGCGCTCAGCGTCAGCCGTACGTAGCGGCCTTCGCTGGGCAGCCAATAGCGCCGGCGCTGAATGTTGGGGTTCCACCGGCGGCGGGTGCGCCGATGGGAGTGGGAGACGTTGTTGCCGAACACCGGCTTGGTGCCGGTGAGCTGGCAGTGGGTAGACATGAGCTCTCGTTCCTGGAAGTGGGGTCAGGCCTTGCCGTAGCGCTGGTTGAACCGCTCGACCCGGCCTGCGGTGTCGAGCACCCGGCTCCGGCCTGTGTAGAAGGGGTGGCTGGCCGAGGAGACGTCGACGTCGACGAGGGGGTAGGTGTTGCCGTCCACCCACCTGATCGTCTTGTCGCTCGTGACGGTGGATCGCGTCAGGAAGGCGAAATCCGCGCTCGGGTCGCGGAACACCACGGGGTGGTAATCGGGGTGGATGTCCTTCTTCATCGAGCTATCGGTCCTCTCGGAACGGCACGTGCCGGCGGATGATCGGGTCATATTTGCGCAGGGTGAGCCGGTCGGGGTCGTTGCGCCGGTTCTTACGGGTCACGTAGGTGTAGCCGGTGCCGGCCGTGGATCGCAGCTTGATCACCGGCCGTACGTCGTTTCTGGCCAACCGTCTTCACTCCCTCGTCGTGGATGGGTTGAGCCATGATAGCGATAACCGTTTTCATTTGCGAGAGGAGAGCCGGTGACAGCCCGCCTATCCGCCGCAGGCCTTCCCGCGACGCTGCTCGAACTCTGCCTGTCGAGAACTCCGTCCATGCAGTTCAAGCGGCATGTAGGTATTCGTGGAGAACTCCGCCGAGCCGGTCTCGTCGGCGACGTCGAGGTTGGCCAGCCTGGCTGGATCGGTGACGGGATCCGGGACGGCGCATAGTGGAGCAAGGCATGTGGACGCCTGTGAGCACCAGGTGGAAATCGGCGTCGGTGAGGATCTGCTGCATGAGGCACCATCGCTCACCCGAGCGCCTCCTGAGTCGTTCAGGCGATCAGGAATCTCGTGATGGACCTGGAGGACGTCGGCTGCCGGGCGCTATCCGATCTGAGATCGGGCCGGGAAGTTCCCGGCCCTCGTTTCAGGCGGTCAGGGCGGGTTCGAGCCGGGCCAGGCGGCTGGTGCGTTTCCGGTTCAGAGGGCGGCCGTTCCACCAGGCGTCCAGGCGGATCAGGTCGACGGCGACGGCGGAGACGATGTGTTCGAGGTGGACTTTCTCGATGCCGCGGTAGCCGGCGCGGCACAGGCCGGTGACCGTGACGGCTTGGTGGATGGTCGCTTCGATGACCTGTCGGCGGTCCCAGTCGATGGTGACGGCGGTGCGGTCGTAGCCGTTGCGGGTGCGGGCTTGGACGGAGTTGTCGGTCCGCAACGGGGTGATCAGGTTGATCTGGTGCTGCTCGCGGGCGGCGACGATGAGCTCGGCTGAGGAGTAGCCGGCATCCAGGTAGTGCTCGACGGGTAGCAGGTCGCGCCGGGCCAGGTGCTGGTGGATGGTGGCGGTCATCGCCGTGTCGGGCACGGGGGCGTCGGTGGTGGCCATGTTCGTGATCAGGTTCGGCGGCCTCGTGCCGCGGTCGGTGGCTGCGCCGTCGGCGAGGATGTCTTGGGTGTCGGCTGCGGGGTGGCAGGTTTCACTGATGCCTCCATCCCGGCAGCCAGGACGAGCCGATGGTGGCTGCTGACACAACGGGCATGATCCAGGACAGGCACCATCAGATCACGAACCATACCCGCAAATCCGAGTTGACCAGCAGAGTCCTACACCGTCCCGCCGGCAGCCGCACGAGGCTCTCGCGCAACAGGGCGGAGTCCTCGGCCGGGATCACATGCATGGCAACTGCACCGTGATCGTGGTGGTCTCGCCGGCCGGGTTGGTCACGGTGAAACGGCCGTCCAGCGCGGCCACCCGCCGCGCCAGCCCTGACAGGCCACCGCCCGCCGGGTCCGCCCCGCCCACACCATCGTCGTGAACTCGAAGGTTGTCTCGCAAGAGGGGCAAGCGCCGCTCCCTCCCCGCGCCGTTCACGCCCCACTGCCTCAGCAGGTTGGGGCCGGCTCGTCCACCCGGAGGTGGAGCCCGTCGAGCATGACGGTTAGAAGCTGATCGCGGTGTGCGGGGGTCCGCTCCGCCGCCCAGGCGATTGATGCGATCAAGGAGAAAAGGGCTGAAGCGTCGATATCGGGCCGGATCGTCCCTGTGTGCTGAGCTCTGGCCAGTAGTTGCGCCCCAGCGGCCTTGATGGCCTGGCAGGTGGCGTGGAGTTCGGATGCGGGGTCGGCGAGGCTCTCGACGAGGGCGTCGACGAGGCCGCGATAGGTCATGGCGTGCTCGACCGCAGCCGTCAGCCAGGTGGCCAGGGCCTGGTGCGGGGATGGGGAGGCGAGCAGCTCATCTGAACGTGCGTTCAGGCCGCGCAGGCTCTCGCCCAGCAATGCCTCCAGCAGTGCCTGGCGGGTCGGGAAGTGCCGGTAGAGGGTCACGTTGCCGACGCCGGCGGTGCGCGCGATGTCGTTCAAGGAAGCGCCAACGCCGTGCTCGGCGAAAGCCGTCCGGGCGGCCGTCAGGAGCCGTTCGTAATTGCGTCGCGCATCTTTGCGCCCTACGGGCCGGGTCTGCGTTGATCGATCCGTCACGGGACTCCCCACACGGTTGCTAAAACGAGGAACCTCCTCATATCTTAGCTCACCAGAAACCGAGGAGCCTCCTCGTTTCGTTGCCCACCCTCCTGAGGAGTGCCATGACCGACCAGAGCACGCACGTGGCGTCACCGGGTTCCGGGCCCGCCGGCGCCTCCCGCCACCAACGCCACCCCGGCTTGATGCTCGCCATCGTGCTGATCTGTCAGACGATGTTCATCCTGGACACCAACGTGGTCAACATCGCCCTCCCTGACATCCAGGACGACCTCGGCTTCTCTGCGGCCGGCCTGTCCTGGGTGCTCAACGCCTACATGCTGGCCTTCGGCGGTCTCCTGCTGCTCGGCGGTCGCGCGGGCGACATCTTCGGCCAACGCCGGGCTCTCATGGGCGGGGTCGTCATCTTCACCGTCGCCTCACTGGCCGGAGGGCTGTCCACATCGGCCGAGATGCTGCTTGCGGCCCGTGCCGGTCAGGGGATCGGCGCAGCCATTGCCGCCCCGACCGTGCTCGCCCTCATCACCGTAGGCTTCCCGGACCCTGCACGCAGGGCGCGGGCGCTGGGGGCTTACGCGGCAGTTTCCGGCTCCGGCGCCGCGATCGGCCTCATCGCCGGTGGCATGCTCACCGACTGGATCTCCTGGCGGTGGGTGCTGTTCATCAACGTGCCGATCGGCATCGTCCTGCTGATCCTGGCCCCGCTGTTCATCACCGAGACCGATCGCCACCCAGGCCGCTTCGATCTGGCGGGTTCGCTGACCTCGACACTTGGCATGACCGCGCTCGTCTACGGCTTCATCCGCGCCGCTGAGCAGGGCTTCGGCGACGTGGTCACCCTCGGCGCGCTCAGCGCGGCCGCCGTCCTGCTGGCACTGTTCGTAGCCGTCGAGTCCCGTGCCCGGCAGCCGATCGTCCCGCTGCGGCTGTTCGCTGACCGCAACCGCGCCGGCGGCTACGTCGTGCTGCTCTTCGTCCTGGCCGCGGGCAACGGCATGTTCTTCTTCCTCACCCAGTTCCTGCAGCAGGTCCGCGGCTACAGCCCTCAGCAGGCGGGATTCGCCTTCGTGCCGCTGGCCCTCGTGATCCTGGCTTCTTCCGGCGTAGCGGCCCGGCTGCTGCCACGCCTGGGCGCCAAGACGCTGATCGCCGTCGGCGCCGCGGCGATCAGCCTGGCCCTCCTGTGGATGACACAGCTGACGCCCCAGGCCGACTACGCCACGGCGCTGCTCGGCCCCATGATGATCGCCGGTCTCGGCATGGGCATCTTGCTGGTCGGAGCCACCACCGTGTTGTCCTCCGGGATCCGAGCCGAGGATGCCGGCGCCGCCTCCGGCCTGCTCAATGTCATGCAGCAGATCGGCGGTGCGCTGGGGCTGGCCATCCTCGTCACGGTGTTCGGCGCAGCCACCCGCGCTTCGAGCGGACCGGCCCACCAGGTCCTCACCGAGGGAGTCACCACGGCCTTTACCGTCGCAGCCGTCTTCACCGCCTGCGCAATTCTCCTGGTCCTGACCATGAAGAACCGGCAGGCTCCCACAGCCGAATCCGCGGCCGCGGAGGAGCTCACCCGATGACATAGGGATTCGGCCGACGCAAGGCGGGACCAACCTCATCCGTGCCCCTGCGATTCAAGGTGTCAGTCCCATCTCACGCAGGTGCCGCGGTTCGACGTCGGCTGTGTGGCGGGGTTGGTGAAGCCGGGCGGGCATCTGGTGGTGGTGACCGGCCTGCACTGCCAGGCCCGCGTGGTCGATCCGGTGTCGGAGATCATCGCCCAGGCCCGGCGTGCGGGGCTGGTGTATCCGCAGCACGTCATCGCCTTGCGCCGGCCCGTGCGCGGGGAGCGCATCGATCCCGACCTGTCTCGCCGCGTGTGGCCGCGTTGCAGGAGCTGCCGGAGTGCGCTGGGTCGCCGGCGAGCGCGAGGGTGCGCTCGGACGTGCTGCTGTCCGCGAAGGCGGTGAGCCACGGCCGGGCCGGCTCGCCCTTATCGTCGAGCACCCAGATGTCCAGCTCGGTGTGGTCGGCCTGCCAGATCTCGTTCGGCCTGGTGGCCTCGCGCCGGTATACCAACTCGAAGGACTCCCGATACTTCTACGTGCCATCCGCGCCGAGGGTGACCAACGCACCGCTGCAGCGTCCGGTAGGAGAGGCCGTCCTCACCCAGCCCGGTCGCCGGCCGCGCCGGCGGCACCCCGTCATGCAGGTGCGGCGCGCACGCCGTCACTGACCACCACCGCACCCGATCTGACCCCAACATCCAGCTGGCCAACGCCACTGCTCCGCGGCAGTGGCCGCATCGTCACGATCTCGTCCGTGGCGACCCGGATGGCCAGCCCCCCACCAGATGTCCTTCGCCCATGACGAAGAGCGCGCGACAACCGTCACGTCGCCCTCAGCCCGATCGGCTGGCAGCTCTTCGACGAACTCCAGCTTGGGGCTGATCAATCCACGATCGCAGTGAGGACGGCAAGCACGATGAGTACGAGCGCGGCGAGCAGCAGCGTCGGGTAGTGGCGATACAACCACCGCTCCCAGCAAGCATCACTGGAAGCTGCAGAGGCATCATCCGCCTCGATCCTGTTGATCGCGTTGATGCGTTCGACGAACTCCGCGTCGTCCCTGGCCAGTGCGTCCTCGATGTCGAAGAGGGAACGACGCTCCTTCCAGGTCATGCTCATGACGATGATCACCAGCCATTCCTACCCGGCACCTCCAACATAGTGATACGCCTGTTCGCGGCCCTTCGCCACCTGCGCGGTGTTCCGCCGCCTGCTGCCCGCGATGATCTCGAGCGACCCAGCCGGCTACGCCAGACAACCCCCGCGCACCTGGCCGGCGCCACGAAACCGGCCTCGGCCCATCACACTCCACAATTCCCGTTCGGCTTACCGGCCGGCGAACCGGTCGAGCGCGCCGCGCATCTGCTCGCGCATCGTGTCGCTGCCCGTGTGCCCCGAGTCACCGATAACGATCAGCTGCGCGTCGGGCCAGGCGCGGGCAAGTTCCCAGGCGGTGTCGGGCGGGCTGCTCAGGTCGAGGCGACCGTGGATCAGAACGCCGGGGATGCCGGCCAGGCGGCCCGCGTCGCGCAGCAGGACGCCCTCCTCCAGCCACGCGCCGTGCGCGAAGTAGTGCGCGCAGATCCGCACGAACGCCAGCAGGTCGGCCGGTGCGCCGTCGCTATAGGGGTTCGGCGCGCCGTTCGGCTCCAGGGAGACGGCCGCGTCCTCCCATGTGCACCAGTCGATCGCGGCTTTCGACCGCACTTCGGGGTCGGGGCTTTCCATCAGGCGGGCGTAGGCCGCGACGAGGTCGCCGTCGCGGTCGGTCTCGGGGAGTCCGGAGCGGAACCGGTCCCATTCCTCGGGGAAGAACCGCCCAACGCCCCGGTAGAGCCAGTCGATCTCCGAGCGCCGGGTCGTGGTGACGCCGGAGATGACGATCTCCGACACCCGCCCCGGGTGGCGCTCGGCGTAGGCGAGGATCAGGGTGGAGCCCCACGAGCCGCCGAACAGCAGCCAGCGGTCGATACCGAGGTGCTCGCGCAGCCGCTCCATGTCGGCGAGCAGGTGCTCGGTGGTGTTGCGGCTCATGTCGGCGGCGGGGTCGCCGGCGTGCGGCGTGCTGCGTCCGCAGTTGCGTTGGTCGAACAGGACCACCCGGTAACGACCGGGGTCGAAATACCGGCGGATGCCGGTGGAGCACCCTGAGCCGGGCCCGCCGTGCACGACGAGCGCGGGCTTGCCTTCCGGGTTACCGCAGACCTCCCAGTAGACGAGGTTGCCGTCACCGGTGTCGAGCATGCCGTGGTCGTACGGCTCGATCGGCGGGTAGAGCTCGGCCATGCCATGATCCCTTCTTCGACCAAAATACAACAGCGCTGTTACATTATGGGGGTGGATTCCCCCGACCCCGCCACCTCCGCGGCCGGCCCCGCCACCCCCATGGCGGGACACGCCGCGGCCGCCGTACCCCCACGGATCCTCACCAGGACCCTGGCCATGGTCTTCCTGTCCAGCTTCGGTGCGGGGACGAGCTTCTCCCTGCTGCTGTCGGTCGTCCCGCTGTACGCCTCCTCGATCGGCGCGGGCGGGATGGGCGCGGGGCTGACCACCAGCGTCCTGATGGCCTCCACGGTGGCCGCCGAACTGTGCGCCCCCCGCCTGACCTCCAGGTTCGGGTACCGGGCGGTGATGGCGGCAGGTCTGGTGCTCCTCGGGATTCCGGCGCTGGCGCTGCCCGGCTCGGCGAGCACGGCGACAGTCATGGCCGTGTGCGTCCTGCGCGGCGCGGGGTTCGCGATCACCGCCGTTCTCAGCGGCGCGCTGGTGGCCGCGCTGGTCCCGCCCGAACGCCGCGGTGAGGGGCTGGGTCTGCACGGCGTCGTCGTCGGGGTGCCGGCGGTCATCGCGCTGCCGCTGGGCGTCTGGCTCGCCGAGAGGATCGGGTACGCATCGGTGTTCACCGCTGGAGCACTGGCCGCCCTGGCCGGGCTGGCGGCGGTGCCCGCCCTTCCCGGGCGCATGCCACGGCCAGGATCGCGGACACGGGTACTGCAGCCGCTCGGCATCCTGGCCGGGCTGCGCACCCCCGCCCTGGTCCGGCCTTCGATTGTCTTCTCGGCCGCCGCGATGGCCGCGGGGATCGTCGCCACCTTCCTGCCTGTCGCCCTGGCCCCCGGGTTCGGCGATCTCGCGGCGGCCGCCCTGCTCGCTCAGGCCGCCGCGTCGACCCTTGCCCGCTGGTGGGCCGGGCGGCATGCGGACAAAAACGACACGGGCCGGCTGCTGGCACCCGGCGCGCTCCTGACCGCGGCCGGCGTGGCCGTACCAGCCCTCACCACCGACCCGGTCGCGGTGGTGGCGGGGATGGCGCTGTTCGGAGCCGGTTTCGGCGTCGCCCAGAACGCCAGCCTGATGCTGATGTTCGAGCGGGCCCCCGCCTCCACGTACGGCACGGTCAGCGCCGTATGGAACCTCGCCTACGACGCGGGGATGGGACTGGGCGCCGCTGCCTTCGGCGTGCTCGCCGCACGGACCGGCTACCCGGCCGCCTTCGCGCTGACCGCCGCGTTGATCCCGATCGCGCTCGTCTTCGCCCGGTCACCGCGATCAGCGCGAGGGGGCGGCCGCGTTTGACGGTTTTGTCCATGTCGTGGCGGGGAGTGGGGCGGCGGTTGGGAATGCCGGGTGGGCGTCCAGGGCCGGGTCTGGCAGGTTTGGGTGCGCCGGCCGGTTGGGCGAGTGCGGGACGGAGGGTCCGAAACCCGCGCCGGACCCGAGCGGGAGCGAGCTGACCGTGTGCCGCTTGAGCAGGATCGTCTCGACCGCCAGGAGTCACACGCGATGATCGCCTGGGCCTCAGTAGTCAGGGACTACCGCCAGGTCGGCCCGTTTCGGCGGGGCGCCGGATCGATACCGGCCGCGTGCAGGATCTCCCACCTGGTAGAGGAAGCGACCGTGTAACCCAGGCGGGCCGACTCCCCCTGGATTCGGCGATGCCCCTGGTCGGGTTCTCTCACGCCAACCGCACGATCAATGCCTTGATCGGCCGGCGCGTGCCCGGGCGTCCTGGGCGCCGCCTGTCCGTGAAGGTACACTTCCGCGCGACCGCGAGGCCAGCGCAAGATGGTCGCCGGGGTGACCGGAACACCCCGCCCACCGGCGGCGCCGGACCAACCGCGACAGCACCGTGAACCAGCCCGGTCTGCATGACCCCACCGCGGCCGGCAACCGAGCTGCCGACGAAGCACCTGGTTCTCGTGCCGTAGCACCAGCAGCTCAGCCTCGTTGGACAGATCAGAGCGGACCAGCACTGCCACAAGACCGTACAAACACCGCTCCAACCGATAGACCAGGGACATCGAAGCCGCTCCACGGTACTGATCGATGACGCCCCTGACCTAGCGTGGCATCGCCACGGCTTTCCGGCCGCTTGCCTTCACCCAGATCCAACTCCAGGTGCCGGCTACCCCAGGACCGGCGCGTTGGCTCTCACGGTCAGCTTCCCCATGCCGCTCAGGAAGGCAGCTGCGCCCCTGTGGGAGCGGCCTGACAGGCCGCGTGTCGCTCGGCGAGATGTGGGGCCGCCGGCCGACGGCGGCTGAACACAACCGGACACTCGAGGGCAGCCGCGCGATCGCCGCCTACGGGCAGCACAGTTCGGTCGGATAAATGCCTGGAAGTAACCACGAAACACCCCGGCCGCATCCACATCGTTCCCATCCGCCAGCGTGTCGACTCATGGCCAATCCGGTCCGGCGGTATTGACGTTGTGAGAATGACCCTATGACCGGAGGCACGGATGGATATCGGGATAGGCCTGCCCAACACGGTTCCCGGGACTGACGGGGAAGCCCTCATCGACTGGGCGCGGCAGGCCGAGGAAGCAGGGTTCAGCACCTTGGGCACGATCGGCAGACTCGTGTACCCGAGCTACGAGGAGCTGATCGCCCTCACCGCCGCCGCGGCGGTCACCAGCCGGATCCGGCTGACCACCAGTGTGCTGCTCGCACCGTTGTATACGAACAGCGCGCTGCTGGCGAAGCAGGCCGCCTCGCTCGACCGGCTCTCCGGGGGGCGGCTCGTGCTGGGCCTTGGCCTGGGAGGACGTGACGACGACTTCACCGCCAGCGGGCTGACCACCGAAGGCAGGGGGCGCCGCCTGGAGGAGCAACTCGCCGAGATGAAGCGCATCTGGTCCGGCGAAGAGCGCGGTTTCGCCGGCGCGATCGGACCGGAGCCCGCCCGCGGCGGCGGCCCCGAGCTCATCCTGGGCGGAGCGTCCGAGGCGAGCTTCCGCCGAGTCGCTCAGCTGGCCGATGGCTGGATCATGGGGGGAGGCACGCCGGAAATGTTCGCGCAAGCTGCGGCAGGTGTCGATGCCGCCTGGCAGAACGAGGGCCGGCAGGGCAAGCCACGCAAGCTATCACTGGCCTACTTCGCGCTCGGGTCCGATGCCCGCGCGCAGGCGGATGCCTACCTTCTGAACTACTACGCCTGGCTCGGCGACGTCGCCGGGCAGATCGCGGCGAGCGCCGCGGTGAGCGCCGAGATGGTCAGGTCCTACGCCGCCGCGTTCGAATCCAGCGGCTGTGACGAGCTCATCTTCGTTCCCACGTCATCACGGCTCGACCAGGTCGAGCTGCTCGCCGAAGCGACGGCCTAGTGCGGCTTGGCCAGGGTTGTGCGGTCTGGTCTGTGATCAGCTGAGGTCTAGTTGGCCAGGTAGTCGCGCACACTGGCCGCCGTGCTGTCCATCGGCTCGGCGGGGCGGGCCTGCCGCGGGCGGTCCCGCCGCTGCTCGCAGGCGCCCAGTGCACCTCGTGGGTGCCGTCCTGCAGCTTGGGGTGTTCCGGCCGGATCCCGCGCGACTTCGACCTCAAACCGCACCGGGCAGAAACCTTCGAACTCTCCACCGATCCGCTGTTCGTGGAGAAGGTCGTCGACGTCGTCGGGCTGTATCACGATCCTCCTGAGCGGGCGGTCCCAGATCCGGGCGCTGGATCGCTCGCAGCCGGGTCTCACCGATGATGCCGGGGATGCCCGAGCGGCGCACCCACGACTACGGGCGCCACGGGATCACCAGCCTGTTCGCCGCGTTCAACATCGCCGACGGGACCGTCATCGGCGAACTGCACCGCCAGCACCGGGCCACCGAGTTCGAGAAGTTCCTGATCACCATCGACAAGGCGTTCCCGGCCGAGCTGGACATTCATCTCATCTGCGATAATTTCGGCACCCACAAAGCAGCTTCTCGCCGCACCCCGCCCGCCCCTATCCCTCGGTGGGGATGTCCAGGGCTGTGCCGTACAGACGTGAGACTCGCAGTCGGATCACCACGCGGCGTTCGTTCACCAATTGCCTGAGGAAGGCGGCCTCCTCCGCCGTGTCCGTGAAGCCTGGGGTGAGCGCCAGCAGTTCCCTGCCGGTCTCGTCCCCTGGTTCCGTGGTCACCTCTGACACCTCCGCATCCCCCTCGGCGACTGCGAACGACCAGATGTCCGGCCCGTTCACGTGCAGGGACAGGCGGGGGTTGTTACGTACGTGACGCGCCTTGAGCCGGTCGTCCGTGGTGGAGATGCGGACGATCCGCTCGACGGGGTCCCAGTGGTAAAGGACGGTGGACAGATGGGGGTGGCCGCTGCCCTTGACCGTGGCCAGCACGCCGAACTGCTGGTCGCCGAGCAGGCGGGTGAGTTCCTGGTCGGTGAGAATGCGGGGCGCGGGGCCGGAACTCGTCTCGTTCTCGGTCATGGGGATCAGATCCTGTCTGTGCTGGTGGTGTGAGCTGGGTGATCAGGTGGCGGGGCCAACGGGGCAGCGGCGTCTGGCTTGGGTCGTCGCAGTGTGAGGAGCGCTACGGTGAGAGCGGCCACAAGCAGGGCGGCGATGGCGAAGGCCAGGCCCGCATCGTCGGCCTTGGCGCCAGATATACCGAGCGCGTCAGCGCGGGAAGTACCAAACCACCGCCCACGATGAGCAGCTTCACCGGGAGCAGATCAGTGACGTAGTCCGCCTGCACCGGGATACGGGCAAACCAGCCCATCGCCCCGAGCAGCAGCACCAGGCCTGCCTGCAGGGCGGCGCGCTCTCTGAAGCGAGTGTTGAGCCGGGCCGAGACGAACAGGGAGACTCCGCCGATGGCCAGTGCCGCGGGCAGCATCGCCAGGCCGGTCTCGAGCGCGACGAGGATCTGGAAGGCGAACATGGCCGACAGCGTGAGGAACTGCACCAGGTTGGCGCCGGACACGCTGCGGGAGTGGAAGATCCGCAGCGGCATCAGCGGTGCCTTGGCGGTCGCCTGGCGCAGGACGAACACGGCCAGCGCGATCGGGGGGTATGCGACATGGGCTTTCTCCTGCTCCATTAGAGGGACAAGAGAACCGTAGCAGATAGTTTTATTGCAGACGATCCGTTGCAGATCTATTTATGCTGCCGAGCCCGCCGTACCGCCCGCGGCGCCTCGGCAGGGACCGCCAAATGCCCCGCGACCAGGCGATTCATCGCCCGCAGGAGTGCCTCGCGCTCATCCTTCGGCAGCGCGTCCAAGGCCGCCTTGTGCACGCCGTCGACAATCTCCTGGCTCCTCGCGGCGATCTCCGCCCCTTTCTGAGTGACCGCGATGATCCGGGCTCGCCGGTCCGTGCCAGACGGGCGGCGCTCGGCCAGGCCCGCCTTCTCCAGGGCGTCGACGGTCACCACCATGGTGGTCTTGTCCATGTCGCCGATCTCGGCGAGCTGGATCTGCGTGCGCTCCTCCTCCAGGGCGTGAACGAGCACGCAGTGCATGCGAGCCGTCAGCCCGATCTCGGCCAGAGCGGCCGCCATCTGGGTTCTCAGGACGTGACCGGCACGATCCAGCAGGAACGACAGGTCCGGCTCCGTGCGCGCGGGCGCCATGGCAGTCATCCCCATAGCCTAGCAACTAGTTCCATTCCGGATTATCTACTTCCTTCCCATATAACGGCGAGAGATGGCGCGCAGATTCGTATCCGGTGCGGGCTCCCGCCTCCTCCAGGCCGCCAAGAAGGCGGTAGCGGAGGTGAACGAGCGACTGTTCGACCCGGAGGCCGACCCCGTCCAGCGCCGAATCGGCCAGGCGGTCCTCCCCGCGCTCCTAGGCGAATCGGCGGGCTGACGGGTCCCCGTACCCCAGCCTTCGACGAATCGGCGGGCTGACCGTCCGCGTACCCCAACCTTCAGAGCGACTGAAGCTGAGACTAGGCTTCAGTCATCCTGAAGGTTGGAGCTAGAGACTTGCTGGAACATGTCCTGCTGTCCGTGCACGTGCTCGGCGGCATCGTCTTCGTCGGGGGCTCAGCCGCGGCAACGAGCCTGTTCCCCCGCTACGCGCCCGCGGCGGCTGGAGAGGGGCGCAGCCGGTCCGTCGCCGTCGCCCTGCACCGCATCACGCGCGGGTACGCCGTTCTCGGCCTCATCGTGCCACTGGCCGGGATGATCCTTGCCGGCGTACAGGGCCGGACGGGCGAGATCTGGATCACCATCTCGATGATCCTCACCGCCGTCGCGGCCCTGCTGCTGGCCACGCAGATCCATCCGCGCCAGCGCCAGGTGCTCGCCGACCCCGGCGACTCTGGGCGGCTGCGGCTGCTGTCCATGCTCGCGGGCGTCTACAACCTGGCCTGGGCGGTCGTGGTGGTCCTGATGATCGTCCGACCCGGCACCGGTCAAGGGGGATGAACCCGATGCGCCTCCTGCGAGTCGCCGCCAGCGTGGAGCTGACCACGCTCGTAGTCCTGATCGCCAACCTGCTCACCGTGCACGCCAAGGCCGTCACGACCTTCGGTGGCCCCCTGCACGGCATCTCCTACGTGGCCGTCATCGCGGCCGCCTACCTCGCCCCATCCACCTCGCCGAACGGTGCCAGGTGGCGGGCCTTCATTCCCGCAATCGGCGGGCTGCTCGCCATGCGAGCCCTCCGCACACAGGAAGGATGACACGATGGACGCCTACGACGGCCTGCCGTTCCCCTGGAGCGGCCTGACGCTCGACGCCATGCGGTATGTCCGCTCCATCGAGGAGCCGGCGATCTTCAACCACAGCATGCGCACCTACCTCTACGGCCGCTTCATCGGCGAGAGCCAGGGCCTGCGCTCCGGCCGCGACTACGACGACGAACTACTGTTCCTCGCCTGCGTTCTGCACGACTCCGGCCTCAGCGAACCCGGCAACGGGGACCAGCGCTTCGACATCGACGGTGCCGACCTGGCCGCCGCCTGGCTCGCGGAGCGCGGCATGCCGTCCGAGAAGACGATGATCGTCTGGGACGCCATCGCGCTGCACCTCGTCCCCGAGGTCGCGCAGCGCAAGCGGCCCGAGATCGCGCTGGTGACCGCCGGCGCCGGCTACGATCTCGACGCGGACGGGCCCGCGCTGCCCGATGGCTACGCCGAGCGCATCCACGAGGTGCTGCCGAGGCTACGCGCCGCCGTGGTGCTGCACGACGCGGTCGTCGCCCAGTCCCTGGACAAGCCGCACAAGGCGCCGCCGTTCAGCATTCCCGGCGAGATGCTGCGGCAGGCGAGCGGACAATCCTGGCCCACGTGGCGCGAGCTCACCGGATGGGGCGACTACGATGCCTGAATCCGTCTCTCGCCGGGGCGCGATCGCCTCGATCGTCGCGACTGCGGGCGTCGCCGCGACCGGCGGAGCACTGCTGACCGGCGGCCTGAACGGTGCCGCCTCCGGCCACGCGGGCGCGAGCGACGCGGCGACCCCGGCCACGCCCTCGCCCGCCGGGCTGCACGGCGTCCACCAGCCGGGCATCGCCACCCGGCAACAGCACTACGCGATGTTCGCCGCCTTCGACCTGCAGACCGCGAACCTGCCCACCGCCAAGATCGCCACCAACCTGCAGCAACTGATGACGCGCTGGACGACCGTCGCCCAACGCCTCATGCTCGGCGACCCGCCCGGCCCGATCCCGGGCAACCGCCCCGACGCACCCGCCGGCTCCGGCGTCGCCGACGGCCTGAACCCTGCGAGCCTGACGCTGACCTTCGGCCTGGGCCCCGAGGTGTTCGACCTGATCGGCCAGAAGGAGCGCAGGCCGGCGCATCTGCGCCCGTTGCCCGCCTTCTCCACCGACCGGTTGGAGCCCGCCTGGAGCGGCGGCCACCTGATCGCCCAGATCTGCGCCGACGACCCGCAGGTCGTCAGCCACGCCTTTCGCTCGCTGCGCGGCCAGGCTCCTGGACTGGCACGGCTGCGCTGGAGCCAGCAGGGCTTCCTCGGCACCTTCGGCGGCTCCACCCCGCGCAACCTCCTCGGCCAAAAGGACGGCACCAGCAACCCCAAGCCCGGCACACCCGAGTTCGACCAGGCCGTGTGGGCGGCCGACGGGGAGCCGGAGTGGTTCACCGGCGGCAGTTACCTCGTTTTCCGCAAGATCCGCCTGGACCTGCCGAAGTGGGACCTCGCCGCCGCCCGCGACCAGGACCTGGTCATCGGCCGCCGCAGGGACACTGGCGCGCCGCTCAGCGGAGGGAGCGAGTTCACCGCCGTGGAACTCGGCAAGAAGGGCCCGGACGGTCGGCCCGCCATTCCGGCCGACGCGCATGTGGCGTTGGTACGCGCCATCCCGATGCTGCGCCGCTCGTACAACTACGACTACGCCGTGCAGGGCATCACCGAACCGATCATCGTCGAGCACGGCCACGCGAACCAGGACGACGGCCACCTGCACGAGCACCACAGCGGCAACAGCCACGGCAGCTACGACAGCGGCGTGCTGTTCTGCGCCTATGTCCGCGACCCCGAGGCGTTCATCCGCGCCCAGCGCAAGTTGGCGGGCTCCGACCGGCTCAACGCGTTCGTCAAGCACACCGGCAGCGCCGTCTTCGCCATCCCGCCCGGCAGCCAACCCAGCGAGCACCTGGCCGCCGCGCTGTCCCCCTCAGGCTGAGACCCCGCTCGATGGTGGCGGAGGCGCGGGGTCCAAGTCCAAGGCCTGGCTCCGGTACAGCCGATGAGCGCGGTCGCCTCCCCATGGGTTGTGTCGTTCCGCTGCGACACAAGGGTGAAGCTACCGGAGGGCATGAGAGCGTCGCCCTCAGCTGCAGCGGCTTCCATACAGCACTGTGTGGTACGTGGGACATCCTCGAGCGGGAGCGGCGTTATGAAGATCGCTCGCGGTGACGCTGGGCGGACAGGGTCGTCGGCGGCGTCGGCCCTTACCGCGTCAGGTGCGCCGAGATCGCTGCCAACGGCCACGAAGGCTTCGCAGTGACTTGACCGACTGTGTGACATTAAGGAGATCTTGCCAGCAAACGCTAAGGTGAGATCTTGTGCAATCGCTCACGCCGGAAGATTTACGTCAGATCGGCCCTTATCGGCTCGCTGGTGTACTGGGGCGGGGTGGCCAGGGAACGGTTTACCTGGGCCAGGGACCGTCCAACGAGCAGGTCGCGGTCAAGGTGTTACACGCTGGAGCCGCGGCGGATGAGAACGCGCGCCGCCGGTTTCTGCGCGAAGCCGAGGCGGCTCGCCAGGTTGCTCCGTTCTGTACGGCGCGCGTGCTGGACACGGGCCTGGTGGGCGGCCAGCCATTCATCGTCAGTGAACACATCCCAGGCCCGTCGCTCGACCTGCTGGTCAGGACCGAGGGTCCGCGTTCGGGCAGCGGGCTGGAGCGGCTCGCTGTGACCACACTCACCGCACTGGCGGCCATCCACCGGGCCGGGATAGTCCACCGAGACTTCAAGCCGCACAACGTGATCATGGGGCCTGAGGGGCCCGTGGTGATCGATTTCGGGATTGCCAGGGTGACCGCCCAGACGGCCACGCACAGCGTGGTGGGAACCCCCGCCTACATGGCGCCGGAGCAGTTCGGCGGGGCGCCGATCACCCCGGCGGCCGACCTGTTCAGCTGGGCGACCTCCATGATCTACGCGGCCACCGGGCAGCAGGTCTTCAGTGGAGACACCTTGCCGGCGATCATGCACGCCATTCTGACCCGCGAACCCGACCTGTCGGCCGTGCCGCAGGAGTTACGCCCGGCGCTGGCGGCCTGTCTGGCCAAGGACCCCGCGGCCCGGCCGAGCGCCGCCGCCCTGCTGCGCCGCCTGACCGGCGACGAGGCTCCCGCCCCCCTCGCGCAGTGGCCCACGGCGCACGCCACGATGGGCACGCCGGAGGCCGAGCAACTCACTCTCCGGCCGCACCCGTCGACGCAGGAGAACGGGCCCGCCGGCTGGGCGCAGCCGCCTGGGCAGCCTGAAGGAGGCGTCCCTCCCCAGCCTCCGCCCAGCGGCGGCGGCCGGTCGAAGAAGATCGGCCTCGCCGTCGGCGCTGGAGCAGTCGCCCTGGTGCTGGCCGTGGTGGGCGTGCGGGCCGTAGTCAAAAACACGGTCCGGGGAGCGCTGTCGGGCGGTCAGCCCTCCACCTCCCAGCCCGTCTCCACCTACACCCCCGGACCGAGCCCTTCCGACACGCCTTCTCAAACAGCTTCGGAGGAGCCGACCGAGGAGTCGTTCAACCCCGCGGACCTCAACAAGGAGAGCACCGACCCGACCCCGATCACGGCCGACGCCCTGCTTCCGCAGTCCTTCACGAGCGCCGAGGGGGTGCGTTTCAGCCGCAAGGCGTTCGGGGTGGAGGACTGCCCGAGCCCGTGGCCCGACGCCAGAGTCAAGTCCGCCCTCCGCAAGGCACGCTGCGACGACATGGCGGTGGGTGCCTATATCAGCTCGGGCGCTCCGAACGGGCGCATCATGGTGACCGTCTGGGTCGTTCCGCTGAAGGACTCGGGCAGGGCCGACACCGCGTACTCGAGGCTCAAGAACGTCTACGTGCAGGACTGGGGGATCCGGTGCCCCCAAACGGGGCCGGGATCGACCGGCATCTGCTACACCTCGAACTGGTGGAACGTGCAGTTGTACTCGTGGACCGGGCAGACCGGCCGATATGTGATCCGTACCCTGGCCGTCTACACGAACCTCACCAGAGACTCCAGCGCGACGAAGTGGCTCAAGGACGCCTCGCGTGCGGCGTTCAAGGAGTCAGGCCCCATGGTCTACCAGGACGGACAGTGATCGGACGGCGTGGGGCCGGAACCCGGTGTCTGGAGCCCTGAAGGCAGTTGCAGCAGGCCCGTCCCCAGTCGACCGAGGACGGACCGGCAGCAAACACCACCTGATCACCGGCGCAGGTGGCATCCCCTGGCCGTGATCTTGACCGGTGGCAACCGCAACGTGTGGGTGCCGAAAATGGTGTCACCCTAAGCGACCTGCGCGTACACATGGATCAGGCCACCGAGGCGGTCTCTGCGAACCAGCCGAGTGCGGCCCGTCGGTGGGGGTGGATCCGACCGCCCGTTCGGCGATGCCTGGTTCAGAGTCCGGTGAGGTCGATGGCGGTTTGCGGCGCGGAACCGTCCAGCGGCGCTTGACCAGATCGGCGTGCCGGCGCAGGAGTGTGCGTGTTCGAGCGAACCTCGGACCGGATCCGGGCGCGCTATGAGCCCCGGTTCCCACACGTTTATCTATCCCCACCGGCTCCGCCACAACTTCTCCATGCGCACGCTGGAATACCTGATCAGCAGCCACTACCGGCAGGCCGCCAGGCTGGTCGCGGCGACCTGCCACCCGGCGGCAAGCGCGACATCAAGGCCCTCGCTCGCGAATCCGGCATCGACCGCACAGCCTTCTACGGCACACTCCCCTATGCCCACCTTCGCGAAGAGTTCGAATCCCGACTCGCGGTCATCCTCCAAACCGGAGACACCCCCGACCCCTGCATCGGCTCAAAGAGCAGATCGCCACCCTCGAACAACGCCTCGCTGACCGCGATCAGACCATCGAGGAACTCACTGACTTCCGCAACGAAGCGCTCTCGCGCCTCGCTGCCCAACACGAAGAGATCCTCCAACTCCGCCGCCAGCACGACCGCGACACCCGAGTACGTCGCTGCCAGCCGGGGCTGAGGGAATCGGGCCATGCAGCTGAGCCACCCACTCGACATGATGCAGCCGATCAGCCAGCCGACGGATGGCCCCCGTTCCCGAATACCGAATATCGGCGCACCGCCTCTCGCCCACCGGGAACGAAAGGCCATCGACCAACGACCTCCCGCAGTTCGAGCTCTGTGAGCCAGGCATGCCAAGCGATCTCGGACGGATCTGGTACCAATGGCTCAGTGATCACGGCCTCGTGCACCCCGAACCAGACAGGGCTGACCCCATCCCGGCACAGGAACGTGAACATGAAACGCACCGGGACGCCGGCGCCCAGTTCCTCTGACAGCTCGCGGGCTGCCGCGTCCTCATACGACTCGCCCACGTCCACGGCACCGCCGACCATCACGTCATAGTGGCCGGGAAAGCGAGTGAGCTGCTCCGCTCGGCGCAGCACGAGGATCCGCCGCATCGGATCGCGACAGATCGTCGTCGCGATCCGATGCATCCATCGCCGACGCTCCGCCTCTGCGCGATCCACGACTCCCAGCACGCGGTCCAGTTCATCCACTCGCTCGACCAGCTCGCCCATGCAGGACACGATCGCAGGCACCACCGACAACCTGCTCTACGAGCACCCCAAGCTAGTGATCTGCGTCACATGACCTGCCCGGAATCGCAACACAAGCGACGACCCCCAGCGCGAACATGCCGATGGAAAGCCGCCTACTCGATCGCCACACGGACACAACCACACACAGCGAGTACGGACAGAAGGCGCCTCTTCGTCACCGACGACACCGCCGCACATCGCCCATGTGATCTGCGGTCATAAGGGTATTGATACAACGATGGACTAAAGGCCGTTTACCCGGCCGAGTCGATCGAGGCGCACAGGGCGTTCATCGCCCGCCGTCGCGCTACCAGGCCCAGCGAAGAGTACCGGGCCCCCACCGAGAACGAATGGGACGCGTTCTTCGCTCACTTCGAGAAGCGCAAGGTGTCCATCGGCACCTGCGACCGAGCCTTCTCAACTCCTAGTGTTCATGAGCATGCATGTGTCAGATGTTCGCTCCTGCGGCCGGACTCGGCCCAACGCTTCCGACTGGAGGAGATCCGCGACAACCTCATCGCCCGCGTTGCCGAGGCCGGACGTGAAGGCTGGCTCGGCGAAGTCGAAGGGCTCCGCGTCAGCCTGGCCGGCGCCCAAGACAAGCTCACCCAGCTCGGTCGAGGCCACGGGCAGCATATGGCCGTGGACCTTGCCATCTCCACCACGCGTGGTGATCGATGAACCCACGAAGGTGGGCTGCCACATGGCCCTCAACCAAGATCGAGAACAAGTTCAAGAAGCGTGCGTCAAACGCCCTTCAGAACACGATCAAGAGCCGCCCGGCCTGCAGGTCCCCAGTTCGGCTTACCGCCGGGGAGGCCCCGATCTCCGTTCTGCCCCATGAGCATCAGGAAGAGGCTCTTCATAGCTGCCAGCCCGCGGGCGCGCCGGATCGCCGCCTCATCTGCTTGCGCGTACATCTCGAAGAACCGTGAGGCCGTGCCCGCGGGTAGCAGCACCCATGCGGCGGCGAGATCCCACGCCGGATCGCCGGCGAACATGCCACCGAAGTCGACGATGCCCGAGAGCGTTCCGTCCGAGACGACGACGTTCGCGGGATGGAGGTCGCCGTGCACCCACACCGGCGGGCCCTCCCACGCGTGGGCCGCAACGGCGTCGTCCCAGACGGCCCGGACGTCGGCAGCGATGTCGTCGAGAGCAACGGCCTGGAAGAAGTTCTCGAAGCCGTCCGTGCAGTTCCTGGGATGGGCACCGCGGTCCGTAGCGATCGGCGCATCGGCGGGCGCCTCCACATGGAGCGCCTGGAGGAAGCCCGCCAGCGTGTCGGCCGCATGGGCGCCGCGGCTGATCGAGCCGTGGTCCAGCGGCTCGCCGGGAACCCACGTCATCACGGTCCAGTGCTTGGGGAAGCGCTCGGACGGTTCGCCGAACCGCACCGGGGTCGGCACCGGGAGCGGCAGGCGCGGGGCCAACACGGGTAGCCACCGCCGCTCCTTGAGCTGGAGCTCCGGGGTGGGGTCCATGCGCTGCATGCGCACGGCCAACTCGTCCCCGAGGCGCCACATTTGGTTGCCCCAACCGCCCGCCACCTCGCGGATGGCCAGCCCCGCAAGGTCTGGATGTTGCTCCTGCAGCAGGTCGCGGACCAGGTCTGCGGTGATCTCGATCTCGGTGTCGGTCATGCGAAGTCACAGTACTGAGGCGGCAGGCGGCGCGGCTCACACCGTCCCACGCACTCCAAGCACTGAAGAGGACAACTCCCACCATGCGGCACGTCCCCGCTGAAGTTCCCCTGACCGGAGGTCGCATCACCGCAGGTGTCGTCCATGTCGCCGATACCGTCCGACGACCCGCCACGGCCACTTCCGCCTTCGTCGCTCAACTGCTCACACACCTTGAGCAATGCCAGTTCGCGGGAGCGCCGCGCTATCTCGGACGCGACGAAGCCAACCGTGAGATCTTCAGTTACCTGCCCGGCTGGGTGCCTGCCAAGTTCCGGCGCTGGAGCGACACTCAGGTCGCTTCGGCTGGGGCGCTTCTTCGCTCGCTGCACGACGCCACCCGCAACAGCGGCCTCACCGGGGAGCACCCCGTCGTCTGCCATCACGACCCCGGACCCAACAACACAGTGTTCCGCGCCGGGCTACCAGTCGCCTTCATCGACTTCGACACCGCTTCCCCGGGCGATCCGCTCGAGGACATCGGATACATGGCCTGGACGTGGTGCATCTCCTCCAAGGCCACCGCGCCGCCGGCCACCGCGCAAGCCGCCCAGGTGCGGGTGCTCGCCGACGCCTACGGACTCACCGCTGCGCGCCGTGCTGATGTCCTCGACGCGATTCTCGATCGCCAATCCCGCAATGCCCGATGGTGGGCAGAACGCCGGACCGACCCCGGCAGTTGTCCGGCCAGTCCCGAACAGATCACCTCCCGCATCGCATGGTCCGAACGTGAACACGCCAACACCAGCACCAACCGCCTGGTCTTCGCGGCGGCCCTGCGATGACACCACGTTCCCCGGCTACTCGAAAGCCCTGGCCCTGAAAGTTCAGAGAACAGATCACCGTGCGCACCAACCGCTCTTCGGTGTCGATCAGTCTGGCCTGCCACCAGGTGCGCGTGATGCCGTTCGCCTCCCACCCGGTCGCCTACCACAAGGGGACCGAGGTTGTCCGGCACGAGCGGTTGATCGCCAAGCGCGGATCTCGGCTCGAGCTCGACCACTACCTTGAGGCGCTGGTGCACAAGCCCGGCGCGCCGGCCGGGGCCACCGCGCTGGAACAGGCCCGCCAGGCCGGCATGCGGCCGCTGCGTGGCCCAGTCGCGCCTGGCCGGGACGAGGGCTGATCGAGCCCGGCCCCTCGGCGCACCGGAACCCGCTCAACTCCGCGATGCCGTCCTGCGGGACTACTCCCGGCGTCGTAGTCCGGCCGGTCGCTGGTCCCGGAACGGTAGCGGCAGATGCCTCCGCTTGTACGACGCCCCAGAACAGCAACTGGACGACGATTGCCGTCATGAGAACCCCAGTCAGTCCATCCTCGGGGCGGCGCCGCCGGCCACCGGGCTGCCCGGGGGCGCGCCTGCTGCAGCTAGGCGTGCCGGTCGAGCGCGGCAGTGGTCCGGCAGCTTCCACGAGTCGCGGTCGACGCTGTCCGCCGCGGTGTCCCAGCGGCTGGATCGCCCAACTCGGCGCCGCGCCGTCGCCGAGCGAGGCGGGGATTCCGGAGAGCGAGGGGAGAGTCCCCGTCGCAGTAATTGATCATGAGGACGAGTGTTGTGAAGATCCGACTGGCGGCATGTGCGAGCGTGGCCGTGCTGGGTGTCGGTACCGGCATGCCGGTGCCAGGTGCCGCGCCTGAAGAGACGAAAGTCGTGCGGGCCGACGGCTTTCCGCAGACCCACCGATCGACGACGCGCTGTCGACCTTCATACAGCAAGCGCTGTGCGGTGACGGAAACTCCCCTATCGACACTGCCTCCGGCTCAGAGGACTGAGTTGCGTTGACGAACAGAAAATCCGCCGGAGGAAGCGTGGTCATCAAGTCGGGTGCTCGGCCGAGGATCATCCTCGCCGCCGTGGCCGTCGTGCAGTTCATGGTGTCGCTGGACCTGTCGGTCGTGAACGTCGGACTTCCGCAGATCGCTGCCGGCCTCGGCTTCAGCGCGGTGGGGCTGACGTGGGTGATCCATGCCTACGCGCTCACGTTCGGCGGGCTGCTCCTCCTGGGCGGCAAGGCCGCCGACCGGTACGGCCGTAAGCCGGTCCTGCTGCTCGGGCTCGGCCTGTTCGGCCTCGCCTCACTCGTCGGCGGCTTCGCCCAGGAACCCGGCCATCTTGTCGCCGCTCGTGCCGTCCAGGGCATCGGGGCCGCCGCACTCGCTCCGGCCGCGCTGGCGCTGCTGACCGCGACCTTTCCCACGGGCAAGGTCCGCGTCAGGGCCATCGGCGTATGGAGTGCGATGAACGCCGCCGGGGGCGCCTTCGGCGTCCTGATCGGCGGCCTGCTCACCGAGTACGCCGGCTGGCGCTGGGTGATGTTCGTGAACGTGCCGATGGCCGCCTGCGCGCTGGCCATGGTCTGGCGCGTCGCCGCCGGCCCGTCCCCGGTTCGCAGCGGCCGTCCGGACGTCCTCGGTGCCGTGCTGGCCACGTCGGGCATGACCCTGCTGGTGTTCGGCATCGTCCGCACCGACCGGTATTCGTGGGCCTCACCGATCACCGTGACGACTCTGGCGGTCGCCGCCGCGCTGTTGGTCGCATTCATCCACGTCGAGCGGACCACCGCTCGTGAACCGCTGATCCGGCTCGGCCTGCTCACCAACCGCTCGGTCGCCGGCGCGAACGCCTACAGCCTCCTGGTCGGTGCGGCCATGGCCGCGGCCTTCTACTTCGTGTCCCTCTACCTGCAACGAGTACTCGGGGTCGGGCCGGCCCTTGCAGGGGTCGAGTTCCTGCCGTTCGCCCTCGGCGTGATCGCCGGCTCCGTGCTCGCCGTCAAGCTCGGCTACCGTCTCGCGCCGCGGACCCTTCTGGTCATCGGCGGACTACTGACCGCGACCGGGCTGGCCTGGTTCGGCCTGATCAGCCCGGACGGCGCTTTCACCACCGACGTCCTGGGGCCCTCGATCGTCGCCGGCGTCGGCTTCGGGCTCTGCCTCGGACCGGTCGTCTCCACCGCCACCGCCGGCGTCGCGCCCCACGAGGCCGGCGCCGCATCGGGCCTGCTCAACAGTTCACGACAGCTCGGCGCCTCGCTCGGACTGGCCGCTCTCGGCACCGTCGCGCACGACCGCACCGGCCAGGCCATCACGCCCGAGGCCCTCAACGACGGGTACGCGCTCAGCCTGACGCTCGGCGCCGCGCTCCTGGTCGCCGCCGTCCTCGTCGCCCTCACCGTCCTACGCCGGACCAGCCCGCCATCACAGGCCGAGCAGAGCGATGACCGCGATTCGCTCCTCGCCCGGTGACCAGCGATCCGCCTCGGGCCGCATCCCCACCAGTTGACAGATCACCGCAGGAAGGCCATTTCGGCATGACAGTTACTCCGATCGACCTCTTCGCGTCCGCCATCCACCTTCACCAAGGCGGCCAGATTCACGCCGGGAAGAGAACAACGGACTTCGACCAGGACGGCTGGCGGCTGCTGGCCTTCCACGCGAAGACCGGCGCCGACGTCCACGCCGACCACTGGGAGGTCCACCCCGAGGCCGAGGAGATCGTGTCCTGCCTCATCGGGAAGATGCGCCTCTACCTCCGCCCGGAGCGGCCGGGAGGAGAGGAGGAGGAGATCAGGCTGATGGCCGGAACCGCTGCCATCGTCCCGCGCGGGCGATGGCACCGCATCCAGTTGGACATCCCCAGCAACATCATGGTCGTCACCCTGCCGCGTGGCAGCCGGCTGGAGAAGCGAACCGAAACCTAGGCCACACCCTCGAACCTGTCCTCATCAACCAGCGGCCTAAAGACTTGTTCAGTCGCCTTCAGGTTCGCTTCAGCATGCACTCGTGACAGTGAAGCCCCATGACCGACTCCCGAGTGCCGCTCGCGATCGCCGCGGCCATCCTGGCGACCCTCACGGGCTGCGCCTCGTCCGGCGGGACCGAGGCGGCCGCGGCACCCTCCGCGGATCCCTCCGACCAGCAGCGCCAGGCCCAGGCCCAGCTCGCCACCTGCATGAAGGGCAAGGGGTTCACCTACCACCCGATCGTGTCCATGCCGGAGCTGCCGGATGCCGTCAAGCAGGAGATGTCCGGCGACTATCCCGCGATGAAGAAATATCGCAGCAAGTACGGTTTCGGGTTCGCCGCCTCCTTCGTCTACCCGAACGACGGGGTCGGCCGGATGGCCCGCCTGATGGCGGACGATGACACCGGGGACGACCCCAACGGCAAGGTCATCGCCGGGCTGTCGAAGCCGCAGCGGGAGGCGTACTTCGAGGCGATGAACGCCTGCCATCTCGAGATGATCAACAAGACGACCGGCAAGAAGCACAAGTCGATGCAGGAGGCGGCCAAGGCCCAGAGCGAGATGATGGAACAGATCATCAGCCGCGAGATCGACGGCGATCCCAAGCTGGCGGAGCTGGCGAGCACGTTCGCCGACTGCCTCAAGGGCAAGGGCTACAGGGTCACCTCGCAGCGCCCCTCTGACATCGCGCGCAGCACCGAGAGCTCGTTCATGACGGAGTTCGGCAAGCTCGGCAGGAAGCAGAACCCGACGGCTGACGAGGCGCGCCCCATGTTGCAGCGCGAGATCAAGGCGGCCCTGGACGACCTGGAGTGCGGCAAGGAGTTCTACGCCGCCTACCGGCCCAAGGCGAACGAGGTCTACAAACAAGCCGAGTTCCTACCCGGCCTGGGCATGGCCGTCACGGTCAAGGGGTGACGTGGGCAGGTCGAGAGTGCTCGCCCTCGTCGTGGCGGGAGTTCTGGTGATCGCCGGAGTGGGCTGGGCGGTCGGCTCGCGGCTGCGTTCGCCGGCCGACGAGGCGTCCGCGCGCCGCCCGCCCAAGCCCTCCCTGGTCACGGCGCCGGCCGAGCGGCGCAAGCTCACCAGTACCGTCACGGTCAGCGGCACGCTCACGTACGGCTCGCCGCTGCCGGTCACTCTTGCCGGCACGGTCGGCGGGGCAGGCGGTGCCGTCGGTGCCGTCGGCACGGGCGGCACGCCGCAGCGCGTCACCACGGCGCCCAAACCCGGCCCGATCCGTGCGGGCCAGGTGCTGATGCAGGTCAACGGGCGGCCGGTGTTCGCCATGGAGGGAAAGAAGCCGATGTACCGGCCGCTCGTGCCGGGCACCGAGGGCGACGATGTCAAGCAGCTCCAGCGCGCGCTGCGGGTGAAGGTGACCGGCGTCTTCGACGCGGCCACGGTGGCGGCGGTGAAGCGCTGGTACGCCAAGCGCGGCTACAAGGCGCAGGAATCCGACCTGGAGTCGCGCAAGACGCTGCAGCAGCTGCGCCAGGCCGTGCAGACGGCCGAGGAGACCCTGGCCGCCGACCGCAAGGCCCTGAACGAGGGGCTGGACGTGCAGCCGCTGCGGATCCGCCTCGACAACGCCCGCCGCGACCTGCGGTCCGCCGAGAAGGCGCTGGAAGAGGAGTCGGAGATCACGCCCGAGCAGGAGACCCAGCTGGCCGCGTCGCGGCGTGCCGTACGAGCCGCTGAGGAGCAGGTCCTCGCGGCCGAGCAGGCGTTGGCGGAGGCCAGGAAACCGGCCCCCACCCCGACCACGACGCCTGCGCCCACGCCCAGTGCGGTGGACACGAGCCTGCTGGAGATGAAGCTGGCCAACGCCCGGCAGGATCTCTATGAGGCCCAGCAGGCGGTGTCCGCCTACGAGGAGCAGATCCGCGTCGAGCGGGACAAACGGCTGGAGGAGCTGCGCAAGGCCGTGCGCACCGCGAAGGAGGCCGAGGCCACCGCCGCCCAGGCGCTCAGCCGGGCCAGGAAGGTCTCGCCGCTGCGGATGAAGGTCGCCCACAGCAAGGCCAACCTGGCCGACGCCAACGCCATGCTGGCCGAGTACCGCAAGACCTACGGCGTGAGCGTGCCGGCCGGGGAGATCGTCTTCCTGCCGACCCTGCCCGCCCGCATCGACAAGGCGGAGGTCAAGCCCGGCGACACCATCGAGGGCAAGGTCGCCACCGTGACGAGCTCCGCCTTCGCGGTCACCGGGTCGGTCGACGCCAAGGAGGCGAAGCTGCTGCGCCCGGGCCAGGAAGCCGGCATGGAGACCATGGACGGCACCCAGCTGCCCGCCACGCTGACCGCGACCGGTGAGGAGGCCCGCCTGACCCCGGCGCAGGGCGAGGAAGGCGAGGAGGACGACGGGTCGGACACCGGCTCGGTGCCCGTCCTGCTCACGCCCGGCTCGTCCAAGGGGCTCAAGTCGCTGGTCGGCTCGCCGATGACGGTGCGGATCTCGGTCGGTTCGACCGAGGGCGAGGTGCTGGCCGTGCCGGTGTCCGCCGTGGTCACCTCCGCCGACGGCCGGCCGCGGGTCCGGGTGGCGCTGGACGGTGACCGTACCCGCGAGGTCGAGGTCCGGACCGGGCTGACCGCCGACGGGGACGTGGAGGTCACTCCGGTGCGTGCGGGCGAGCTCAAGGAGGGTGACCGGGTCGTGGTGAGCGATGTCTGAGCCCGTCATCGAGCTGACCGCCGTCTCCCGCGAGTTTCCGACGGACCCGCCGGTGTGCGCGCTGGCCGAGGTGGACCTGCGCGTCGATCCCGGCGACTACGTGGCCATCATCGGACCGTCCGGCTCCGGCAAGTCCACCCTCCTCAATATCCTGGGACTGCTGGACCGGCCGACCTCCGGTTCCTACCGGCTGGACGGCGTCGAGACCACGACGTTGCGCGACGGCGCGCGGACCCGGCTGCGCGGCACCCGCATCGGCTTCGTCTTCCAGTCCTTCCACCTGCTGTCCCACCGGACGGTCGTGGAGAACGTGATGCTCGCCGAGGTGTACGGCAAGCATCCGCGCGCCGACCGGCGGGCACGTGCTGAGCTGGCGCTTGATCAGGTCGGCATGAGCCATCGCGTCGGCTTCGTGCCCGACCGGTTGTCGGGCGGCGAGCGCCAGCGTGTGGCCATCGCCCGCGCGCTGATGGCGCGGCCCGCCCTGCTGCTGTGCGACGAGCCGACCGGCAACCTCGACAGCCGCAACACCGAGGCCATCCTCGACCTGTTCGACGGCCTGCGCGCCGACGGCCTCACCGTCCTGGTGATCACGCACGAGGACGAGGTGAGCGCCAGGGCCGAACGCAGGGTGCGCATCGGCGACGGCGTCCTCACCGAGCAGGGGTGAGCATGGATCTCCGCGACCTGTGGGCCGAGTCCCTCGCCGGGATGCTCGCCCGCCCGGTGCGCTCCGCCCTGACCACCCTCGGCACCGTTCTGGGCATCACCACGCTGGTGGTCACCCTGGGCATCGCGGCGACCGCGGGCAACCAGATCGTCGGCCGCTTCGACGAGCTGCTGGCCACCAGCATCACCGTCGAGGTGCCGCGTGGCGGCCACAACCCCCTGGTCACCTGGGAGGCGGCCAAGGAGCTGCGGCGCCTGCGCGGCGTGACGTCGGCGACGGCGCTGGCACAGAGCGACACGAGCTCCAACCTCGTCGTGACCGCCAACAACCTGCTCGACCCCACCCGGGTGACCGGGCAGACCCTCGCGGTCGTCGCGGCCACCCCCGACCTGCCGGAGACCACCCGCGGCCGGATGGTGGCCGGGCGGTTCTACGACGCCGGCCACGTGGCCCGCCGCGACCGGGTGGTCGTGCTGGGCGAGCAGGCCGCCGAGATGCTCGGGATCACCAGCCTGGAGCACTCGCCGGCGGTGTTCGTCAAGGATCGGGCCTACACGGTCATCGGCGTCATCGGCGGCCTGCGGCGCGAGCAGATCCTGGCCAGCGCGGTGCTCGTCCCGCCTGCTCTGGGTGCCGACTTCGGCCTGAAGGACGTCACCCGCGTCCTGGTCGCCACCCAGCTGGGCGCCGCCGAGCTCATCGCCCGCCAGGCGCCGCTCGCGCTCAGCCCCGACCGCAGCGGGGAACTGCAGGTGATCGCCCCACCCAGTCCCAAGCGGGCGCGGGACGGCGCCCAGGACGACGTCAACGGCCTCTTCCTCGTCCTCGGCCTGGTCTCCTTGGTCGTCGGGGCGGTGGGCATCGCGAACGTCACCCTTGTCACGGTCATGGAGCGGGTCGCCGAGATCGGCCTGCGCCGTGCGCTGGGCGCGGCCCGCCGGCACATCGCCGCCCAGTTCCTGCTGGAATCCAGCCTGATCGGGCTGACCGGCGGGGTGATCGGGGCCAGCCTGGGGATGGTGGCCGTGGTCGCGGTGGCGGCCGTGCGCCAGTGGACCCCGGTCCTCGACGTACGGCTGGCGCTGGCCGCGCCGGTGGCGGGTGCGCTGGTGGGGCTCCTGGCGGGCCTGTATCCGGCGCTGCGTGCGGCTCGCATGGAACCGGTCGACGCACTGCGATGACCGTTCTTGGAGGGTCTGGCACGGGAGAACACCCGGTGACCCATGATGAGGAGGTGAAACCCTTTGATCGCTTACGCGCGGACCTCGCAGCCGGACGCAACCTCGAGATCTACGTGACCGCGTTGATCGCCTTGGGCGTGGGCATCCTCGGCGTCGTCGACGCCGTCGACATCCGTGTCGTCAGCGCCGCGACCCTCGCCACCCTGGCGCTGCTGGCCGTCACCGCGCTCGGGCCGCGCCAGCAGGCCGACGAGCTCAAAGAGCAGGTCGGCCGGCTCAACCGGCTGGTCCAAGAGAAGATCGCCGGAACCGTCGCGGCCGACGCCTTCCTGGCCACCACCCGGGCCGGTCTGGAGGAGCAGATCACCCACGCGCACGACATCCGCCTATCCGGGGTGACCTTGAGCCGCACGATCCGCAACCTCGTGGGCGAGCTGGAGGACCGGCTGCTCCAGGGCGCGTCTGTGAAGATCCTCCTCATCGACTCCGAACCCGACGTCCTCGACCAGGCAGCCAGGCGCAGCACGATCCCCGACCATCCAGAGGTGTTCGGCCACCGCGTCCGCGCGACCATGGACATGCTGCGCCACCTCGCGACCCTGCCCAATGCCACCGGCTCGCTCGAGGTGCGCCTGACGCCGTTCGTTCCCGCCTTCGGTGTCGTGCTGATCGACCCGGACACCGCCGGTGGGGTGCTCCACGTCGAACTGGGCACGCACAGCTCGGCCAGGCCCGACCCTGTCTTCACGCTCACCGCACAGCGCGACCCGCGGTGGTTCCGGCACTTCAACGGCGAGTTCGACCGCATGTGGGAGGCCAGCCGCCCGGCCACGGCCGAGGACGGCTTTCCGGCGCCCGCCTGAGGCGTGCCTCGCTTCGGTCGTGGCATGCACGGCCCACGGTCCGTCGTCGTAAGGCCTACGTCCCCGCCTCCCCTGAGCGAGGGATTTGGTCTGGGGGTGCCACTCCCCCCACCATGAGGCGGGAACGTAGGCGGCATGAAGGCAGATGCCGAGCCTCCTTCATTCCCTACGCCTGAGAGCGGCGTCCGGTTGCCCGCGGGTTTGCCAGATGATGCGGCCGGCGGGCCGTCGCGGTGGAGCGGATCTTCGCCGGGGAGGTCGACTCGCAGGCGTCGCGCTCGACCCGCCGGGACCGGCGGCACTTCGAGGACGGCAGAGCCCACACCCTCCCGGCGGACAAGACCATGACCTGGGCGGATAACGCCATCGGCGGACGCCGTGCCGTCAGGGTGACGGCATCCGCACCTCCGCGTGTGGATGCCGTCGCTCAAGCCTCGGTCACTCGGCGGGGAGCTGGTCCGTCCATTCGGTGTCGATCGTGACGGGGCTGCTGGAGCGCATGGTCCCGCCCAGGAGCGGCGCCCAGACGGAGGTTGTGCGGAGCTGCCCTGTCTCCGGGTCGATGGTGGCCGGCAGCCCGTACGGCGCGTGCCACTGCATCGAGCTTCCGTTCGTCGTCGGCGATCCCGCGCCGTGGCGGCAGGCGCCCATGCTCGGCGGCGAGATGCCCGATGCGCTCGTGGCCGAGGTGCAACGCGCGTGGAGCGGGTTCGTCCATCACGGCGATCCCGGCTGGGGACGTGGGACGGCATCGGCGCACCGCTTCACCGCCTGACGTCCCGGCCGTTCCAGACAGTCGTCCTGCCGGTTCTCGGTCGTCGGGAAACCGCGCCGGCGTGTCCGTCCCGCCGGTCCGCTGGAAGCGGCCGGCGGAGCCGGAGGGGACGACGCCGACCTGACGATGTTCGCCGAACCCGCCCTGGACGTCTCGGTGCCGCGCGAGCGCTACATGGAGGCCGGCACCGCTTCAGCGTGAGGGGCGACGCGCCGGCGTACCGCGAGCCCGAAGAGCACCACCAGCAGCCCGCACGCGCCGGACAGGGCGAAGGGGGCGGCGGGCCGCCACAGGTCATACAGCCAGCCGCCCACTCCGGAGATGACGAAGATGCCGATCGCGCCGCAGAGAAGCTGCACGCCGAACGAGGAGCCGCGGTAGCGGGCAGGGACCTGCTGGGCCAGCAGCGGCCCCGCCGTCGTGATGACGCCGATCTCGCCGAGGCCGATGAAGGCGGCAACCAGCATCATGCCGGGCCCGAGCGGGTCGCTGACCAGCAGGGTCGACAGGTAGGCGGCCGCGGCGACGGCCTGGGCGAGGATGACGACGTTCTGACGCTTCATCCGGTCACCGAGCCAGCCGAACAGCGGCGCGCCCACCACGATCACCGTGTAGGCGATGCCGACGATGGCGCCGCTCCTGGCCAGGGCCTCGGTGGCGGACATGCCGCGCACGGCCCTGGCGTAGTCGACGATCCACAGCGACAGGAAGCTCGCCACCAGGGCCAGGTCGGCCCTGGCCACGAAGGAGGCGGCGTAGGACAGCGCCACGCCCGGGTCGCGGGCCAGTCTGACTCCCTCACCGATCAGCTGCGGCAGCGGCACACGCGGCGTCTCGGCCACGCCCCAGCTCGGTGAGAGCGTGTAGCGCAGCGCCAGCGCGCCGAGCAGCACCATCGCGGCGACGATCAGGAACCCGGTCCTGGCGGCCGCGACAGGCGCCATCCCGCCCTTCTCCAGCATGCTGGGCAGCCTGACCAGCACCAGTACGGCGATCACCGCCCCGACACCGCTGAACAGCCCGAGCCAGCCGTAGGCCTTGCCACGTGCCGGGTCGCGTACGTAGTCGGCGGTGATCGCGGACATGGTGACGTGCAGAGCTGCGATGCCGAGAGCGAAGACGATCCGCAACGCGATGAGAACGCCCGCGTTGCCCGCGAACGGGTAGAGCGCCGCCCCCACCGCGCACAGGACGAGGCCCGCGACCGCGATGGGCCGCCGGCCGATCCGGTCGGCGAGCGCGCCGTACCAGATCAGGCTGAGGATCAGCGCGACCTCCGCGGCGATCTGCAGGTAGCCGGTGGTCCTGCCGAGGTCGTCGGAGGACAGCCCAAGGACCTCGCTGAGGATGTACGGCTGGCCGGCTGGCAAGAAGGTGATGACCGCGGTGCCCACGAATCCGAGCCCCATACAGGCCCACAGGTTGGTCTTGCTGATGCCGGGCGCCGCGTCGAGACCTAACATGGAGCGATCATCGCAACCTTCGCTATAGATCGTCTAGGTTTGGGCCATGACCAGTGAGCGAGTGCCGCCGGGTATCAGCGCTGCTGTCCCCAACGTGGCGCGGATGTACGACTACTACCTGGGCGGCAAGGACAACTTCGAAGTGGACCGGCAGGCCGCGGAGAAGGTTCTGGCCATCATTCCCGAGGTCGAAGGCGATGCCCGCAACAGCAGGGCCTTCCTGCAGCGCGCAGTGCGCCACCTCAGGGAGCTGGGCGTCGACCAGTTTCTCGACATCGGCTCCGGCCTGCCGACCGCGGGCCACGTCCATGAGGTGATCGACGGCGCGAACGTGGTCTACGTCGACAACGACCCCGTCGTCCTCACTCACTCCCGCGCCCTGCTCGGCCACTCCCCTGGCGTCACGGTCCAGGAGGGTGACCTGCGCGAGCCGGAGGAGGTCATGGCGCGGGCGGCGCAGGTGCTGGACCTCGAACGGCCCATCGCCCTGCTCGTGGTCTCCCTGATGCATTTCATCACCGACGAGGAGAACCCGGCCGACCTCCTCCGCCGCTACCGCGAGCTGCTGCCCGCCGGCAGCTACCTGGTACTGACCCACGTCGCTCCGGACACCATGCCGAAGGAGGCCGACGAGGTCAGCAACGTCTACCAGCGCGCATCCTCCCCTTTCACCACCCGCCGTCGCGCCGTGTTCGAGGGCTTCCTGGACGGCTTCGACCTGCTGGAGCCCGGCATCGTCAACACCCGCGAGTGGCGTCCGGACCCGGACACCGCGAGGTCGCAGGTCAAGGGGGACTACCACCTGTGCGCGGTAGGGATCAAGCGGCGCTGACGTGGGAAGTCGGCCTCTGAAACCTTCGCCAAGCGCGCGCCGCAGACTGCGACTGATGGTGGGCCTGCCGCTGGTGACCTGGCCAGGCGAGGTATTCGCCAGGCGTGATGGCCGCGGGCATGCGCGCGTGGGCGCGGAACGGTTGTTCCGCGCCCACCGTCGATCCACCTGTTTCAGCAGCCGACCGGCACGTCCACCGCGACGGACGTAGGGCCGTAGAAGCCGGGCCCGCCGGGACCCGCGGGGCCCTGGGACAGCTTGACCTCGGCGCGAACCGTAGATCCGCAGGGGGCGGTCGCGGTGACGCCCTCGACGGTCACGGTGTTGTTCCAGATGCTCACCGGCTGCCGCCGGGAGCCGAGGAACAGGCCACCGACGACCTGGCCGGATACCTCCACATCGGCGCGCTGCGGGGTGATGACTCCGCCGGGTCCGGGCTCCGCGATGCCGGGCGCGCCGACGGTGCCGTAGAACCGCGCCTGGGTACCGGTGACCTCCACGCAGGCCTTGGTGGTGAGGCCCGAGATCAGGACGCTGTCACTGCAGGTGGTCGTAGTCGTGGCGGCGGATGCCGGGCTGCTCACCGCGAGCGCCCCCGCCATCGCCACCCCCGCGGCGAGTACTGCGGCTCCACGCTTGACGATCTGCTTCAACGATTTCCCCTTTGGTGATCGGGCGTGCGGCCCCGTGCCACCCGCCTGTAAGTAATATGTCACACGTGACATGACCTTACGCTGATCGCCGGGAAAACTGCGCGAGAACCAAGGAGGAAGTTTGGAACGTTCAAATCGGACAGTCCACAACCGGGAAAAGGGCTGGGCGAAGATAGGTCCGGCAGGCGGGGTGAGCTGCACCAGCGCAGGGCGTTCGGCCGCTGAACGCTCGCCGGAAGGCGTCCGAGCCGCTCACACCGTGCGTTACCTCATGGGTAATCGACTACATGACCTCCTCTCGGCGACAGTCGTCACGCATCCCGCAACAACCGTGAGGAGACCTTCTGATGCCGTACATCGTGCGCCCCGACGGGACCAGCTTGTTCCACACCGACTGGGGCCAGGGCAAGCCGGTGGTGTTCGTGTCCGGCGCCTGGCTCAGCAGCAGTTCGTGGGAGTTCCGATGCTGCCGCTGTCCGAGCAGGGCCTGCGCTGCGTCGCCTTCGACAAGTGGGAGCACGGCCGCTCGGACCGGGTCGGCCACGGGTTCGACTACGACACGCTCGCCGATGATCTCGCGGCGCTGCTCGACCACCTCGACCTGCGCGAGGTGACGCTGGTGGCGCACTCGATGGGCGGCGGGGAGGTGATCCGCTACCTGTCCCGCCACGGGTACGACCGGGTGAGCCGGATCGTGCTGATCGCGGCCACCGCGCCGTTGGCGATGAGGACGCCGGACAATCCCGAGGGCGTCGACCGGGCCGTCTTCGACGCCATCATGGCGGATCGGACCAAGGACCGCCCGCGGTGGACGGCTCAGAACGCGCAGGCGTTCTTCGCCACGCATCTGGGCAACCAGGTCTCCACCGAGCTGATCGAGTGGACCATACAGAGGTGCCTGGACTGCTCGGCCAAGGCCGCCGTCGAGGTGGTCAGGACGGGCTTCCGTACCGATCTGCGTGAGGAGTGCGCCGCCGTCCAGCTGCCGACCCTGATCATCCATGGCGACGCCGACGCCTCCGCCCCCATCGATCTGTGCGGGCGGCGGCTGGCGAAACCGGTGCCGGGCAACGTGTACAAGGAGTACCCGGGCGCGGCGCACGCCATCTTCATGACCCACGCCGAGCAGGTCAACCGCGACCTGCTCGACTTCATCGGCGACGGCTCGTCCTGGCATCCACCGGCGGTGTCAGCCGAGGTGGCGGGCGAAGAACCGTAGCGTGCTGTCCAGCTCGAATGCCGGGATCTCCCCGTGCTTGCCGGGGTTGGCGTGCAGCGTCTTCTCAGGTGAGGCCAAGGCCTCGAACAGCGCCAAGCTCTGGGCTCGTGGCACCCGCTCATCGTCCCACTGCAGCAGGAACTCCACCGGGACGGTGATCCGCGCGGCGGCCTCGGCTGACGCCAGTGCCCCGCCCAGGCCCAGTACTGCCGCGCGAACGCGGTGTTCGGCGGCGACGAATGGAACGCCGAGTCCGCAACCCAACGACACGCCCCAGTAGCCCACCGGGCCGGCGCCGACGTGCTCGAGTTGCTGGACCGCGTCCAGGACCGCCTGCCATTCCGGGATGGTCTGGCGGGCTACGAGCGCCTGGAAACCAGCGATCAGCGGAGCCGGCTCTTCTCCGGCATCCACGCGAGTCTGGTTCTCGGTCGCGATCCGGTTGTACTCCTCGTCCATCGGCCGGTCACCATGACCGGGGACGTCGACTGCCACCACCGCGAAACCACACTCGGCCACGAAGCGGCGCGCACGGGCCACGATGTCGGGGGCCTTCTTGTGCTGACCACCGCCGTGTCCCATCAAGATCAGCGGACGGGCGCCGACGGCACCCACTGGGGTCCACAGCACGCCGGGAATCTCACCGAGGGTGAAGAGCTGTTCGCAGACACCGTCGGACGACGTCTCAGAGGTGAAGTGCATAGCGTTCCAAGCCTTTCGGGATGCCTTCTGCGGGCACTCCCTAGGCCATACGAGGGAGGGAGGCCCGACCTGTCACAGCGTTGATCGGTCTCACCTCCTCAGTTCGCAGCAGCGCACGGCGACGCCGAACCTATCACAACGGGTTTCACCCGCGTCCGGGCAAGGATGTCGCCCGGGCGGCACTAGGCAGATATGGGAGACCCGCAGACCCCAGCCGTGAGACAGCCGCGACCAGGTCAACCGGTCACACCTCGGCGAGCCGGCAACAGCCACCGACGCGGAACCTTTAGCTCGCATCTCATCCGGCGCCGGTATGGAGCACGAAGGTACGGCCGCACGACCTGGCGGCGAGACCAGAAGCAGCAGCCGCGCCGGACCGGTCGCCTGGCGCAGATTTCGGTCAGGGTCGATGGTTCCCGGATATGGGCAGGGCGCCGTCGGCGGCCGGCGCGACGGTGCCCTGCCCGTTCTGGGACACGTTCAGGCCGTGACCGTGGCGGAGGCGTTCGGTTTCGTGCCGATACGCGCGGGCTCGTCGCTGCTGTCGGCTGCGGCGACGTGCACGATGCAGCCACGCTCGTCGCGCTCGTCGGCGTCCGGCTCGTCCAGCCATACACCGCCTTCGGCCAGGTAGCGGAAGCAGATGGTGGCCCCTGCAGGCAGCGCGACCACGGCGGTGTGGGGGCCCTGCTGGGTGCGCGTCATGGGGTGGGCGTAGGGGTCCCAGTGGTTGAAGTCGCCCACGACCGAGATCGGGCCGGGGATGTCGGCGGGCAGGGTGAAGGCGAGCTGGACCAATCCGGCCTCGGTCGGAGTGTCTTGTCTGATCATGGTGCGTTCTCCTTTCGCGTCCGCCCGGCAGGTGCGCTCGACGGGCATCGTGCCGGGCAGCCAGTGCCGCAGCGAGCCGCAAGAAGCCACGGAAAGTGGCATGTTGGCGCGCTTTCGGCCATTGCAGAGCGCGGCAGGCGACGGCGGCAATTCGCCACGACGCAGGGCGAACACATCTTGATTCGTGTTTGCCGGTCACCTGGTGCGAGCGCCCCGGATTCGGAGCTCTGGGAGTTGATCGGCGCGGGCAGCGCGTGATGACGGCCGGGCCGGGCCCGGTGGCGGCCTGCAGCAGTTGCCGGGCGGCCGCGGACGAGGCTCGAGGCGTCCGGCAGCCGGTATCCGGCGCGGCCTGTCGGTTCGGTCCGGGACACCAGGCCCACCAGCATGTGGAAGGTGGCCGCCGGCCTGCATCCCTCTCGGGGGCTTGCATGCGAGTTACCGGAGGCAGGGGACGTAGGGTGAGAAGCAACCGGTGAGGAATCGCACGCGGCTTGCGTGTCTGTCAGCACCGTGGAGGGAGGTCCTGATGGACGCCCTGACCCTGCGGCTGGTTCACCACCCTCCCGTCAGCGATCTGATCCTGACGGGAGACCTCGACGTCATCTCCTCGCCCCGCCTGCCGTCAGCCGTCGAGGCCGCGCTCCTCAGCGGCTGCAGACTCCTCATCGTCGACACCGCCGAACTGGCCTTCTGTGACGCCAGTGGGCTCCGGGCGCTGCTCCAGGCGCAACGCCGGGTGGTCGATGCGGGCGGCAGCATGCGGCTGGCACACGTGCATGGCGTGCTGCGCCGCATTCTGGAGATCACCGACCTGGCCGTGGTCTTCCCCACGACGCTCCCCCATGAGGCCGGCCCCCGCATCGAGGCGTGAGGGAGTACTGGCGTTACCTCCTTCACTCCTGCGACCTTGCATACCCTGGGGGCGACACGGCTACGGAACGCGGGCCGCACGCCGGAACAGCTCGCCGCGACCCTGACCGACACGGTCGGTCGGGCACTGGACATCTTGGACAGCGGCATCGGCGCAGCCGCAGCACCGACCGAGTAGGCGGCCCGTCGCCAGGTGACGTCGTTGCGGCCGGCGCCGCCCTCCGCCGTACCGAACCGCCGGCCGCGGATGAGTGTCATGCCGAATCCGTCGCCGCAGGGGACCCGTCGTGCCGATGAGAGCGGGCACCCACCCGGACGCTCTTCCTCCTCATCTACGTGGCCGGCTGCGGCACGAGGTGAATGTCGGCAGCCGGCAGGGGTAGCGAGGCGCGTGACGAGAACGCGCACCCTTCGGGGGACATCGATGGCGATGACGGCATCGGGCAGTTCATCGCCCCTGAGATGAGTCGACCGAGGGCGGCGCTCAATGTGATGTGGTTCACATCCGCGACCTGTCACGACCGGAGCGGGTTGTTTGTCCCATGGGCATCACCGGCACCGAAACCGGTGCCCGACCTTGGGAGAACGCAATGAACAACGGCCACCGCATTGTGGTCCTTGGCGCCGGCTACACGGGCATGTTCAGCGCCGTCCGGCTGTCCCACCGCACCCGCCGGACCGGCGTGAAGATCACACTGGTCAACCCTTCGAGCCGGTTCGTCGAGCGGCTACGGATGCACCAGATCGCAGCCGGGCAGGAGCTGGCCGACCACCGGATCCCCGAACTGCTCGCCGGGACCGGCGTCACGTTCGTCCAGGGCGCCGCCACCGCCATCGACCCCGAGGCTCGGCAGATCACCGTCGACGGTGCCGAGACCCTCGAGTACGACACGCTCGTCTACGCGCTGGGGAGCTCGACCGACACCAGCAAGGTCCCCGGCGCCGACATCCACACGTTCACGCTCAACAACCCGGAGATCGCCGGCCGGTTCGCCGAGCGGCTCACCGAGATCGCCAAGGCCGGCGGCACCGTGACCGTCTGCGGCGGCGGCCTGACCGGCATCGAGGCGGCCACCGAGATCGCCGAGAGCCACCCGAGCCTGAACGTCACGCTGATCAGCTTGGACGAGCCAGGCGGCATGATGGGTGCCGAGGCCCGCGCCTACCTCTACCGCGCGCTGGACCGCCTCGGCGTCACCCTGGAGACCGGCGCCCGGGTCACCAAGGTGCTGCCCGACGCCGTCGAACTGGCCGACGGCCGGCTCGTCCACTTCGACGCCTGCCTGTGGACCACTGGCGTCAAGGTTCCGCCGCTCGCCGCCGACGCCGGGATCGCCACCGACGACCGCGGCCTCATCCTGGTCGACGCCACGCTGCGATCAGTGTCCCACCCGGAGATCCACGCCGTCGGCGACGCCGCAGCGGTCCGCCTGGCCTGGGGGCAGATCCACGGGACCTGTCAGAGCGGCCTACCCACCGCCCAGTACACCGCCGACACCATCGCACGGCTGCTGCGCGGCAAGGCCGTCAAGCCGTTCCGCTTCGGCTACTTCCACCAGCCGGTCAGCCTGGGCCGCCGCGACGCGGTCATCCAGTTCACCAAGGCCGACGACACCCCCGGCCGCTGGTACCTCACCGGACGAGCCGCCGTCGCGTACAAGGAGATGGTCAGCGGCAGCCCCCTCAAGACCTACCGGCTCAGCAAGCACATGAACGTCACCACCATCGTCTCCAAGGGCGGCCGCGCCACCCGCAAGATCGAGGCATGACGGGCACCGACTCCCAGCGCCGTGATCTCGGACTTGCCGTCCAGGTGACGGCGCTGGAACATGAGCCGGTGATCGTGAGCGACGGCAGGGCCGAGCATGACCCGTACATCGAACACCGGCGGCTGCTGTTCGCCACCGCCTACCGCATGCTGGGCAGCGTCACCGACGCCGAGGACGTCCTCCAGGACGCCTGGCTCACCTGGAGCACCGCCGACCGCGACGCGATCCACCACCCCAAGGCCTACCTGGTGCGAACGGTCACCAACCTCTCGCTGAACCGCCTCACCTCAGCGCGGGCCACACGCGAGACCTACGTCGGCCCGTGGCTCCCCGAACCGCTCCTGACCTCCCCCGACATCGCCGCGGAGACCGAATTGGCCGACACCGTCTCCATCGCGATGATGGTCGTCCTGGAAACCCTCAACCCCGTCGAACGCGCCGTCTTCCTGCTCCGCGAGGTCTTCGGCTACTCGCACGCCGAGATCGCCGAGACCCTCGAACGCCCCGAAACGACGGTCCGCCAGATCGCCCACCGCGCCCGCGAGCACGTCCAGGCCCGCCGCCCCCGCTTCGACACCGACGAGGCACAGCGCCGGCAGGTCACAGCGCAATTCATGAAGGCCTGCGCGGGCGGCGACCTGAACGCCGTGATGGAACTGCTCGCCCCCGACGTCACCGCCTGGTCCGACGGCGGAGGCAAGGTCACCGCCGCCCGCCGCCCCCTCCACGGCACCGACCACGTCGCGCGCTGGCTCGTGGGCTTCCTGGCCAAGCCCGAGCTGGCCGCCCTGACCATGGAGCCCGCCGTCATCAACGGCGAGCTTGGCATCCTGGCCACCCTCGACGGCTATACCGTCGGCGCCCTGTCGTTCGACCTCGTCGACGGCCACATCCAGAATCTGCGCTTCCAGGTCAACCCCGACAAGCTCAGCGGCCTCACCCCCGCCAACGGCCTGGCATTCCCCTGATGCCCGCCGGGCTTCTGGCCGAGCTGGTCAGTGCGCTGGAGGGCGCGTCGATCTCCTCGGGCACGGCACATCCCGGCTTGCGTCGTCATGAGGGAATCGGCCACGTGGCGGCGGTTACCCTTCCTTGATCGCCGCCTCCAGGACGCGTGCGGCCCATCTGATGGTCTCCTGTTCGGCTTGGGAGCCAAGGCTGCGGACGTCGGGCCGCCCACCGGGCACGAGGGCCGCCGAGGCCGAGCCTCCGACCGGGTGGGAGAGCGAGATCGGAGATCTGGCCCGCAGCTTGACCAGGGGTGTCGTCCGGGACCCGGTGATCGTGGGCCTCCCCGTGCACGAATAGGCTCGAAGTCCGAGCGCACGTGGGGGGCACCTTTGAAAACGCCGGTTTCGCGGAGAGTGCGCGATCTTGTCTATGAGACGTTCGCCTCGGAGGGGCGCGCACCGTCAGTGGCCGAGCTGGCGCGCAGAACGCAGAGCACTGTCGATGCGATCCAGAAGATCTTGCACGACCTGGCGGAGGCCCACGCCCTGGTCCTGACGCCCGACGGGGATGCGGTGCGGATGGCCCACCCGTTCACCTCTGCGCCGATGGCGTTCGTCGTGACACCGCTGGACGGGCATGACGACCGCCGCTGGTGGGGTGGATGCGCGTGGGATTCCTTCGGTATCAGCGCCGCCCTTCATCTGGACGTCCGTATCGACACGGCTTGTCCGCAGTGCGGAGCTCCGATCAGCTTCCAGGCAGGCCCGCAGCTCCCGCCTCCCGCGGGGCTCGTGGTCCGCTTCCCCCGGCCTGCCAGGGAGTGGTGGGACGACGTGGTCAGCACCTGCACGATGATCCGCGTGTTCTGCGACCGCGGTCACGCCGAGCGGTGGACGACGGACAACGCGCCGGGCACCGGCTACATCGCCGAGGCGGCGGCCGTGTGGCGGCTGGCCGGCCCGTGGTACGGCGATCGCCTGGACCCCGAGTTCCAACCGCACAGCCGCGAGCACAACCAGGGGCTCCTCGATGAATGCGGCCTCACCGGCCCGTTCTGGCAGCTGCCGTAAGCGATCAAGACGAACCGGACCGCGCCCGACGGAGGTGTAGCACAACGCGCCGACCCTCCAGGGGGGCAGGCCAGGTACGCCGGAAGGGGGGTACGCCGCAGGTCGTCACCCCTTCAATGGCAGACATCGTGGCACTACGGCTTGGGCGGGAGGTTCCGGCGGCTACGGCCGGTAGGGTTCGGCGAACAGCCGTCCGACGAGCTCACCACGGCTGGAGATCTCCGCCTTGCCGAAGACGGCCTTGAGGTGACCGCGAACGGTGTGCGGGGAGATGAACAGGGCCGCTGCGATCTCTGTGGTGGGCAGGCCCCGTGCCACGAGCTGAGCGACCTCGAACTCGCGCGGCGTCAGGCCGTATGCCTGGGCGATCATGACCGCCAGGTCGCCGGGAGCGGCGGGCTCGATGACGAGCGCGATCGGACCTGGCTGCCCACCGGGACCGCTCAGGCATGAGGCGTGGCAGGTCAGCCACTGCCTGTCGAGGGTTCGGATGCGAATCCGAGCGCTGCCGCGATCGCGACCTCGGGCGATGGCCCGCGCCTGCAGAGCCGTGCCGACCAACCAGATGGGCAGCCTCAGCCCGAGCGTCGACGGGATGGACGGTCCGTCCGGCAGCAGAGCGAGATACCGCCGAGCCTCCTCGTTGATCGACGTCGCTTCGCCGTACACGTCGAAGAGCAGCAGGCCGGGTGCGGAGGCGCCAGGTCCGCCGTCTGATTCGGACGGACGGGCGAAACGGCGCAGCCGATCGGCGAGTGGTCCGGACAGGCCCGCGAGCAGCGCGACCTCGTGCGGGCCGAACGCCGGGCCTCCCCGCATGCGGAAGAGGCTCACCACGCCCCACGGCCGGTCGCCGGTCCGCAGCACGGCCCGCAACTCGTCGTCCACGCCCTGACCGCCGAGCAGGCGGCTGAAGCGGGCGCTGCGCTCGGGTAGGTCGCCGGTGGCTGCGCGTAGGCCGGCCACGGGGACGGCGGCGCGGGCGAGGTCACGGAACGACAGGACGTTCTCCTCCAGGAGCTCGCTCTCCCAGTAGTCGGCGCACCCTTCTCCGGAGCCGAGGTTCTCCACCAGCATGGGCGCGGTGACCAGACCCGTCTCCGGGTCGGTGGCCGCCCACACGGCCGAGTCGAACGGCATCTGCCGCCTCAGCTTGGCCGAGGCGCGGCTGAAGAGGTCCAGCGCGTTGTCGGCCCGCTCGGCAGCCGACAGGATCTCGGAGTGGCGGTGCGGGTGAATCATCGACCCTCCTGGCGTGTGCAGCCGTTCTCATGGGCTCCTCCGAGGGCTGCACGCCGGTTAGCTTGCCCGCTTTCTTCTCCCTCGCCAACCCCTCGTTTGAGGGGGTCATTCCTCGCGATTCCCCCGCAAGCGGGGGATGGAGCCTCGTTCCAGCCCTCACGAGACTCGAAGGGACCCTTTGCACGAAACACTGGAGAACGTCATGCGTATCGCGATCGTCGGAGCCGGCGCCGCTGCGGTCGGCCTGCTGGACGCGCTGGCCGTCAGCGAAGCGGAGGCCGGAGAGGTCACCGTGTTCGAGCCGTCCGCGCACCTGTGGCGGGGACGCCCGTATGGGCCGGATCTGGACAGAGTGCTGGTCAACGTCCCGCCCGCGGTCATGTCGATCCGCCACCTGGACTCCGGGCACTACTCCTCCTGGCTGGGTGCCGAGCGTGCCGCTACCCACATGGACGACCTGTTCGGACAGCCACTGGTGCCCCGTGCGCTCTACGGCGAGTACCTGGCCGACAGCGCCGAGACCGCCCTGGCCACACTGCGCGGGCGGGGCTGGCGGACCCGCGTCGTCGCCGCCCGGATTGTCGCGGTGACCCGTTCCCGCGGCCTCCGGCTGGCGCTGTACACCGAGGACGGGCACGAGCACATGGCCGACCAGGTGGTCTTGTGCGTGGGCGGGGGGACGCCGCAGGATCACTATGGCCTGGGCGGTGCCCACGGGTTCGTGGGCGATCCGTATCCCCTGGCGTCCACGCTCGACCAGATCCAGACTGGGGCCGACGTCGCCGTGATCGGCAGCGGGCTGACCGCTGTCGATGTGGCCGTGTCGCTCGCGGCGCGCGGCCATGCCGGGCGGATTGCGCTGGTGTCGCGAACCGGCATGCTCCCCCACGTCTACCAGCGCCCTCTCGACTATCGACCCAGGCACGTGACCGTCGAGCGGGTAGAGGCGCTGGGCCGTGAGCACGGTGGCGTCACCCTCGACGACCTCGCCGGGCTGCTCCGCGCCGAACTGGCGGAGAAGGGCGAGGACTTCGCGCGCTTCACCACCGAGCTGCTGATGGCCAGGTCCGAGGAGCCCGTACGGTGGCTACGGGCGCAACTGGCCGCCATCGACGATCCCAGGATCGGGCGGCGCGTGCTGCAGCAGAGCGCATACACCGTCGCCCCGTACGCGTGGCGGCTGCTGCCCGAGTCCGACCGCGAACGGCTTCGCCGCTACCTCCGTCTGGCCACAAGCGTGGCCGCGCCGATGGTGCCGGTGAACGCCGCGGCCCTCCTGGGACTGTTCGACTCCGGGCAGCTCACCACGGCCCCGGGTGTACGCAAGATCGAGGCGGTGGAGAGAGGATTCCGGGTGCGAGGCGACGGCGGCGACCTGAACGCCGACGTCGTCGTCAATGCCCTGAACCCGCCTCCCCAGACGGTACCCCGCGCGGCCGAGCAACTGGTCACGTCCCTCCTCACCGACGGGCTGGCCGCGCTGTACCCATCAGGCGGCCTGGCCCCCGCCGACCCGCGCCTGCATGTGGTGGGCGACTTCGCCGCGGGCGGCACGTTCATCACCTCGGGCATCCTCGGAGTGGCCGCTCGGGCCGCCCGTACCGCTGGCGGGCTGCTGACCGTGCAGGCCGGCTGATCGGTGGCAGGCGTGGGCGGAAGCCGGTACAGGGTGCACTCGTGCAACGGCAGGAGGCCGAGCATCGTCCGGTTGGTCAACCACCGGCGATGCCGGCGTTCTTCGCTCATCCCTACCTGACGAGCAGCGGCTCGGACGCCTGGTCCGCGGCCTTGAGCCGACGGTTCTCCTTGACGAGGAAGTAGATCAGCAGCCCGCTCATGACCAAGTGGCCCGCCGCAGTGTACAGGCCGGGGAAGTAGCCGCCCTTGATGATCGGGAAGACGAAGTGCGCGATGCCGTTGAGCAGACCGGCGCCCAGGGCGTACCACCACAGGAAGAAGTTGGCCACCCTGATCCTGTAGAGCGCACCGGCGCCGGCGAAGAAATAGAGCGCGCCGAACCCGAAGACGAAGACCAGGAGGAACTCATTCTCCGGCCAGTCGCGCGGCGAATCGAACAACTCGACGATTTCGTGCGGGAAGCCGCCGGTGTACTCCTCTGCCATGTGGATGAGCTGGAAACCGACCGCGCACAGGTAGATGGCGATCACCTTCCTGGACTTCACCGGGCGGGTGTAGCTGAAGGCGATCCAGCCGCTCCAGCCGAGCACGCTGGCCACCACAAGGATCACCGCGCCCTGGACGGGGAGGGTGAACAGGGCCCAGGCGCAGAAGACGAGGGCCAGAATCGCCATCACGGTCGCCGAATAGGGTTCAGGTCGTTTGGTCATGGCCGGAACCCTAGGAAGATCGCGATGCCGGCCGCCTCGGTCAGGTGACTGATGGGTGTGCTGAGCAGATCAGTCACCTGACAGAGGCGCTGTGCGAGGGCCCCGGCCTAGCGTCTCCGTCATGAAGTCGACAATCGTGATGGCGCTGGTCGCCGCAGCGCTGCTGGCGCTGTCGCCGACCGCTCCGGCCCTGGCGCATGGGGTGGAGGCCGGAGCGGACCTGCGGGTGACGCAGACCTTCGGAGCGGGCGAGGTCACGCTCGTGATCGCCGGGGTCTCGCAGGCGCCGGCGCCGCTGCTCGTGAACGCCCAAGCCGTCCACCCCATAAGCCTGAAGCTGGAGTTGCGCTCGCTGACCGACGGGAGCACGTCAACCGGTTCGGTGAGCGTGGGACGGGAGCCCGCCGTGTTGCAGGCCGGCCACGCCGGCCCGTACGAGCTGCGTGTTCGCGCCGGTGACGAGGTCTCGGTCATCCCGTTCCGGGTGCTGGTGCCCGGCAGCGCGTGGTGGACGATGGTGGGTGACGGTGCGGTCCTGGCGCTCGGGCTGCTGCTGGTGGGCGGCGTGCTGGCCAACAGGATGCCCCGTCCCCTGGTGGGCGCCGCGAGTGCGGCCGCGGCGGTCGCGGTCGTCGTGATGCTGCTGAAGCCGTACCTGCCACCCGTCCAGCAGCCGGGCGCCACGCCCGTTGCCGAGCCCGGCCGGCCGTACGCGCAGGGCCGCTTCTCGACGCAGCCCGCCAGGCCTGCCACGGGCGCCGAGTTCACCCTGACCCTGCGCCTGGCCGACGGCTCGACTGGACGGCCAGTGGACGACCTCGCCGTCCACCACGAGGCCCCAGCCCATCTCGTGATCACCAGCCAGGATGGTGCGGTCTTCCGGCACCTGCACCCGCTGCGCACCGCGCCGGGAGTGCTGACGGTACGGCTGAGCCTCCCGCGGCCGGGCCGCTACCTCGCCCACAGCGAGATCGAGCGGCAGCAGTCCGGCGGGCAGCTCCTCTCCGGCGCCTTCGAGGTTTCCGGTACGGCCCGGCCCGTCTCCCAGGAGACCGCCGTGCCCCGGCTCACCCCCGCCGCGCCGGTCGCCGGAAGCCCGGTGACCATCGAGATCGGCACGCAGGGGCCGATCCGGCCCTGGCTGGGCATGCCCGGCCATCTGATCGTCAGGAGCCAGGACGGCGCCCACCTGGCGCACGCCCACGGGACGGCGGACAGCGCTTCGGCGCTGCGCTTCACGCTCACACTCCCGGAACCGGGCCGCTACCTGGCCTGGGCCCAGTACCTCGAAGGAGGCGGGCTTCTGACGCGGTCCTTCACCCTGGAGGTGGATCGATGAAGTACGCGGCTGTCTGCCTGCTGGTTGCGGGCGTGCTGTTCGCCGTCACAGCGCGTTGGTTCGGGGGCGGCTCAGAGAGCGTGCAGGCGGCAGGCACACGCTACACCGTCACCGTAGTGCCGGCCGATCGTGTCGAGGTTCGGGTGACCTCGGGCGAAGCAAGGGCGGTCACGCTGGCGGCGGCCATGCCGAGCATGGGTCACGCCCTGCCGCCGGTCGGCACCGTCCAAGCCGATCCCGGCAGCTTTGTCGCCACGCAGGACGTGTTCACCATGGACGGCGTTTGGGAGCTGTCGATCACGCTGTCCGGGGATCAAGGCCAGGAGCTGATCACCGTCACCATACTGGTGTGACAGGAAGAAGCATCAGTCACGTGACGGAGGCGGCGAATGAGGGTCCCGGACTAGCGTCGACGACATGAAGCTGATCAATGGCCACGTGGCCGTCAAGGCCCGCGTGCTGCCCAAGACGGGCGATGGCTTCCTCATGCTGGCCGGCGAGGTCGGCACCTGGCGCGGCGGCTACTTCGCCTCTCCTCCCATGCAGACGGCCGCCGATCTCAAGGCTCTGGCCTCAGGCATCGAGGCGTGTGAGGCGAACGTGTTCCGCGCTGTCCTGCGCACACCCGGCGAGGGCGACGAGTTGCTGGCCGCCCGCGGAATCCGGCCGGCACGCTATGACATCGTCGTGCTGTTCCGCACGGCGTCCGTGGAGGCCGCGCAGGCACTGAGGGAGAACGTCACCTACAGGGAGATCGCCAAGGCCATGGGCGCCGCGGCACGCCGTACCCACGAGATCGTCGCCGCCAACGCCGGACGGCTCGGCGACGTGGATCACAGCCAGGACCATTGCTTCCTGTTCAACTACTTCTACGCCGACGATCACGAGACTCTGCTGAAGGTGTGGGAGTACACCGCCGGCTGGTTCCAGGCCAAGACCGCGCTGCCCAACTCCGCGCTGATGCAGCCGCTGGAAGGCGAGTCCTGCGACTACGGGCTGGTCAACCATGCGAGCTGGCCGGGCTGGCGGACCTTCCTGCCCAGCCTGATGTTCCGGCCGACCTTCCGCAGCTTCGTGCTGGCCAACTTCAAGGCCAACGGCGTCGCCGCGCAGCCGATCATCTATCGCCGCGTTTGACCTTGCTCCTGCACCATCCCTCGCCGAGCTGGACATTCCTGCACGCCTACTCCTGACTTGGAAGGAATACTCATGTCGAAGACCGTCCTGGTGACCGGCTCCTCCACCGGAATCGGGCGGGCTACCGCGCTGCTGCTGGCCCGAGAGGGTTTCACCGTCCACGCCGGGGTGCGCAAGGAAGCCGACGGGGAGGCGCTCGGCTCCGGCGTCACCCCGATCATTCTCGACGTCACCGACCCCGGCCAGATCGCCGACGCCGCCGAACGCCTCGGCCACCTCGACGCCCTGGTCAACAACGCCGGCATCGGCGTCACCGGCCCCCTGGAATGTGTGCCCATGGACGCCCTACGCCGGCAGTACGAGGTCAACGTCTTCGGCCAGGTGGCCATCACCCAGGTCATGCTGCCGAAGCTGCGCGCATCGAAGGGCCGCGTCGTCACCGTCGGCTCGGTGGGCAGCTGGATCACCCTGCCCTTCGGCGGGCCGTTGTGCTCCTCCAAGCACGCCATCCGCTCGCTCAACGACGCGCTGCGCATGGAGCTCAAGCCGTACGGCGTGGCCGCGGTTCTCATCGAACCCGGCTCCATCCATACCGACGCCGTCGACAAGCTCGAAGGCGAGGTCGAACCCCGCCTGGCCTCCCTCGGCCCCGAGGGCAGGCGCCTGTACGGCGCTGCCTACCGCACCATGGTCGCCAGCGGGCTGAAGGAGGAGCGCTCCGGCTCCAGCCCCGACGTGGTCGCCCGCGCCGTCCTGCACGCCCTGACCGCTCGCAAGCCCCGCTCCCGCTACCCCGTCGGCAAGAAGTCGCGGCTGATGAGCACGCTCGGCCGCGTCGTCCCCCAGTACACCCTCGACCGCCTGCGCCTGCGCGCGCTCGGCCTGTCCTGAACGGAGCCCACCGTGACACAACTCGCCGGGGCCGACGCTCTCATCTCGCTCGATCCCGTCTTCGCCAGGCTCGCTGTCGGCGCCGGCCACAACCTGTGGGGCCTGGCCCACCTGACGACGCGCGAGAAGGCCTTCGTCTGCCTGACCGCCGACCTGTGCCATCCCCACCTGGACCTGCCCCTGGCCATGCATGTGCAGATGGCCCAGGCCAACGGCGTGGACCCCAAGTCGATCCGGGAGCTCTACCGCCACCTGGCGCCCTACGTCGGCTACCCCATCCTCGTCCCCGCCTTCCAGCGTCTGGTCGCGCTCGGGCTGCCCGAGGCACTGGACACCGAGCCGATCGAGCCGGTCCCGCTGCACGGTGCGCTGGCGCATGCCGTACGTGAGCTGGAGGAGGTGGATCCGGGGCTGGCCGCCTTCACTGAGGACCAGCTGGCCCAGCGCTGGGCCAGGCCCGGCCTCACAGTCCGCGAGCGGGCGATCGCCTGCCTGGCCGTGGACGTCCTCTACCAGACCCTGGATGAATCATTGCACCTGCACGCCGAGCTGGCCAGGGGCGCGGGGGCCACCGACGAGACCCTGCGCGACCTGCTTCGAGGCATGGCCGAATTCGGTCTCCCGCGCGCCTGGGCCGCCGCTCGCGCTCTGGGCCTGCAGCCGATCCAGCACGAGGAGGGCACCGGATGAACGGTGTCGCCGCGCGACCGATCATCTGTCGCCGAGTGTTAGCCGCGCCAGCTCGGCTCGGGAGGTGACGCCCAGCTTGGGGAAGGCTTTGTAGAGGTGGGAGGCGACCGTACGCGGGCTCAGGAACAGCTGCGCGCCGATCTCGCGGTTGGACGCGCCCGTGATGGCCAGCCGTACCACCTGGAGTTCCTGCGGAGTCAGCACAGCCAGCGGATCCGCGGTGCGGGAACGGTCCGGAAGGGAATACCCGGCCGCACGCAGCTCGGCGGCGGCGCGGGCGGACCAGGGGGCCGCGCCGAGCCGGTCGAACGCCTCCATGGCGGCCAGAAGCTGCGGGCGGGCCTCGGCGCGACCCCTGTGCCGACGCAGCCACTCCCCATAGACCAGCCGGGTCCGTGCCTCGTCGAAGGGCTGTTGCTCCTCGGCGTGCAGGGTCAGGGCCCGCTCGTAGAGTCCGGCTGCAGCGTTCTTCGGGGCCAGCAGCGCGCGAACCCGATGGAGTACGGCGATCGGCGTGGCCCGGCCCGTGGCCTCGGCCCACTCCGCGTACGCCTTCAGGCGGTCCCGCGCCCGCTGCGGATCCCCCACGCGGACGGCGGCCTCGATGTAGTCCGGCCAGAAATAGCGCCAGATGAAGGCGTGGCGCGTGGGACCTGCCATCGTCCGGTCCAACCGGGCGAGCACGGCGTCGTAGCGGCCCAGCCCGAAGTCGAGGATCACCCGCGCGCACTCCGCCCAGCAGGCTCCCGGCATCCAGTTGCGGTGGTCGGCCGCGCGGATCGCCTGATCCGCCAGCGCCGACACCTCCTCTTCCGCCCCGGCGACCGCGGACAGCCAGGCGTGGACCCCGGCCAGGTAGCCACGCCAGAACGGCTGACCCAGGTCGGCGGCTAGCGCCATCCCCTCGGCCACCGTCGCGCGCGCGGCAGGGTGCCTGCCGTCCAGCAGCTGGGCGATGGCGAGAAGCGTCAGCACCTGGGGCATGCGTCCCAGCCGTCCCTGTGCCCGACAGTCCGCGACGAGCTCGGCCGCATCCGTGAGCATGCCGACCCGGTCGGCGCGGTGGAGAGCCTGGAAGGCGATGATGAACCGCAGCTCGGACGGCACGTGCTCGGCCGGGTCCGGTGCGAGGTGGGCCTGCGTGGCCACCGAGCCGCCCTCGAGAATCAGGCGGAACGCTTTGTTGATCGCACGCACCACGGCGGGGAGCCCCTCACCGTCCGGGGCCAGTTCTTCAGTACGGCGAGCCAGGGGCACCTGGTCGGGGTGGGTGGCGCTGGCCCAGGTGTAGTAGCCGGCCAGGCCGAGCAGCGACAGCCTGGTGGGCATGTCGTCGGCCGCCTCGGCGCCTTCGTGCAGCAGGCGGACGGCCTCCAGCGGCCGGTCGGCTTCGATCGCCAGCTTCGCGCGCACGGCGGCGAGCTCGGCCTGGACGGCGCCCTCCGCGGTCGTCGTCTCGGCCAGGCGCAGCGCCTTGTCCACCAGGTCACCCGCGCGACGCCACAGGCCCGCCTCCACCGCGGCCTCGGCTGCTGCCGTCCATCGGCGTACGGCTTTCGCGGGTTCGACTGACAGTTCCGCCGCGCGCGCGTAGGCCGCCGACACCGCCGTCTGCCCGCCACGCAGCCGGGCGCGCACGGCCAGGTCCACCAGGTGCCCGGCCACCTCCTCGTCGGGATGCAGGGTGACGGCGGCCAGGTGCCAGGCCCGCCGGTCATCGTCGACCGCCTCGGCCAGCGCCCGGTGGGCGGCCATCCGGGCGGCGATGTCGCAGGCCAGCAGCACCGCCCTACGCACCAGCGGATGATGGAAGACGACGCTCGCCGCGGTGACGCGGACCAGGCCGGCGTGCTCGGCCGGGGCGAGGTCGTCCAGCGAGGCACCGAGGACGCCAACGGCGCGGGCGAGCACGTCGAGCTCGTCGCGGTGATCCAGGGCCGCCACCAGCAAGCAGGAGCGGCTGGTCTCAGGCAGCGCTGCGATCCTGTCACGGAAGCCGCACAGCACCCGATCCGTCACCTGCATTGCCGTACCGAGGGAGAAGAACAGCGGGACGAGGGCGCCCGCGCGCTGCTCGGGGGTGAGCATGCGGGGCAGTTCGACCAGGGCGAGCGGGTTGCCCTGGGCCTCGGCGACGAGCTGGTCGCGGACGGCGGGCGGCAGGTCCGCCGCCTGCTCGGCCAGGAGCTTCCGGGCGGCCCCGGGCTCCAGCTTCCCCGGCCGGAGCTCGGGCAGGTCCGTCATGGGGAAGGCTTCTCTGGCGGCGAGCAGGACCATGACGGGCTCGGTGTACAGGCGGCGCGCGGCGAACAGCAGCGCATCGGCCGACTCGCCGTCCAGCCAGTGAGCGTCGTCGATCAGGCAGAGCACCGGGCCTTCGACCGACAGCTCCACGAGCAGGCTGAGGGTGGCCAGCCCGACGAGGTAGCGGTCGCCCCGGGCCGGCCGGCCGAGCCCCAACGCCCCGCGCAACGCATCCGCCTGCTGGGCCGGCAACGACTTCACGTGGTGGAGGACCGGACGAAGCAGCCGGTGCAAGGCAGCGAACGGCAGGTCGGCCTCGGACTCCACGCCGGTCACTCGCAGGACTCTCGCCTGGGCTTTCGCTGCGGCGTGCCCCAGGAGGGCGGACTTGCCGATGCCCGCCTCGCCGCGCACGATCAGCACCCCCGATCGGCGCTCGAGCAATTCGTCGATGACGGACAGTTCAGCCTGACGCCCGACCAACACAGCACTCCGCCCCAAACCGATCACACTCTCGCCGATGCGCGGCGGTAGAAGTCGATCTGGTCGGCGACCACACGATCCCGGAACCTGGGGTCGGTGTAGAAGGTGAAGTGGGTGCCGGGGTAGCTGCGCAGTTCGCCTCGCGGAGCACGCTCGGCCAGCTCCCGGGTGGTTTCCAGCGGAGTCTCCCGGTCCTCGGCGGCGACGCAGACCAGCAGCGGGCAGGTCAGGCGTGCGGCAGGACCGGCGGGCCGGTAGCGCATCATCGTCAGCAGCCCTCTGGGCGCGACGCTGTTGCGCCATAAGGTCGACGTCTGCCCACCGGTCAGCGTCTCGATATGGCGGTCGGCCTCAGGGGTCGCGGTCACGGCGAGTTCTCCCGGATTTCCCACCATCGGGATGTAATACGGTCGCAGGCCCAGCTTCCCCCGGATCGTATCCCAGATGATCGCGCCCAGCAGCCGCAGCGTGTCACCAGTCGAGCGACCCTCGACCTTCTTCGGGAAGCCGTTGAACGGAATCTGCGCCACCACGGCCGCGATCCGGGGATCGCCGGCGGCCACGGTGATGGCATGCGCGCCGCCCAGCGAGTTGCCCCACAGCAGCACCCTGTCGGGGTCGACCCGCTCATGCCCGCGGGCGAAGGCCACGGCGGCGCCGACATCGACGAGCTGGCCGTCGATGTCGGGAAGCTGGCGCGGCTCGCCGTCGCTCTCGCCGAAGCCTCGGTAGTCGAAGACCAGCGCAGCGAAGCCCGCCGCGGCGAAGCGCTCGGCGTAGTCGAAGAGCCGGTCCATCGTCCCGCTGAAACCGTGGCACAGCACTACGCACGGCGCCGGTCCGGGATCGGCGGGCAGGTAGAGGTAGCCGGCGCACCGGACGCCGGCAGCGGTGAAGGACACCTCGGAACGCATACAGATCATCCTCACGCCAAATAGACTGACTGCCGGTAAGCACTCTAGCGACCCAACTGACCGTAGGTAAGTGAGATCCATGACACCCCAGCGGATTTTGGAGGCGGCGCGCGCCCTGTTCGCCGCCCGCGGCTACCGCTCCACCTCCATGCAGTCCATCGCCGACCAGGTGGGCATCACCAAAGCCGCCCTCTATTACCACTTCGACTCCAAAGAGGAGATCCTCCGCCAGCTCACTGTGCCGCTGTTGGACGAACTGGAGGAGGTCCTGGCCGGCGCCGAGTCGTGCGACAGCGCCGAGGAGGTGCGGTGGCGGGCGATCGAGGGCTATGTCGATGTGCACCTGCGGCACCGCCACACCCTCACCATGCTGGTCAAGGACATGACGCTGCTGGTGCAGGCGCCGATCGCCGACCGCTTCCGCAGCGCGATCACCCTGGCCAACGAGCTGGTGGCCGGCCCTGGCCGCGGGCTGGAGGAGCGGGTGCGGGCTTGCCAGGTGGTCGCCGGGCTGGCCGATCCGGTGCTCCTGTTCCGCGACGAGCCGGCCGAACGGGTGCGAACCCTGATCCTGGACGGTGCCAGGGCGCTGCTGGACGCACCGCCCGTACCCCGGACGGGCGGACGCGCCCGAGGCCGGAACGGCGGACGACGCGCCATCCTCACCGAGGACCAGATCGCACAGGCGCGATCCCTTCACGCCGAAGGTCATGTCGCGGAGGAGATAGCCGCCCGTTTCCACGTCTCCAGAGCGACCATCTATCGCCATCTCAAAATCTAAAGATAGTGAGATTTGATTTTGAGACGGAGTCGGAGGTTGACGGTCTTCTTGACCCGCCCGACTCCGGCAACGCCCACCAGACCTTCCCAGACCTCTCCCAGATAGCCCGGCCGGCCTTGAGCGCGGCGGTCGCGCGGCCCTTCAGGCGCATGCTGCGCATCCGCGGTTCCCCCGCTCGTGTGACGCAGAGCACCGCCGCCGATGTCACAAGCCCGTCGCCTGCCCCGTCCTGGCGTGTGACGGCTTCCCAACGATCAGGGACGATCATGGTTCATCTTGAAGAGACCTCTCAGACCCCTCCCGAGCGGCCCATCCGGCGCCGTCGGCGCCGGCCGCGGTGGGTGGCGGCGATAGTCGCGTTGCTGGCGGCTGTGACGTTGTTCGGCGCGTACGGCTGGCAACCGGCCGCCGTGGACGGCTACCGCTCGCCGTACGAAGGCAGCTATCTCGACACCTCCCTGGCGCGCTTCCACTACAGCAAGACGGGCAGCGGCTCGCCGGTGGTGCTGGTGGCGGGCGGTGCGCAGTGGCTCTACTCCTACCGCGACACGATCCCGGCTCTGGCCCGCGACCACACCGTTTACGCCGTCGACCTGCCCGGACAGGGCTACACCACGGTGAAGGGGGATTTCGCCTACGACATCCCTGCCATGGCACGCGCTCTCGGCGCGTTCCTGGATGCGGCAGGGCTGTCCACCGTCTCCCTGGTCGGGCACTCCTGGGGCGGCGCCTGGTCGCTCTACTACGCCGAGCAGAACCCGGACCGCGTTGACCGGCTCGCGCTGCTCGACTCCCCCGGTCTGGACAAGCCGCTCGCATCGCAGACGGCGTTGTTCTCCATCCCCGTCGTCGGCGAGCTCGCGGTCAAGCTGATGGGCCGCGCCGATTTCGAGAAGAGCCTGCGCACCGCCTTCGCCCACCAGGACCGCGTCACCCCCGAGGTCGTGGATGTGACCTGGCACTGGATGTCTCGCCCAGACAGGCGAGAGGCGTTCGTCCAGCTCGTCCGGACCCAGGATTACACCGCCACGGACGCCGGTCTCACCCGGCTTCGCGCCCGCACCCTCGTGATCTGGGGCCAAGCCGACCAGTGGCTGCCCGCCTCCTACGCGGAGGAGTACGGCAGGCGCATCCCCGCCGCCACGGTGCACGTCGTCCCCGGCGCCGGGCACAACGTCCACGAGGACGCCCCCGAACAGGTCAACCCGCTGCTCGCCGCCTTCCTCAAGCGCTAGGTCAGCACGGCGGCGGGGTCGGCCACCGTGCGGTAGCGGACCCCGGTCATGCCGAGCGCTCCGGCCGTCTCCACGTTCTCGAGAAGCGCCCTGACGTCCTCGTCCACGGCGAACGGCACGGCGATGAACTCGGCGACTGCCCACCGCGCCCGATCGTCCCCGCCCAGGGCCGCTGCCACTGACTCGGCCCCCTCCTCCTCGGTGGCCGGCCCGATGAGGGCGGGGTCGAAGGCGGTGCGCATCTGCGGCAGGCCGTGCAGGCCGTAACGGGCCTCGATCTCGGCCCCAACGGCATGATCGAAGTGGCGGAGCACGGCGTCGAAAGTGGTCGTGGCCCCTCATCGTGTGGGAAGGGCGGACGTTGATCTTCACGGCCGCCGGGTGGTATAGGTAGATTGGTGCGATTCCAAGGTGCGGCGGTGACAGCCCGCCGGTTCCGCTGATTCCGGCGGGACGACTCGGTGCGACTCCGGGCCACGCGGTGACACCCCGCCACCTCTCGGGTCTGCTCACGGCCCCTGGTTCTTCTTCGTCGAGAGGTGGTCTCGCATGTTCACCGGGCACATTCACGAGGTCGGCACGGTCGTCGCCGTCGACCAGGCTCGCATCGCGGTCAAAGCGCCCAAGGCCGCTGCGGGCGCGCATGACGCGATCTGCCTGAACGGCGTCGGCCTGATGGTCGTCCCATCCGGGCACGACGTCCTGGAAGCGAGGCTCACGGCCGAGACCCGCCGCAGATCGACCTTCGACCAGCTCCTGCCCGGCACGAGCGTCAACGTGGAGACGCCCTTGGCGGTGGGCGACCCGCTGGGCGGCCACCTGGTGCAGGGCGCCGCGGACGCCGTGGGCAAGGTCGTGAGAGCCGACGACGAGGGCGCCACCCGACGGCTGTGGATCAAGCCGCCGGAGCGCTTCCTGCCGCTGGTCGTCGCGAAGGGGCAGATCGCGGTCGACGGCGTCAGCCTGACCGTCGCCGAGGTGTCCCGCGACCGGTTCTCGGTGATGCTGATCCCCGCCACGCTGAAGGCCACCGCGCTGTCGCGGCTGTCAGCCGGCGACCGGGTGAACCTGGAGCCCGACCTGCTCACCCGGCTGGTGCGCCGCTGGCCGTCCGACCCAGGGCAAGCGGTGACCGAGGTGGTCGCCGCGCTGCCCTGGGCGGGACGGGTCTCGGGCGGACGGGGCGTGCAGAAGGCGCTGGCGCAACTCGCGTCGGGCGGCGCCGTGATGGTCTGGGACCCCGACCGGGAGGGCGAGGGCGACGTGGTGTTCGCGGGGGCACGGCTGCGTCCTGAGGCGTTCACCTTCCTGCTCACCCAGGCGTGCGGCCATCCGACCGTGCCGTGCGCGCCCGAGATCCTCGACCGCCTGGAGATCGGGCCCATCCCCGGCCCCGGAGACCGGCACGGCACGGCGCCGCACGTCCCGGTCGACCTGGCCGCCGGGACTGGCACCGGCGTGTCGGCGGCCGAACGCGCGGCGACCGTACGCCGCCTGGCCCACCCCGAGGCCCGGCCGTCCGACTTCCTGCGGCCCGGACATGTCTTCCCGCTGGCCGCGCGCCCGGACGGGCTCGCCGAGCGCGCCGGTCACACCGAGGCCACCGTGGCGATGTGCGCGGCGGCGGGGCTGGCGCCGGTCGGGGTGTGCTGCGAGGTCATGAACCCCGACGGAACGATGGCGAAGGCCGCCGACCTGGAGATCGCCGCGCTGCGGTGGGGCCTGCCCATGCTCGACATGGCCGACCTCAGGCGGCATCTGTGAACCCCAACCCATACGAGAGGATCGGCGCCGGCTACGCCCGTCACCGGCGGCCCGACCCCCGCATCGCCGGCCAGATCAACCGGGCTCTGGGCCCGGCCAGGACGGTCGTCAACGTGGGCGCCGGAACCGGCTCCTACGAGCCGCACGACCGGAGGGTCACCGCGGTCGAGCCGTCCCTGGTGATGACGCGCCAGCGTCCGCGCGGATCGGCGCCGGTCGTCCGTGGGTACGCCGAGTCCCTCCCCTTCCCCGACCGATCGTTCGACGCCGCGATGGCCGTTCTGACCGTCCACCACTGGACCGACCCGGCGGCCGGTCTGGCCGAGCTGCGCCGGGTGTCCGGTCGGCAGGTCGTCCTCACCTGGGACCCCGCCGTCACCGCCCGGTTCTGGCTGGTCGAGGAGTACCTCCCGGAGATCGCCGAAGCCGACGCCCACCTCGCCTCCCTCGACCTGGTCGCCGCCTGGTTCCGTCGCGACGGCGCGCGGGTACGCGTCGACCCGGTCGGGGTGGCCGCCGACTGCGCCGACGGATTCCTCGGCGCGTACTGGCGGCGCCCGCACCACTATCTCGACCCCCGCGTCCGCGCCGCCGTCTCCGCGCTGGCGACCCTCGACCCGCGCCTGGTCGAGCCCGCGATGCGCCGCCTCGAGACCGACCTGGCCACCGGACACTGGCACGAACGTCACCGGGACCTCCTCGGCGCCAGCACCCTCGACCTCGGCTACCGCCTGGTGACCGTCACCCCGCCCACGAGAAACGGGAAATAGCCGTGCCGATCATCGACGCCTGGGCACAACACCCGACCCAGCGTTTCCTCCAGGAGGACATGCTCGAGTGGCTGCCCCGGTGGGGCGGCACCTCGATATCGGACCAGCAGCAGCCGGACGAGGCCGCACAGGATCCGGCGCGTTAACGGACAGCGGTTATCCCCGGCTCGACTCAGGTCGGCAGGGGGCGAGGGGATGGCGACTTGGCAGGTCGGGGAGTCTGTTCGATCAGGGTTTCGATGGCTCGATCGAGAAGGTCGCCGAACTGCCTGTGCTCAGCGGGGGTGAACTTGTCGATGAGGGCCTTCTCGAGCACGTTGACTTCTTGGTAGGCCCCGTCGAGGAGGTGCCGGCCGGCGTCGGCGAGGGTGGCGATCATGACCTTGGCGTGCACGGGCGACGCCTGCCGGTCGATGAGGCCCTTGGCCTGCATGCCGGTGAGGACCGTGGCCATGCTCTGCTGGGTGACGCCGCAGGCGCGGGCCAACTGGGCACCGGACATGCCGTCATCGCGGGAAAGGGCGAGCAGCACCGTGTACTGGGTCATGGTGAGCCCATAGGTACGCAGGACGGCTTCGTGATGGGCCATCAGAGCCTGTTCGGCGCGGCGGATCCTGGTGCACAGGTATTCCTCGGCGGACACATCGGCCATGTTTGTCACAGCTTCCTCACTTGGCTCAGCTTCCTGAGACTCACTACCGTTCGAGTATCAGGATACTGAGTCAACCAAGAAGGTTGTGAATGATGAAGGCTGCAGTGCTCGCCACCGACGACCAGTTCCGCGTGACCGAGATCGCCGAGCCCGTCCCCGGGCACGGGGAGGTGGCGATCCGCGTCGCCTACGCGGGTGTCCAGTGGGGGGATGTGCTCGTGCGTGAAGGTCACTTCCCGACCCCTCGTCCCTTCGTACCCGGCTTCGAGGCGGCCGGGCGGATCATCGCGGTCGGCGAGGGGGTCGATCCGGCACGCGTCGGCGAGCAGGTCATCGCACTGACCAGTTCGGGCGCCTTCGCGGAAGTCGTTGCCGTTTCCTCGGTGCTGGCGATCGCGGCGCCCGCCCTGGACCCGCGGACCGCCGCCGCGTTCGGCTGGGTCACTCCCACCGCCTACGACCTGATCAACACAGTCGCGGGTGTCGGACCGGGCCAGAGCGTGCTGATCCACGCGGCGGCCGGCGGGGTCGGCACGCTCGCGGGGCAGTTCGCCAGGGCCGCAGGCGCGGGGCGGGTCGTCGGCGTCGTGGGCGATGCGGAGCAGGTCGACTACGCGCGACGGCTCGGTTATGACCAGGTGCTCAGCCGTGAGGACTTCCCCCAGGCTCTGGACGGGGAGCACTTCGATGTGATCCTCGACCCCATCGGCGGCCAGACGCGGCTGGCCTGCCTGGAACGCCTGGCGCCGCACGGCCGGCTCGTGGTCTACGGCAACATCGCCACCTTCGAGCCCGTCTCGGTCTCGGCCAACGATCTGCTGATGCAGGGCACCTCGATGCTGACCTACAACAGCAACCTGCTCAGCCGGACCCATCCCGAGCGGCTCGCCGGCAGCGCACGCCGCGCGCTGGAGCTGGTCGGGGACGGCAGGGTCGGCATCGACATCACCGCCGAACACGAGCTGGCCGACGTCGAGACCGCCATCGCCGATCTCGCCGGTGGAGCGACCCGCGGCAAGAGCATCGTCCGGATCGGATGACGTCAGTCAACCGTCATCGCGTGGCGGACCTGCGCTCCATCATCCGGGAAAGTGACAGGCCACCTGCCGTTTCTCGTGGATCCGCAGCACCGGTTCCTCCTGCGCGCAGAGCGGGGCGGCCATCGGGCAGCGGGGATGAAAGGTACAGCCGGCGGGCGGGTTCGCCGGTGAGGGCAGATCTCCGCGCAGCACGATGCGCTCCCTGTTGCGCTCGATCTTCGGATCGGGCACGGGCACGGCCGAGAGCAGGGCCTTCGTGTAGGGGTGAGCGGGACGCCGATAGACCTCGTGCTTGTCCCCGATCTCCACGATCCGGCCCAGGTACATCACCGCGACCCGGTCGCTCACCCGGCGCACGACGGACAGATCGTGGGCGATGAAGACGTAGGTCAGCCCGAGTTCGCGCTGCAGACCTTCCATCAGGTTGACGATCTGCGCCTGTACGGAGACGTCCAGCGCCGACACCGGCTCGTCGGCGATGACGAGTTTGGGCCGGGTGGCCAGGGCGCGCGCGATGCCGATGCGCTGGGCCTGGCCGCCGGAGAACTCGTGCGGGTAGCGGTCGATGTGCTCGGGGATCAGGCCGACCAGGTCCAGCAGTTCCTTCACCTTCGCGCGCACCTCTGAGAATCCCTGGACGATCAGCGGGTTCGCGATGATCTGGCCGACGGTCTGCCTGGGGTTCAGCGATGAGTACGGATCCTGAAAAATCATCTGAAGGTCGCGGCGGAGCGGGCGCATCTCCCCCTGGCTGACGTGGGTGATGTCCCTGCCCTCGAAGGTGATCGAGCCTGCGGTGGGTTCCAGCAGCCGCACGATCATGCGGCCAGTCGTGGACTTGCCGCAGCCTGACTCCCCGACCAGGCCGAGCGTCTCGCCCTGCCGTACCTCGAAGGACACTCCGTCGACCGCCCGTACCGCGAGGTCGCGCCGGCGGGCGAAGGGAACGGTGAGGGGAAAGCTCTTGCGCAGGTCGGATACCCGCAGCAGGTCGTCCATCAGGCGCTCCCAAGGTGACAGGCGGCGAGGTGGCCGGGAGAGGTCCGGGTGAGGAGCGGCAGGTCCCGCTCGCAGACCTCCATACGCTGCGGGCATCGGGGATGGAAGGCGCAGCCGGACGGCGGCGCCAGCAAGGACGGCGGGGAGCCGGGGATCGTGCGCATGGGTGTGTCGTCGTCCTCGTCCAGGCGGGGCAGCGAGTCGAGGAGGCCGCGGGTGTAGGGGTGCCTGGACCTGTCGAAGATCTCGTCGGCGGAGGCCTGCTCGGCGACACGCCCGCCGTACATGACCAGCACCTCGTCTGCGACCCGCGCCACCACGCCGAGATCGTGGGTGATCAGGACGACCGCGAGCCCGCGGTCGTCCTGGATCTTCTTGATCAGTTCGAGGATCTGGGCCTGCACGGTCACGTCGAGTGCGGTCGTCGGCTCGTCCGCGATCAGAAGGTCCGGCTCGCAGGCCAGGGCCATCGCGATCATCACTCGCTGGCGCATGCCTCCGGAGAACTGATGGGGGTAATCGCCCACCCGATCCTTCGGTGACGCGATGCCGACCTCGGCGAGCATCTCCATCGCGCGTTCCCTCGCGGCCCGGCGCGAGGACCCGAAGTGGAGCCGGTGGGCCTCGGCGATCTGCTCGCCCACGGTGTAGTGAGGGTGGAGCGACGACAGCGGATCCTGGAAGATCATCGCCATCCGGCGGCCCCGCAGCCTGCGGAGGCTCTCCGGCGGGGCTCCCACGAGCTGCTGCCCGTCGAACAGGATCTCACCGGAGACCTCGGCCTCACGATGCAGACCCATGATGGCGAGGCTGGTGACCGACTTGCCGGAACCGGACTCGCCGACGATGCCGAGCGTGCGGCCCTTGTCCAGGCGGAAACCGACGTTGTCGACCGCCCGCAGGCCCCTGAAGGCCACCCCGAGCCCCTTGACTTCAAGCAGCATGTCTCACCCTGGGGTCCACGATGCCGTAGAGCAGGTCCACGACCAGGTTGGCGATGACGATGAAGAACGCGGCGAGCAGCGTCGTGCCGAGCACCACCGGGTGGTCCTGGGCGGTGATGCTGTTCACGGTGAGCTTGCCGATACCGGGCAGGCCGAAGATGGACTCGGTGATGATCGCGCCGCCCATCAGTCCGCCGAGGTCCATTCCGAAGATGGTCACGATCGGGGTGAGCGCGGCCCTGAGCCCGTGCTTGACCACGACGGTCCGCTCGCGCAGGCCCTTGGAGCGGGCGGTGCGGATGTACGGCTCGCCCATCGTCTCGATCATGGAGGAGCGGCTCTGCCTGGCGTACATGGCGGCCGACAGGACCGCCAGCGCGATCCAGGCGAGCACCAGGTTCTGGGCCCAGGTCAGGGGGCCCTCACCGAACGGGGTGTAGCCCGGGTACGGCATCAGCTGGAGCACCTGGACCACCACGTAGAGGAGCATCGGCCCGACGAAGTAGATGGGCAGGGCCGCCGCGGCGACGGTCGACACGACCAGCGTCCGGTCCAGCAGGGTGTCCTTGCGCAGGGCCGATACGACGCCGACGCCCAGCCCGCCGATCAACCAGAGTGTGGCGGCGCCGACGGCCAGGGAGAAGGTCACGGGCAGGCTCTCCAGGAGGAGGTCCCAGACCGGCTGCCCGCTCTGCCAGGAGTAGCCGAGGCAGGGAAAGCCGCATGCGATCGCGTACTGGCCGGTGCCCAGGGTCCGCCCGGCGAAGATGCCCGTCACATAGTCGTAGAACTGGGTGGGAAGCGGCCGGTCCAGGCCCATCTGGTTGCGGATCTCGGCGATCCGCTCGGGAGAGCAGCTCTTGCCGCAGGCGGTGACGGCCGGGTCGGTGGGCAGCAGGTAGAAGATGGCGAAGGTCACCGCGCAGATCACCAGCAGGACGCCGGCGACCGCGGCCAGCCGGCGCGCGAGGTAAATGATCATTTGCGGGCGCCTTTGGGGTCGATGGCGTCCCTGAGCCCGTCACCCAGCAGGCTGAATCCCAGGACGACGAGGAACAGGCACAGGCTGGGGATGACGAAGTACATCGGGTCGACCTGGTAGTACGTCACCGCGTTGGAGAGCATCTCCCCCCACGAGGGCGTCGGCGGCCGGATGCCGATGCCGAGGAAGGACAGCGCCGCCTCGGCGCTGATCAGCCCGGGGACGAGCAGCGTCACGTAGGCGATGATCGGCCCTGAGACGTTGGGCAGGATCTCCTTCAGCAGGATCCGGTGATCGCGGGCGCCGCTCGTCCTCGCCGCGTCCACGAACTCACGTCGTTTGACCGAGAGCGTCTCGCCCCTGACGATGCGCGCGATTCCGGGCCAGCTGAAGAACCCGATCACGGCGATGAGCAGGACGATCCGGTTGGCGTCCGGAGTCACCGACATGATGGCGATCATGAAGATGAGACCGGGGAAGGACATCAGCAGGTCGATGAGCCGGCTGATCACCGTGTCGACCCAGCCGCCGAAGTAGCCGGCCGCGATGCCGAAGAACGTGCCGAGCACCACCACGACCGCCGCGCTGGTGAAGGCGATGAGCAGGGAGACCCGGGCGCCCTGGACGATCCGGCTGAAGATGTCCCTGCCGCTGACCGGCTCGACGCCGAACCAGTGCTCGGCGCCGATCCCGCCCAGAGCCCCCCGGGGGATCCCGGCGAGGTTGGCGTCGATGGCGGTCTTGTCCGGCTGGGCGGGATCCCAGCCGCTCAGCGCGGTGATCAGCGGGGCCGCCAGGGCGACGACAAGGAAGAAGGTCACGATACCGAGGCCGGTCATCGCGGCACGGTTCGCGCGGAGACGGTCAAGGACGAGCCCCCATGGGGAACGCCCTGCCGGGGTGGCGGAGTCCGCCGCCCCGGCCGTCTCCGCTGCGTCGAGCGGAGTCTTCATGCGTGTCCTCTTGGTGGGAGGGCCCGTTACCGGGAAAGGCTCGGGTTCTTCAGGCCGATCACGCCGAGATCGGGGTTGCCCTCCCAGATGGGGTGGCCTACGGCGCCCGCGACGTTCGAGCCGTACAGGTTGTTCTGCTTGGCCCACTGGTACGGCACGGCGGGCGACTTCGACATGATCAGGTCCTCGAGGTCGAGCCATGCCTTGTTCGCGGCCTCGGCGTCGGCCATCGCGTTGATCTCATCGATCTTGGCCATGACCTCCTTGTCCTTGAAGAAGGAGTTGTTGCCGCCGCTGGAGTTCTCGGTGATCGTGCGGCCGTCGAAGATGATCGGCAGGAAGGTCGAGCCCGAGGGGTAGTCGGGGCACCAGCCACCGATCTGGATGTCCGGCGCCTTGGTGGGGTCACTGGTGATGCCGCCGACGGCCGAGGCCTCCACCAGGTCGATCTGCATGTCGATGCCGACCCGCTTGAGCGCGGTCTGGAGTGCCTCCGCTCCGGGCTTGGCACCGTTGGACGTCACCAGCCTGATCTTCAGGCCGCCGGTGACTCCGGCCTCGGCGAGCAGGGACTTCGCCTTCTCGACGTCTCCGGTCGGCGGGATGCGCAGGATGTCGCGCTTCACGCCGCCGGTGAGGCCCGGCGGCAGGATCGCGCCCGCGATCTCGGTGATCTGGGGGCCGCCCGACGCCGTCTGCAGCGCCTCCTTGTCGACGGCGTACTGCACGGCCATGCGGACCTTCGGGTTGTCGAAGGGCGCACGCGAGGTGTTCAGGTACAGCATGCCCGTGCAGCCGTCCATCGAGCTGACCATCCGCTTCTGAACCTGCGGGTTGGACAGGACCTTGGGCAGGCTCGCGAGTGCGACGTCGACGTAGCCCACCGCCGAGCGGTCAGCACCCTGGTCGGCGATGAGCCGGGTGTCGATGGTCCCGCCGCCCACTGTCTGCTTGACGACGATCCTGTCGGGATAGGCCTTGCGCACCTCGTCGGTGGCGGGGTCCCAGTGCTCGTTGCGGACCAGGATCAGTTCGGTCTTGCGCTGATACTTCTCGATCTTGTAAGGGCCCGAGGAGAAGGGGCGGCTGTCGTAGTCGACGCCCTTGTCCTGCGCCTGCGGCACCGGCGCGAACGTCGGCAGCGTCACCGTCTGGCCGAATTCCGCGACCGGGCGTTTGAGCTTGAAGACGATCGTCTTGTCGTCCGGGGTCTCGATCGAGGACAGGTGCTCGCCCTTGAGCGGGCCCTTGTACTTCTCTCCTCCCGCAAGGTAGAGGATCGCGTAGTTCGGGCCGCCGGGAAGCTCCGGAGAAAATGAACGTTCAACATTGTATTTGACGTCCTGGGCCTTGATGGGCGTTCCGTCCTCGTATTTCACGCCGTCCTTCAGCGTGAACGTCCAGACCTTGCCCCCCTCGGAGGGCGTGCCGAGGTCGGTGGCCAGGTCGGGCACGATCTCCGAGCTGCCCGCCTTGTAGGTGGTCAGCGTGCGATAGAGGAGCCGGGTGCCGAAGCCCATGTCCCGCATGGTCCAGTTGCGAGCGGGATCGAGATGCACGAAGTCCTGGTTGGACAGGATGTTGAGGGTTCCGCCCTTGACCGGCCCCTGGCCGGATGTCGCGGTTCCCGCGGGGTCGTTCTTACCCGAAGTTCCGCCGCCGGAGCAGGCGGCGAGCCCGAGCACGAGCGCGGTGGCGAGCGCGAGTAAGTGTCCGCCGTCCTTGGTACCAGCCATATGTCACCCCAAGTGGATCGCTTGAACGATCTGAGTGACCCGTAACATAATAATGTGAAATAGCACTATCAAGTGGCGTTACCGACTCGTAGCCTCCGGGCGCAATGGGTCTCGGCCATCTCACATTCACCCCTATGCCAGATCATTAACATGTGACATATTACGCGCGACCACCCGTGCGGCCGAAGATCGGCCCATGTCGGAAGGAACCCCCCGCGTGCGTAAACTCACCGCAATGCTCGCCATCGGGCTGGCCGGAACGGTCCTGGGCGCCTCGGCGCTGCCCGGACTCGCCTCCGCCGATCCGGGACCGACGCCCACCCCCTCCGCGAAGGTCACCGCCACCCCGCCGGGCGAGGGACGTCACCAGGAGGACGTCCTCAACCCGATCGCCGTGCAGGAACGTTCCTTACGCGACAAGGCCATGGAACACGTGCTCTCGAACCCCAAGGTGAGCGCGCGAGCTTCCGGCAAGGTGAAGATCGGCGACCGGTACGTCGAACTCGCCCTCGAACGCAAGGACAAGATCTTCACCGTCCTCGCCGAGTTCGGCGACAAGATAGACAACCAGACCCTGCACACCGGCCAGATCCGCTACGGCGGCGTGCCCGGCCCGCTGCACAACCAGATCCCGAGGCCGCAGCGAAGCTACGACAACCACACCCTCTGGCAGCGGGACTTCAACCGGGCCTACTACCAGGACATCTACTTCAACGACGCCGAAGGCGCCAACTCGCTGCGCAACTTCTACCGGCTGCAGTCCTCGGGCCGCTACGACATCGACGGCTACGTCTCCGACTGGGTGAAGGTCCCCTACAACGAGTCCCGGTACGGCACGCCGCGCTGCGACAGCGGCCTGGACTGCGACACTCCCCTGTTCGACTTCGTCAAGGACTCCGCCAACGCCTGGTACGACGTCGAACGCGCCAAGGGCCGCAGCGTCGAGGACATCACGGCGGAGCTCAAGAGCTTCGACGTCTGGGACCGATACGACCACGACGGCGACGGGAACTTCGACGAGCCCGACGGCTACCTCGACCGATTCCAGGTCATCCATTCCGGCGTCGACCAGACATGGGGCGGGGGCGCGCAGGGCGCCGACGCGCTCTGGGCGGTCAGCCACGACGCCTACTGGAACCTGCGCGGGCGCACGGGCCCCGCCGGCAACCTGCGCGGCGGCACCCAGATCGGCGACACCGGCCTCTGGGTCGGCAAGTTCCTGACCGCAGGCGAGAACAGCGGCGTCGGCCTGATCGCCCACGAGTACGGCCACGATCTGGGCCTGCCCGACCTGTACGACGGCGGCGGCAGCAACAGCGTCGAGTTCTGGTCGCTCATGTCGAGCGGCTCCTACCTGGGCACGAAGAACGGGCAGACCGGGGAGTTCCCTGGGGACCTGGACGCGTGGAGCAAGCTGCGGCTCGGCTGGCTCAGCCACGACAGGGCCAGGGCCGCCACCGCCTCCACCCACACCCTCGGAGTGAGCTCCTACAACACCGCCGATCCGCAGGCCGTCATCGTCGACCTGCCGGCGCACACGGTCACCACCGAGCTGGTCGACCCCGTCCAGGGGTCCTTCCAGTGGTGGAGCGGCAAGGGCGACTACCTCAACGAGACGCTCACCCGCGAACTCGACCTCACCGGGCTGACGACGGCCAGGCTCGACGCCAAGGTCTGGTACCAGATCGAGCAGGACTTCGACTATCTCTACGCCGAGGTCTCCGAGGACGGCACCTCATGGACTCCGATCGGCGGCACCGTCGGCGGGCAGCCGATTCCCTCCGTCGACGGCGTCCCCGGCATCACCGGCCGCAGCGGCTGGACCGACCTCAGCCTTCCCCTGGACGCCTACGCGGGCAAGAAGATCCGGTTCCGGTTCCGCTACGTCACCGACACCAACACCGTCGAGAACGGTTTCCTCATCGACTCCATCACCGGCGTCGTCCAGGACGACGTCGAAGCCGGCGACAACGGCTGGACCGCCGTGGGCTTCAGCCGTACAGGGAAGACCGGCAGGAAGGACCACCCGCGCGCCTACATCGCCGAGAACCGGCGCTACGCCGGTTACGGCGCCTACCTCAAGACCGGTCCGTACAGCGCCGGCTTCTCCAACGACCCCGCGCGGCGGGAGATCTACGAGCACTACCCCTATCAGGACGGCCTGCTCATCTGGCTGTGGGATACCGCCTACACCGACAACGCCACCCGTAACCACGTCGGCGAGGGCATGATCCTGCCGATCGACGCCCGTGCCGTCCCGCTGCTCTGGAAGGACTACACCAAGGTCAACAGCCGGATCCAGGTGTTCGATTCAGCCTTCGGCCTGACCCCGACCGACCGGGTGGCGCTGCACAAGGACAGCACGAAGACGATCTTCCCGGCGCTGCCGGGGGTCTCCTCCTTCAACGACCGCACCGGCGTCTACTGGTACAGCACCAACCCCCAGCAGGGCGTCATCCCGCCCGACACCAACACCAGGATCGACGTGGTGAAGGAAGCGAACAAGGGCCTGCGAACCACCATCAAGGTGGGTCCTGCCTCCTGAACAACCCGGGTCCGCCGCGCGCAACGAGCCCCACTTGCGCGGCGGACCCGGCCACTCGCCCATGCGCTTTCTCTCCTTGAGCGCCAGAACCGGCTCCTCCGGGCGCCGGGAATCGGCTTGCACCGTCTCGCTCGACGAGCCCAACGGGTCGGCAGGCGCGTGACGACCGGGCATCCAATAACAATCACCACATTCACCCGGTAGCGGGCATCGGCGGACTTATCATGATCGTCACAGCGCTGACGAAAGGGGAGGTGCGCCCTGTGGCGGACACATTCAGCACATCGTTCGACGACCTCGCCGACACGTGCACGCCGTTGTCGCGCAGGCTCGGGTCCGGCGCCTCCGGACTGGGGACAGCGTGAGCGACCAGGGCTATTCCGCCTCGTCGAACCGGCTCCGCGGAGGAGGTGCCATGGCCCGCGACCACCACGACAGCGTGGCCGCGGCCAAGCGCGACCTGCGCGCGGCCCTCGACAGGGACAGGGCCGCGCTCGGCGACGACCAGTACGGCGTCGAGTTGCACCGGAATCTCCCCACCATCGAGCGGGAGGTCTACGCCGCGTTCGACGCCTACCTCGCCGAACTCGACGACATGGACACGGGCCTGCAGGCGAACGCCACGCTCTACGAAGGCGTCGAGCACGTCAACGGGGGCACCGGGTGATCCCTGCCCGGCTCCACGGCTGACGATCGCGTATGGGTTTCGACGGATGCGTGGTCCCCGAGTTCCTCCGGCCGCACATCGACTGGGTCACCGGCATGGCCTGGCCGGAGGGGGACCCTGAGGGATGCTTCCGGATGGCCGACGCCTGCGTGGTGGCGGCGCACCGGGTGGTCGCCGGCACCGAGGCGGCCGACCCCGCCGTCGCCAGTATGATCGGCGACTCCTGGAACGGAGCAGCCCAGCAGGCGTTCGTCCGCCACGTCGAGCAGACCGTGGGCGGACGGCGGGCCGAACTGGTGCAGCGGCTCATCCGCGCGGCGATCTCGCTGAACGGCGTCGGCGTCACGATCCAGCACGCGCAGCGCATGATCACGTTCATCGTGGTCTTCCTGCTCATCGTGCTGCCGCTGGTGCTGTGGCAGGCGCCGTGGCTGCTCCGCCCTGTCCTGCAGGTCTCCAGGATGAGCGCGCTACAGATCCGCAACACCACCCTGATGCTGATGGGTGTCTTCGCCGGCTTCGGCGGTGCGGTGGAACTCCTGGTGCAGGCGACCCAGATCGAGGGTGGGCGGCGCGACACGTTCGACACCGACCAGCTGCTGATGGCCGTGCGGGACGGAGCCATCAACGGGCTGCTGACAGGGCTGCTCGGCTGCGGGCTGGGCCGCCTGGCGCCACCGGCGCTGCACGCCGGGGTGGCGCGGGCCGAGGCGGCCTTCGGCGAGCGGCTGCTGGCGGGGTTGATGCACACCCTTCCCGGCCAGGCGTTGCAGTACGGCGTCGCGGGGTCGGCCACCACCGCGATCAGCCTGAAGATAGACGGCCGGCCACTCGACTGGGACCTCATCCTCAAGAGCGGCACCGCGGGGGCGCTGGGCGCGGACGGCCAGCACCTGGCGTCGCCGCTGCTCCTGGGACGCCGTGGCGAAGGCGGCGCCGTACCGCCTCCAGACCACCTGCCGCAAGATCCGCCATCCCCCGGCTCCGCGCCACCGAAAGACCCGCCGGGCTTCGGACCGGTGCCCGATCCCAGGCGGGTGCCGCCGGACCCTGGACCGGCGACGCCCCTTCCGGCCTTCGACGCGCCTGGCGACCGGGGACCGGCCGCTGAGAGGCCCGCGCGCCAGGACGGCGAACGCGCCAGCCACCTCGCGGAAGCCCCGCCGAACGTCGGCACCCCACCGGACGTGCGGTCCGGCACACCTGAGCCGCCCTTCCGCGACGCCCATGCCGGGACCGGCCTGCAGGCCACCGCCGCGCGTCATGACGTGCCCGCGGTCGCGCCCGTGCGCGGCGCCGAACCTGTCGCCGGAGCACGCCCCCCGGGAGCCGTGCCGGACTCCCTCGCGCACCCTCCTCGGCAGGCCGTTCGGGAAGGCGCTCCCGCGCATCGAGGCGACGGCGGCGGCAGGGCGGCGGGGCCGGACGAGCCCGCCGTGCGCAACGGGCAGGGCCAGACACCCCAGGACCGGGCGGAAGCGGGTGGCCCATCGCGGCCGTCGATCGACGACCTGATCAACCAGCCGTCCGACCCACCCGAGGCCCACGGGCCGGTGCACAACGACACGCCCGGCCGCGAAGGAGGGGACGGCCGGGACCGGCCGGATCCGAGCACGCTTCCTGCGGACGAGACCGCCGGCGGGCCGCAGGTGCGTGACGCGCCGCCGACCGGGGCGGACGGCATCCGGCCGCTCCACGACGCCAGGAACGCGCTGGCCGAAGGCGACGTGGCAGGCGCACGTGCGGCGGCCGACGCGGCCGCGGCCGACGCCTTGAGAGCGCGGCGGTCCCCCGACGTCTCCGATGCCCTTCGGGCCCGCGCTGACGCGGAGGCCGTACAGGCGGGGCGAATCGCCGACATGGCGGAAGTGATCCATCGCCATGGAGACGCTCCCGCGGAGAGGCTGGCACTGCTCAAGCGATTCGACATCACCATCGAGGTCAAGCTCTTCCACGAGCACGACGGCAGGTCCGGTGGAGCCTCCTACGACCCCGCGACGAACACCCTTCTGGTGCGTCAGCGGGTCGAGGGGAAGCCACCAGGTGAGGAACTCGTCGCCGGTCTCAACCGGAACTTCTGGCGGATGAGCGAGCGCCACTTCCTCAGCCAGGAGATCACCGGCTGGAACGGCCTCTCCGGATGGAGTGACGGGGCAGCCCGCTTCCATGCCGACAGTGATTACGCCGCCTGGGTGGAACGCCACATGACCCCGCAGTCGGAGCGGTTCACCACGGCCTCGCGGGAGGCGCTGCGCGCCTATCGGCGGAACGATACCTTCCCCGAGATCAACCAGCCGCTCCGGCAGATGACCGAGCCATCGCCGGAAGCGGCGGCGCACATCGCCGACATGGACGCCGCGATGCTGCAATCAGTGGTCCCCGAGGACATCGTGGTGTCCAGGCAGGTGCTTGTGGACGCCTTCGACCGGCCGATGGACCGTCTCGAGGGCACGACCCAGGAGGATCTCGCCTTCCTGTCCACGTCCACCAACAAGCATCCTCCCCCCTATGAGCACTTCGTCCAGCGCTACACCATGGTCAAGATCTGGCTCAGGGTCCCCGCCGGCACGCACGCCGTCCACATGCGGGGGCTCTTCCCCGACATCGAGCGGTCGGAGGGGCCGTCGAGCGAGCTCCTGCTGGCCAGGGGAAGTCGGTACAGGGTGGACAAGGTGCTGGTCGAGAACAACCAGTACAAGGTGTTCGCCACCGTCCTGAGAGACGAGGACTGATCATGGATTCGCCGCGTGACAACCCCGCCTTCCACACCATCAGCGTTCCTGACGAATGGTCGTGGACGGCGTCCGGCGCGATCTCCTTCGTCCCGGTCACCCTGTCTGGCATGACGCTGGGCTACCTGTGGGCCGCCGCCCGCGAGGAGTCGGCCGGATTCGTCCCCGCTGAGTCCGCCGGAGCGGAGGGCCGGAACGCGGCCATCGCCTGGGTCGGGCGCCTGCGCGAAGCCAAGGCCGCGGGCGACCTGCCGCTCACGGCCCTGCACCGGTGGGCTGGTGAACCGGAGGACCAGGTCTGCGGCACCGTCCAGACGCAGGCACAGAGCGAGCTGCCCGCGCTGACGGCGCTCGACGAGCTGGCCCGGCGCGACTGACGCACGCGCACGTGCAGGTCGACGCCGCCGCCGGCGGAGATGAGCGTGGACAGGACCTTCACCATGGTGGTCTTGCCGGCTCCACCGGGAGGAAGTCCTTCCAGGCTGAGGGAGGCCGGCCGGTCGACGATGACCGCACAGGGGCGGGAGCCGGTGAAGGTCCCGGTGCTGCCGCTGACCTCGACGTTTTCGAGCGTCAGCGCGGAGTGGCCGCTGTCGGGGTGAAGGGTGCGCCGTGCCCGGGGACGATGAGGTCGGCGACGGCCAGTACGCGCTCCCTGCTGGTCCGGAGGAGACGGCGATCGATGGTGACCGGGTCGTCGGCGGGGCCGTCGGCCCGCCACCACAGGTCGCCCGCGAAGGCCACGACGCCCTGGGCGGTGCCGGCCAGCAGGGTGATGTCCTCGGCGCTGTGGCCGGGGGTGGCGATCAGCCTGATCGACGGGGAGAACGCGTAGCCCTCAGCCTCCCTGCTCGTCCACTCATGACCACGGTAGATCGCCTTGTGGTCGTGGATGCGCGCCTGGCCGAACAGGCCCACGTTGAGGATGTTGTCGGGGTGGTGGTGGCTGAGCACGACGTCGGTGATGTCGTCCGTCTTCAGGCCGAGATCGGCCAGCGCGTCGGTGATCAACGACTGGCTCGCGACCATGCCGGGGTCCACCACGATTCTGAGGTCGCCCTCGGTGACGTAGGACACGGTGGCGGCCACGCCGGGTCCCGTGGAGGTCGTGTATCCGGTGGCCAGGACATGGAAGGCGGCCGAACGGCCGCTGGGTGCGTCGGTCATGGGAGCCAGGAGACGACCGACCTGCCCGTCGAGCACATCGCTCGTCACGTCGGCTACGGCAGCGCCGCCGTGTTCAGAGAGCGGTTCGCGCTGCGCCGCGGCGTGCCGCCCCGCGACTACCGCAGAGCCTTCAGGCAGCGCTGAGACCTGGAATCGGCAGGCCACGCCGAGGCAAGGCGCGCCCGGGTCGTTGCAGCGCATGCGAGGAGGTGGCCGGCCGTCGAGGCGTAGCCGCCCGGCCTGATCCCCAAGCTGCACCTCGGCCGCAACGGCGCCGCCGGAGAGATCGGCGTGATGAGCGCCTTCGGGTGGTACACCGCGTTGGACCGGTTCTACGCCTACGGCCAGGACGAGGGCTCGACCGCGGAGGCCGCCGAGCGGGTCTTCGTGGCGGTGCGCAGGGGCGACCACAAGGCGGGCGCCATCGTCCGGGACTTCGCCCGCGACCTGGCCAGAGGTGTGGGCGCGGCGATTCTCACCATGGACCCCGAGCTGGTCGTGCTCGGTGGCGGCATGTCAGGTGCTGGTGACCTGCTGGTGGGACCCCTGCGTGAGGAGCTCGCTGAGCTCTGCCTCTTCCCCGTGCGGGTGGAGGCGTCGACGCTGGGCAGCGAATCGGTGGCATTGGGAGCGGTACGGCTGGCGCTCGACCACGTGGAGAGCGCGCTGTTCGACGTGTGACACGGCGGACGTCGAGTGCCGCGGCCGGCGCAGGACCGCCATCGTGCGCACGGGGCTCCGATGTCCCCCGACGGGCAGCCCCGATAGGGCCTCGGCTGTCAGGTCAGGACGCGTTTCACGGTGCTGAAGGGGGTAGTTTCGGCAGAGGGCCGGCTGGTTCACGCAGCAGGCCGCCACCACCTGAGCAGAAGAGACCATGACGTCAACACCGGCCACTCCCACGGCCGCCGAGGTGCGCGAGCTCGCCACCCACGCCGAGGAGCTTGCGGCCGCCATCGACAACCTGGCGGGCGTACTGTCGCAGGCCGACCCCCAGGGCCGGGCCGGATTCCGGCTGCCGGACGCCGCCGGCCTCGTCCGCCAGGCCGCCTACGAGCTGTTGGAGACCGCCTGCGATCTCCGGCCCGCCTACCGGCTGTTCACCTTCTGCAGCATGGGCTGGGGAGTATGCCCCGAACACGGCAGCACCCTGATCGCGGCCGGCGGCACAACCCACTGCGCCACCCCCGGCTGCGGCCGAACGTGGGGTTACCGGCGCGAGATCGCCCCGTGCGCCGAGCTCGCCACCCACCGCCTGATCGACATCGCAGGCGAGACGCTCCTGTGCGCGGGGCATGCCGTCGATGCCCGCAACAGCGGCGGCCGGGTGGAGCCTTTCACGCCCTGAAGGCAGCGGAGACTTCTTCCTCTCCGTGCCCGGCGCCCGGCCGAGGATCTCCGTACCGCGATCCGCGACCTACCCCTGATGGGAATCTCGGCGTCGAACGGCCACGCCGGCGGCCGCGTGGACCGTACCGCTGCTCTGGGACGGTCAGCCCCGGAGCAGTTCGGCGAGCACCTCGGCTTCGCTGATGTCGGGATGCCTGGTCGCGGTGAGCAGTGTCAGAGTTCGGCCCTTGGCGAGGTCGCGCAGGTGCTCCAGCGCGGCCGCGCGCTGGGGATCCTCGAGCTCGGCCCGGTAGCGGAGGCTGAATTCCGCGAAACGCTCGGGGTCGTGGCCATACCACTTGCGCAGTTCCGTGGACGGTGCGACCTGCTTGCACCACTCGTCGAGGTGGGCTTTCTCCTTGGTCATTCCGCGGGGCCAGATCCGGTCGACCAACACTCTGGCGCCGTCAGCCTGCTCCGGAGCCTCGTAAACCCTGCGGACGTGCACCGTCCTCTTGTGTGCCATGGTGGGCCCCCTCGCGAGTGGGTGCTCGGCTTCTTGCGGCATCTGCCGTGGAAACGAGTGATGAGCTCGCCGCTTCGCCCTGCCAGGGGCCTTCCGGCTGGGTCCGCGGCGCGAACGCTTGGCATGTGCGGGTCAGAGGGGTTGCCTCCCACGCTATCCCGTTGTTCGTCACAGCCTGGCCCTGGCCCGGCCCTTCACGACGACGGCGATCGCCGCGCTCGACCGGTCGGCGGTCATGCTCGATCGGCGCAGGCGGGTTGGAACGCGCAGGCGCCGGGCGGCGGTCAGCGGGTCAGGAGGCTCCGCAGGGCCTTGATGACCTCGGCGGGGTCCTCCTCGGCCATGAAGTGCCCAGCGGTCACGGTGTGGTGCTCCAGCCGGGGAGCCCAGGCACGCCAGAGGTCCGCGGCGTCGAACCCGAGCATCGCGCCCCAGTCCTGTTGCAGGACGGTGACGGGCATCCGCAGGGTGTTGCCCGCCTCACGGTCGGCCCGATCGTGTTCGACGTCGATGCCGGCCGAGGCCCGGTAGTCGGCGACGATCGAGGGGACCGCCTCGCGGGACGCTTCCAGGTAGGCGGCGCGGATGTCGGCCGGGATGGCGCCGGGGTCGAGGGTCCACGCGTCCAGGAAGTGGCCGAAGAAGGCGTCGGCGCTCGCGCTGATCATCTGTTCGGGCAGGCCGGGGGGTTGCGCCATCAGGAAGAGGTGGAAGCCGACGGCGGCCGAGGTTCCTCGCATGACGTTCCACATGTCCAGCGTGGGCAGGACGTCGAGGCAGGCCAGGTGGGTGACGGTGCCGGGGTGGTCGAGCCCGGCGCGGACGGCGACCAGGGCGCCCCTGTCGTGTCCGGCCAGGGCGAAGCGGTCGTGCCCGAGGGCGCCGGCGAGCGCGACGATGTCGGCGGCCATCGTCCGCTTGGAGTAGGCGCTTCCGTCGGGCTCGGCAGGCTTGTCGCTGTCGCCGTACCCGCGCAGGTCGGGGCAGATGACAGTGTGGTCGGCGGCCAGGTCGGCCGCGACGTGCCGCCACATCAGGTGGGTCTGCGGGAAGCCGTGCAGCAGCACGATCGGGCTGCCCGAGCCGCCCACGGCGACGTTGAGCGCCACGCCGTCCGCCACGGTGATCCGCTGACGGTCGAATCCGGTGATCATGAGGTTCTCCCCTTCGGTTGACAGGAACAGCCTGGGCGAGGCGACTGAGCGCCTGGTCAGCGGCCACTGAGCAGGACGAAGCGCAGCTAGGATGGGAGAAGTGATCGAATTCGGGGTGCTCGGGCCGTTGCAGGCCCTCGACGGGCAGCGGAGGCCCGTCGAGCTCAAGGGGCCCCGGCACCGGGAGCTCCTGGCCAGGCTGCTGATCGCCAGGGGCAGGGTGGTCCCGGTGGACTGGCTGATCGCTGACCTGTGGGACGACCCGCCCGAGGGCGCGCTCGGGACCGTGCAGACCTTCGTGTCCGCGCTTCGACGGGCCCTGGAGCCCGACCGCCTGCCTCGCGCGCCGGCCGAGCTCCTCGTCACGGCCGCGCCTGGGTACGCGCTGCGGGCCGAACAGCAGAACGTGGACGCCTGGCGGTTCGAGAAGGCGGTCGCCGACTCCCGTGAGCTTCCTCCCGAGCGGGCCATGGCGCTCCTCGACGGGGCGCTGGCGCTCTGGCGGGGGCCTGCCTACGCCGAGTTCGCCGACCGGGACTGGGCCCGTGGCGAGATCACCAGGCTCGGCGAGCTGAGGCTCCTCGCCATCGAGCGGCGAGCGGAGGCGGCGCTGGCGCTCGGCCTGGCCGCCGACGTGGTGGCCGATCTGGAAACCCAGGTCGGCGGGCACCCGTACCGTGAGGACGCCTGGCGGCTTCTGGCTCTGGCGCTGTACCGCTCCGGCCGCCAAGGCGACGCCCTCGGCGTGCTCCGCAGGGCCAGGGAGAGCCTGGTCGAGGAGCTGGGCGTGGATCCGGGTCCCGAGCTGCGCAGGCTGGAGGCCGACATCCTGGCCCAGGCTCCGCATCTGGCCCTGCCCGCGCGGGAGGGGCATTCCTCGCCACGCCCCTTCTTCGGCCGGACCGAAGAACTGGCCGCCCTCCAGCGGCCTGCCACCACCCTGGGACTGATCTCAGGCGAGGCGGGAGCGGGCAAGACCGCCCTCGCGGAGGAGCTGGCGCGACGGCTCCGGGCGCAGGGCTGGACCAGCGTCCGGGGAGCCGGCTCCGAAGGCGGTGGTGTGCCGGCGGCCTGGCCGTGGAGCCGGATCCTCGCCGCGCTCGGTGCCGTCGCCGACTTCCCAGCCGACAGGTTCGCCCTGCGCCGTCACGTCGCGGCCGCCGTGGCGCGGGCGGCCGAGCGGGCACCGCTGCTGCTGATTCTTGACGACCTGCAGTGGGCCGGCGAGGAGACGTTGGACCTGCTGGTCTCTCTGTCCGCCGAGCCGCCGCGGGGGCGCGTCCTGATCGTCGGAACCTACCGCTCCACCGAGCTCACTCCTGCGCTGACCGCGGCGCTTGCCAGGCTCGCCCGGGCCGAACCCACCCGGGTCCATCTCGGCGGCCTGCCCGAGGAGGCGGTGGCCGACCTCGTCGCCGCCGTCTCCCACCGGAAACCCGAGCCCGCCTCCATCAAGATCATTTATGGCCGGAGCGCGGGAAATCCCTTCTACGTCCGCGAACTGGCCAGCCTCTATGACGCCGAGGGCGTGGCGGGCCTGTCGGACGTGCCCCACGGGATCCGCGACGTCGTACGCCACCGGCTGTCCGGGCTTCCCGAGCGGAGCCGCGACGTTCTGCGTCAGGCCGCGGTGCTCGGCCAGGAGGCGGATCTGGTGGTGCTGACCGAGTTGACGGGCGACGAGGAGACGGTTCTGCACGCGGTCGAGGACGCGACGCGGGCCGGATTCGTGGTCGAACCAGGGGCCGAACGGGTGGCCTTCGCCCATGCCCTGGTCCGCGACACGCTGTACGACGACATGACCCGCAGTCGTCGGGCCCGCTTCCACGCCCGGACAGCGGAGATCGTCGAGCGGCTCAGGCCGTACGACATCGAGACCATCGCTCACCACTACGTGCGCGCGCAGAGCCGCGCCACCGCGCCGCGCGCCGCCCACTACGCGAGGGCCGCGGCCGAGCGTGCGGAGCGGCGCTTCGCTCCGCACCTGGCGGCGCGGCTGTGGCGGGACGCGTTGGGCGCTCACGACCTTCGGGAGGATCAGGACGTACGGGCGCGGCTGGAGATCGTGATGGGGCTGGTGCGGGCGCTGGCGCTCATCGGCGACCTGGACACCGCCAGGACCTTCCGTGCCCAGGCCCTCGCCGCGATCGGCGAGCTCGACGACCCGGACCTGTCCTCGCAGGTGCTCGGGGCCTTCGACGTCCCCGCCGTCTGGACGACCAACGACGACGAGCCCCTGTCCCGCCGGGTCGTCGCCGCCGCAGAGCGCGCCCTGGCCGCCCTTCCGCCCGAACGGCCGGCCGAGCGAAGCCGGCTGCAGAGCACCATCGCCCTCGAATCCCGGGGCGCCGGCAGCGCGCGAGCGCACGACGCGGCGGCGGAGGCCGAGGCGCTCGCCCGCCGCGCAGGGGATCCGGTACTGCTGGCCTTCGCGCTCAACGGCCGTTACATGCAGTCCTTCCACCGCACAGGGCTGGCCCCCGAGCGGATCGGCATCGGGACCGAGCTGCTGGCTCTGGCCGTTCAGAATGACCTGCCCGGATTCGAGGTCACCGGACACCTGATCCTGCTGCAGGCGCACTCCGCCCTGGCCGACTTCGAGGCCGCCGACCGGCACGCCGCCGCGGCCGACGCCTTCGCCGAGTGGCACGACATCCCCCTGGTCGGCGTCTTCACCCAGTGGTACGCGGCGCTGCGGCTCGCGGTCGAAGGCCGTACGGCCGAAGCCGAGGCCGCCTACCGCTCCGCGGCGTCCCGCCTGAACAGCACCGGCATGCGAGGGATGGCACGTGGTCTGCTGCCTCTCGCGCTGCTCTCTCTCGACAGGGACACGGTGGACTGGAGCGCCGACTTCGGCACCTGCCGCGAGTGGGCGCACGCACTGCGGCTGCTGGTCTCGGGCAGGTCCGAGGAGGCGGCCGTGGCCCTGCGCACGCTCCCGGCCTCGCCGCGCGACCTGCTCTACGAGGCGCGGCTGGCCCTCGAAGCCAGGGTCGCGATCGGCGTCCGCGACCACACCGCGATGAAGCGGCTCAGGCGGGAGCTCCTGCCTGCCGCGAACGAGCTGGCCGGCGGCGGAACGGGGCTGCTCAGCCTCGGTCCCGTCCGGCACTATCTGGACGGGCTCGCGGAGGCGTCGGCCTGAGGCGAGGAAGTTGCGCAACCGCGGTCACAGCAGCCTCATGCCACACCGCACCGCCGGGTGCGTTTGTGCGATCCCCACAACTCCGGCCGCGAAGCCCGCTGAGTCGCCGCCATTCCGATACCGGGGGGCAGCCGACAGTATGTACCCGGTCAGGGCGGGGACGGCCGCCGTGTTCACTGTCTTCGAAAGGCCCGCTCAGTGTTCAGTCGTGTCGCCATCGTCAACCGCGGTGAAGCCGCCATGCGGCTCATCCACGCCGTTCGGGACCTAGCCGCGGAGACGGGGACACGGATCGAGACCGTCGCGCTGTACACGGACTCCGACCGGACGGCCACGTTCGTCCGCGAGGCGGACATCGCCTACGACCTGGGGCTCGCCGCGAACCGGCCCTACCTGGACCACGCTGTCCTGAGGAAGGCGCTGGTCGAGACCGGCGCGGACGCGGCCTGGGTCGGTTGGGGCTTCGTGGCGGAGGATCCGGCGTTCGCCGACCTGTGCGCCGAGATCGGCGTGACGTTCGTCGGCCCGAGCTCCGCGGCGATGCGCAGACTGGGCGACAAGATCGGCTCGAAGCTGATCGCCGAAGAGGTCGGCGTGCCCGTCGCGCCGTGGAGCCGCGGTCCGGTGGACACGCTGGAGGACGCGAAGGCGGCGGCCGACCGGATCGGCTACCCCTTGATGCTGAAGGCGACCGCGGGCGGCGGTGGTCGCGGCATCCGGATGATCTCCGACGCCGACGAGCTGGCCCAGGCCTACGAGCTGACGCGCCAGGAAGCCGCGCGCGCGTTCGGCAGCGGCGTCGTGTTTCTGGAGCGCCTGGTGACGGGCGCCCGGCACGTCGAGGTGCAGGTCATCGCGGACGGGCAGGGCACCGCGTGGGCGCTGGGCGTGCGCGACTGCTCTGTGCAGCGGCGCAACCAGAAGATCATCGAGGAGTCCGCCTCCCCGGTGCTCAACGCCAGGCAGGTCGCCGAGCTGAAGGCGGCGGCCGAGCGGCTCGTGCTCGCGGTGGACTACCAGGGCGCGGGCACCGTCGAGTTCCTCTACCACCCCGGTGAGCGGCTGTTCGCGTTCCTGGAGGTCAACACGCGCCTGCAGGTCGAGCACCCGATCACCGAGGTCACCACCGGCGTGGACCTGGTGAAGGCCCAGTTGCACGTCGCGGCGGGCGGCAAGCTCGAGGGTGACGCGCCCGAGGAGTGGGGTCACGCCGTCGAGGCGCGCCTCAACGCGGAGGACTCCGACCGCGACTTCGCTCCTTCACCGGGCCGGATCGCCCGGCTGGTGCTGCCCAGCGGCCCCGGTATCCGGGTGGACACCGGGTTCAGCGAGGGCGACGTGATCCCCGCTGACTTCGACTCGATGATCGCCAAGATCATCGCGCACGGCCGTGACCGCACGGAGGCGTTGGCCCGCCTGCGCCGCGCGATGACGCAGACGACCGTCATCATCGAGGGCGGCGTGACGAACAAGGGCTTCGTCCGCATGCTGCTCGACGAGCCCGCGGTGATCGACGGGTCCGCCGACACCGGCTGGATCGACCGCGTGCGCGCCCAGGGCGCCCTCGTGTCGCACCAGCATTCCGCGATCGCGCTGATCGCCGCCGCCATCGAGGCCTACAAGGACGAGGAGACCGTCACGCGGCAGCGTTTCCTGGCCACCGCGCACGGCGGCCGACCGCAGTCCCAGCACGAGAGCGGCCGGGCGCTGGAGCTCAAGCTCCGCGACGTCTGCTATCGCGTCCGGGTCGCCCGCACCGGCGGCCACCGCTTCCGCGTCGGCATCTCGGCGGGCGGCCCCGAGCACGCGGCCGATGTCGACATCGAGCGCTTCGACGAGCACAGTGGCCAGATCGTCGTGAACGGCGTCCGCTTCAAGGTCGTCACCAGCACGCACGGCCCGATCCACCTGGTCGAGGTCGACGGCATCACCCACCGGATCAGCCGCGACGAGGGCGGCATCGTGCGCTCGCCCGTGCCCGCGCTCGTGGTGGCCACGCCGCTGCAGGCGGGCGACGAGGTCGAGGCCGGTGCGCCGCTGCTCGTGGTCGAGAGCATGAAGATGGAGACCGTGCTGCGCGCGCCGTTCCGCGGTCGCCTGCGGGAGCTCGCGGTGTCGGTCGGCACCCAGGTGGAGGCGGGCGCCCGCCTGCTCCGTCTGGAGCCGCTGGGCGACGACGACGAGGCGGCCGGTCCCGCGGCCGCGGCGGAGGAGGTCGAGCTGGACCTGCCGCCCGAGCCGGTGGACGTGCCCGCGGCCGAGCGGGCCGCGCGTGGTCTGCAGGACCTGCGCAGCCTCCTGCTGGGCTTCGACATCGACTCGCAGGACGAGAAGCGCCTGCTCGCCACCTACCTGGCCGCACGCGCCGAGCTCGTCGCGGAGGGCGAACACGAGCCGGCCGGTGAGGTCGAGCTGCTGAGCCTGTTCGCCGACCTGAGCGAACTGAGCCGCAACCGGCCCGCCGGTAAGGAGTCACAGTCCGACTTCGCGGTGCACAGCCCCCGCGAGTACTTCCACACCTACCTGCAGTACCTCGACTCGGACCGGTCCGGGCTGTCGGAGAGCTTCCAGCAGCGGCTCACGCACGTGCTGTCCCATTACGGCGTCGAGGGCCTGGACCGCACGCCTGAGCTGGAGGACGCGGTCTTCCGGATCTTCCTGGCCCAGCAGCGCGCGTCCGCCGACGTCGCCGTGGTGACGACCCTGCTGCGCCAGTGGGTGAACGAGGCCCCGCCCGCCGAGGCGGACCGCGTCACCGTCGGGCTGGCGCTGGAGCACCTGGTCGCCGCCACCCAGGTCAGGTTCCCGGCCGTCGCGGACCTGGCGCGCAGCGTCGTGTTCGTCTGGTTCGTCCAGCCGCTGCTGCGCCGTACCCGCGCCAAGGTGTACGCGGCCGTGCGCAAGCACCTGCGCCACCTCGACCAGCACCCGGACGCGCCTGACCGCGCCGAGCGGATCTCCGCGATGGTCGCCAGCGCCGAGCCGCTCGTCCGGCTGGTCGGCCAGCGGATCGGCCGCGAAGGCGTGGACCCCGTGCCGCTGCTGGAGGTGTTGAGCCGCCGCTACTACGGCAGCCGCGCGCTCAGCGACATCCGGGTGAACAAGGTGGCGGGCTGCACGTTCGTCGTCGCCGACCACCGCACCGCGACCGGCGGTGGCCGCGTCGTGACCACCGCGGTCGACTTCCCCGCGCTGGCCGAGGCGGTCAAGGCGGTCGACACGTTCGCCGGTGACGGCGAACTGGTGGCGGACGTCTACCTGACCTGGTCGGACGGTCCGAGCGACCCCGACGAGATGGCCACGCTCCTGCGCGAGGCCCTGGGCGCGCAGCAGCCGTCGAACCGGGTCGGCCGCGTCACCACGACCGTCGCGGGCAACAGCGGCGCCGTGATGCACCACCACTTCACCTTCCGGCCGTCCGCGGACGGCTTCGTGGAGGAACGGCTGCTGCGCGGACTGCACCCGCGCATCGCGGAGCGCATGCAGCTGGAGCGGTTGCGCGACTTCGACCTCACCCGGCTGCCCTCGCCCGACGAGGAGGTCTACCTCTTCAGAGCCGCGGCACGGCGCAACCCGTCCGACGAGCGCCTCGTCGCCCTGGGCCAGGTCCGCGACCTGACCCCGTTGCGCGACGACGAGGGCAGACTCGTCGCGCTGCCCGCGGCCGAGGACACCCTGGCCACGTGCCTCGACGCGATCCGCCGCGCCAAGAAGCCCGGCGCGAAGACGTCCGGCACGAACCGGATAGTCATCTACGTGTGGCCGCCGACCGACCTCTCCCCCGACGACCTGAACACAGTGGCGAAGCGCGTGTTGCCCACGACGGCCGGCGCGGGCCTGGAGGAGGTGCTGTTCCTCGGCAGGCGCCGCGACAGCGCCACCGGCGAGCTCGCCGACATCGCCGTCCGGATCGGCTACGACGTGGGCTCCGGCATGCAGCTGTCCGTCGTGCAGCCGCCGACCGAGCCCGTCGAGCCGCTGGACGACTACCGCCAGGAAGTGCTGCGCGCGCACAGCCGCGGCACGCACTACCCGTACGAGCTCACCGGCATGCTCGCCGGGCCGTTCGGCTCGTTCACCGAGTACGACCTGGACGAGCACGCGAAGCTGGTGCCGGTGGACCGGCCCAAGGGGCGCAACACCGCCGCGCTCGTCGCGGGTGTCGTCAGCACGCCCACGCCGCGCCACCCGGAGGGCATGACCCGCGTCGTGCTGCTGGGCGACCCGACGAAGGCGCTCGGAGCGCTGTCCGAGCCCGAGTGCGCGCGGGTGATCGCCGCGCTCGACCTGGCCGAGCGGATGCGGGTGCCGCTGGAGTGGTTCGCGTTGTCCGCCGGCGCCCGGATCTCGATGTCGTCCGGCACCGAGAACATGGACTGGGTGGCGGCCGCGCTGAAGCGGATCGTGAACTTCACCCAGGACGGCGGCGAGATCAACATCGTGGTCGCGGGCATCAACGTCGGCGCCCAGCCGTACTGGAACGCCGAGGCCACGATGCTCATGCACACCAAGGGCATCCTGGTGATGACGCCGGACTCCGCGATGGTGCTGACCGGCAAGCAATCGCTCGACTTCTCCGGCGGTGTGTCGGCCGAGGACAACCACGGCATCGGCGGGTACGACCGGATCATGGGCCCGAACGGCCAGGCGCAGTACTGGGCGCCTGACATCCGCGGCGCGCGGGACGTCCTGATGGCGCACTACGACCACAGCTATGTCGCGCCGGGCGAGAGCGGGCCGCGCAAGACGGTCACCGGCGACCCGGTGGACCGCGACGTGTCGACGTTCCCGCACGCCGTGCCGGGCAGCGACTTCACCACCGTGGGCCAGATCTTCTCCGCCGAGTCCAACCCTGATCGCAAGAAGCCGTTCGACATCCGCACGGTCATGCGTGCGCTGTCCGATCAGGACCACCCGGTCCTGGAGCGGTGGGCGGGCATGGCCGACGCGGACACCGCCGCGGTCCAGGACGTCCACCTCGGTGGCCGGCCGGTGTGCCTGCTCGGCATCGAGTCCCGGTCCGTGCCGCGCCGCGGGTTCCCTCCCACCGACGGCCCGGACACCTACACCGCGGGCACCCTGTTCCCGCGCTCGTCCAAGAAGGCCGCTCGGGCCATCAACGCCGCCAGCGGGAACCGTCCGCTGGTCGTGCTGGCCAACCTGTCAGGGTTCGACGGCTCGCCCGAGTCGATGCGCAAGCTGCAGCTCGAGTACGGTGCGGAGATCGGCCGCGCGGTGGTGAACTTCAGGGGCCCCATCGTGTTCTGCGTCATCTCGCGGTACCACGGCGGCGCGTTCGTGGTGTTCTCCAAGGCGCTCAACCCGAACATGACCGTGCTCGCGGTCGAGGGCTCGTTCGCGTCGGTGCTCGGCGGTGCTCCGGCCGCCGCGGTGGTCTTCTCCCGCGACGTCGACAAGCGGACGGACAACGACCCCCGCGTGCGCGCGCTGGCCGCCCGCGTCGCGGAGGCTCCGGCCGCCGCGCGGGCCGCGTTGGCCGCCGAGCTGGCCGAGCTGCGGTCCTCCGTGCGGGCCGAGAAGCTCACCGACGTGGCCACCGAGTTCGACCGCGTGCACAGCATCCAGCGGGCGGTCGAGGTCGGCTCGGTGGACGCGATCATCAGTTGCGCCGAACTGCGGCCGCGGATCATCGAGGCGATCGAGAAGGGCCTCGCCCGACAGGTCTGACCGGGTGTAGCGCGTCGAAGACGCCGGCGGGCAGCACCGGGACTGTCCGCCCGATCTCAGCGCGGGTCGCTGCCCCTGTCCGGGGTGGATCAAGAAGCCTCACCGGTCTGCCATGATGCAACCGCACTTGATGATCGTTGGGGCCCCGGGCAGGGGCCCGCCGCCCTGAGGAGTTCCCCCATGGACCGCAGACGTTTCCTCACCCTGACCGGCGCCACCGCAGGCCTGCTCGCCGTGGATCTCCCCCGGCCGGCGCTGGCGGCGAGCTACCCGTTCGCCAACGGCGGCGTCCCCGACGAGCTGCATGCCAAGATGGGCGAGCTGGCGCCTTACGGCATCACGGCCGTCGCGTTCACGCGCAGGCAACGAGACTGCGCTCACCTACAGCAAGGGCCAAACCCGCTGGCTGGAGTTCACCAACACCCCTGGCATCAACGGGACCATCATCGCGGCCACCAGCCCCGGCGGACGCCAAGAGTATGGCTACGACACCGCAGGACGCCTGACCAAGGTGGCCGACACCTACAACGGCACATGCGTCACCCGGACGTACGCGTTCACGGCTAACACCAACCGCAGCCGCCGGACACCTACAACCCCGCCACCAACGGCGAGTGCTCCACCACGAGCACGCCAACCACCACCACCTACACCTACGACGAGGCCGACCGCCTCACCACGACCGGCTACACCTACGACGCCTTCGGCCGCACCACCACGGTCCCGAAGGCCCACGCAAGCGGCGGCGCTGACCTGACCATCGGCTACCACGCCGACGACATGCTCGCCTCGATGACCCAAGGCACCACCTCACGCACCTTCACCCTCGACCCCGAGGGCAGAATCCGCGCTACCACCCAGACCGGCGGCGCCCGCCCCGGCATAATGGTCAACCACTACGACGGCCAGGACGACGAACCCGTCTGGATCGCCGAAGCCGACGGCTCGTGGAGCCGTCGAGCGACACATCGTGCTGGTCCAAGACGAGACGTCCTGGGACGAGCGGGCGGTCGAACGGCTGCATACCGAACTGAAGGAGCAGACCACGATGACAGTGATCCGCCTTCCCCAGCTCAGAGCGATGATCAAGGACGTGTACGCAGCGGCCGCCACCGCGCCCACTCAGCTTGCGGCCCGCCACACCTCGGGCACGGTCGCTCGCGGCCAGTCGGAAACCGCGCCGCGGACCGGCGATGCGTGACTACAACGGGCGCCTGAGCCGTCTTGCCGCCCATGCCAGCCTGGCTGTGGGGGCACATCCGAGACGTCGTCGACGACCACCTTCAACCGGTTCAGCGCCACGTCCGAGATCCTCCAGCGCCTCAGCCACCCGGCTCCAGCAGCGGCGGCCATCTGACCGCACGCGTTCTGGACTAGTCTCCGGATCATGAAGATTCGCGCGATCGCCGGCTTAGCGGCTGCCGCAGCCCTGTGGCTCGGCGCGATGCCCACGGCCGCCTCCGCCTACCCAGTCAAACAGAAGGTCCTGATCGACAACGTCCTGTACAAACTGGGCAAGATGCCCACGTCCGATTGTGAGGAGCCGCCCGTCAGGAGCGGCGACGCTGCCTCCGTCAAGCGCTACATCGGCGCGGCCATGCAGTGCCTAGAGGCGACGTGGGAGCAGTACCTCGGCGAGACCGGCGTCAGCTTCGAGTCGCCCCGGCTGAAGTTCGTGAGCAGTTCCGGCTCCTACTGCGGCATTGGCCGGCGCGAGAGCTCGGTCAGCATCTACTGCGATACCGGCGTCGTCGCCTACAAGCTTGGCAAGGACATCCTGGAGGATCCCTCCGACCTGTGGCTCATGGTCAACACCGCTGCGCTGTACGCCCGGCACATGCAGCAGCTCGTCCTCATTGGCCCCAATGTCGACGGTAGCGGGATGTACGACACCAAGGCTGAGCTCAACGAGCGCCTGCGCCGCTACAGCCTGCAGGCCGACTGCCTGGCCGGTGCCTTCGTCAAGAGCATCTGGCCGCTGAAGGGCAGGTCGAGCAGCGACTGGGCCCACGTCAGGAGCCTGCTCACGGGCGATGCCGCCGGCAGCGAGCGGGTGTACGGGAAGACGGCCAACGTCCGCAAGTGGGCGAACCGGGGCTTCTCCAGCGGTGACGCCGCGTCGTGCAACACCTGGACGGCCGTGTCCTCAGAGGTGGCCTAGGGTCTGTTCCTGGTTGAGATCAGGGGGCAGGTCGGAGGCTACGGATCCACATCAGGGCGCCCCGTAGGTGGAGGCCTGCGAGGTACCTGGTGGGTGTCTTGTCGTAGCGGGTGGCGAGCTCCCGCCAGTCCTTGATCTTGTTGATGCAGCGCTCGGCGGCGCTGCGCTCCTTGTACAACTGGTCGTCGTGATTGAGGGGCCGTCCACCGCGACGGCCTTTCTACTTCCGGCTGGCCGCTTGATCGGCCTTCTCCGGGATGACGGCCTTGATATGGCGTCTGCGCAGGTAAGCGCGGTTGGCGCGGGAGGAGTACGCCTTGTCGGCCGCGACCGCGCCGGGGCGGGTGCGCGGGCGGCCGATCGGGCCGAGCACGCCCTCCAAGACGGCCACGAAGAGCGGGGCCTGTCCGGCAGTGAGCTGGAACGACAGCGGGCGGCAGCGCCGGTCGGCGGCCAGATGCACCTTGCTGGTTAATCCACCGCGCGAGCGTCCCATCTCGGCTGCCTTCAGCAGCGCCCGGCGCCGTCTATGCCGCCGTCGTCGCTCCTCGCGCGCGGGGTCCGGCTTGGTCTCAAAGGCGGCGGTGTTCGGCTGGTCGACCGCGGGGACGGCTGCGTCGACGATCGTTCCGGCGCCATCAACCCGCCCCGCCCGCCCGCGGCTGGACGCTACGGCCGCTGGCATGCGGTGGTAACAGTGACGGCGGCTCGGCCGATGCAGCGGCGTGAGGCATTTGAGGCGGACCTACGAAGGCGGGCGCATGCGGGCGGTGAACGTGCTGCCGAAGAGCGTGCTGACGCGGGGTCAGCATGACGGCGCTACTGCGCACAAACGCAGACCGGCAGTTGTGAACTTGGCCGAGATGGCGGCGCGGCGGCTGCCGCGTCCGATTAGCCCCATGAGGAAGGGACGCGACGGTGCCTATTGATCTCAATCTCGTGGGGGTCAACCGGCGTGAACCGCTGTTGCGCCCGCGAGAGATCTATGCGGCGCTGTCTCCCGCCCCTGGCCCTATCTTCGGCATGAGCAGGGCGAGGTCCTCGAGGCATGGTTCGAGCGCCGGGACAAGCGGGACATCGTCATCAAGCAGAACACCGGCGGCGGGAAGACGGCCGTCGGCCTGCTGATCGCTCGAAGCACTCTTAACGAGGAGCTGGGGCCCGCGGTCTACCTGGCCCCGGATCGTTATCTGGCCGCTCAGGTGCGCGCCGAGGCCGCCCAGATGTGGTTGGCAGTGACCGAAAGGTTCGATGACCTGGCGTTTCGCAGCGGCCAGTCGATGCTCGTGACCACCTTTCAAAAGCTCATCAACGGCCAATCCGTCTTCGGGGTAGGCGGCGATCATCGCGACAAGCTGCAGATGGGCATCGTCGTGGTCGACGATGCCCATGCCGCGCTCGCCACCACCGAGGCCTAGTTCCGGCTCAGCATCCCGTCCGGCCACACCGCCTACGACGACCTCCTCGACGAATTCGAACGAGACCTTCGGGCGCAGTCTCCCAAGGCATGGGCTGACCTGGAGACCGACGATCCCACCGCCACGGTGCCCGTCCCCTTCTGGTCCTGGACCGCTCGGCAGGACAGAGTCATGCAAATCCTGCATCCGTGTGCCGGAGACGATGACTTCAAGTTCACCTGGCCGCTGATCGCTGATGTGCTGGACCTGTGTGCCGTCACCGTGACCAGTACCTGCATCCAGATAAGCCCGCCATGCCCACCCATTGCGATGATTTCAGCCTTCGCGACGGCGCGCCGCCGCGTCTATCTGACCGCCACTCTCCAACGACAGCATCCTCGTCACCGATTTCAACGCCTCCCCCCAAGACGTCGCCCAACCCGTCACCCCAGGAAGCGCCGCCGACCTGGGCGACCGCATGATCCTCGCGCCGATCGCGCTGAATCCCAACCTCGATCCGGAGGCCGTGCGCGTGCTGGCTCGCCAGTACGCCGACGGTGATCGCAACGGGGACGGCACCCCAGATGCCAAGCCCATCAACGTGGTCGTCCCGGTGCCTAGCAACCGCGCCGCCGCCCCTTGGCGCTCACACGCCGCTCACGTATGGCGCGCACCTGGCCGAGCGCGGGTCGGCACCCGGCCCGCTGTTCGTCACCCGCACCGGCGCCCGGCTACAGCGCTCCTACGTCCTGGACCTGCTGCAGCGGCTCGCAGGGGCCGTCGGCGTCCCGGGCCCGCACACGCGCACCCCGCACGCCATCCGGCACAGCGTGGCCACCGCGCTGCTGCACGCCGGCGAACCACTCGACGTGGTGCAGGCCCTGCTCGGCCACGCCAACCCCCGTACCACCCAGGCCTACCTACACGTCGACCAACTGGACCGCAGCCCCCGCCCACCGCGCCGGACGCCGCCTGGCCACCGTCGTGGCCCTACGTTTCCAGCCGCGCGGCGAAGGGGCGCACTCTCGCGCTGTCCGTCCATCGAGCCGTTGACTGGACAGACCCGGGCGAGGCTGAACTCGTGCAGCGAGCCCTCACCGCCAATGGCCTGCTCATCGCGTTCGGCGGCGCGGCCGGAGGGTGCCTGCCAGCTCCAGCCCAGCCGATGCAACTGCTGCGGCAACGGATCCTGCTTTCCTAAGCACGCACTGTCACCACCTCATTCGTGCCAACAGTGGCCGATCATAAAAGGCTGGCGGCGCAGCAAGGGGTGTGGTTGTGCTTCGAAGACGAGGCCGGCCAGACCTTGAGGTCTCCCGGGGGTCGCACCTGGGGGCGTAAGGGGCACACGCCGGTCGTGTCGCTGCCTGTCAAGGGCACTGGGCGGGTATCGGTGGCAGGTCTGATCGCCACCCGCCCCGGGCGCCTGCCGCGGTTGATTTACCGGATGCGGCAGCACCGCGGGCGCAAGGGCGAACGGCGAGGGTTCGTTGAGGCCGACTACGCGGCGTTGTTCGATGCGGCCCATCAGCAGCTCAGCGGGCCGCTAGTGGTGGTGTGGGACAACCTCAACACCCACACCTCGGCGCAGATGAGACAGCTGATCGCCTCGCGTCCCCGGCTGACGGTATTCTACTTGCCTGCCTACGCTCCGGAACTGAACCCGGTCGAGGGCGTGTGGGCGCACATGAAGAAGAGCCTGGCCAACCTCGCCATCCGGACCGTCGACCAACTGATCGTCGTGGTGAAGAACCGGCTCAACCGCATGCAGTACCGGCCAGCCCTCATCACCGGCTTCACCGCCAAGACCGGCCTGGACGTCCACCCACCGTAACCTCAGCCATTAAAGCTCTCTAGACTAGTTACTGAACCCATTTCAGCGGGCTTCGCGGAGTTGTAGGACGAGGATGGCTTTGACAAGTTGACCTGCGCGAAGAGGACAGCAGCGAAGCTTGCGGAGGATGCGCCAGGTCTTGAGTTGCGCGTTGGCTCGTTCACCGGGACCGCGGAGTTTGGCGTGGGCGGAGTTCGCGGTCTTCTGCGACTGCGGCTTGTTGCGTCCCTTATACGGCACAAGCACCCGCTGACCTGCGCCGACGTAGCCCTTGTCCGCGAGCGTAACCAACCCCGCGGCCTGGAGT